>JAKSTF010000031.1 GCA_024402715.1 Alphaproteobacteria bacterium
CAATCGTTGGTTGGTTGGTTGCATTATATTTGGCCGCAAAAAAATAATTTATTATATAACATATATTTTCCCCGGCGTCCCCCCGTTGCAGAACGGTGGCCATTGCGTCGCAGACATATGATTATAATTTTTTTCATTGGATACCGGCCTACGCCGTTATAACAGCCAAGAGAAATATTGCAAGGGTTAACCCAATAAAAAAAAACGGTCCACACAATTGTTGGACCGTAAGATATAAATATATTATCAATTATTCCATATTAGCCAAACGTTCCAATTGATCGGCGGCAATCAATGCATCAATCATTTCATCCAATCCATTTCCACCCGCTAATATATCATCCAATTTGTATAACGTTAATTTTATACGATGATCTGTTACACGTTGTTCCGGGAAATTATATGTTCTGATTTTTTCACTGCGATCGCCACTGCCAACCATGCTGCGCCGCGATGCATTGGATGCATTTTGTTGTTCCATACGCTGTTTTTCATACAGCTTTGAACGCAAAACATCCATCGCAGCCGCTTTGTTTTGGAATTGAGAACGTTCATTTTGACACGTTACAACTATGCCCGATGGGAAATGCGTTATTCGTACAGCACTGTCGGTTTTATTAACGTGTTGTCCACCCGCACCAGAGGCACGGAAAATATCAATACGAATGTCTTTGTCATCAATTACAACATCAATATCTTTGGCCTGGGGTAATACGGCCACAGATGCCGCACTGGTGTGGACACGGCCTGCGGCCTCGGTTTCAGGGACACGTTGAACACGATGAATTCCAGATTCATATTTCATACGTCCAAACGCACCGGCACCATCTATTTTAAACACAACTTCTTTATAACCACGTAATGATGTTGCAGTTTCTTCGATGATTTCTATTTTCCAACCCTGACGCATAGCATATGATTTATATTGATTAAACAAATCACCTGCAAATAATGCGGATTCTTCCCCACCAACACCGGCACGAATTTCCATAATTACCCCGTTATCATCAGCCGCATCACGTGGTAATAATGCAATTTGTAATTTTTTTTCAATGTCTGGCAACGCATGTTTTAATTCATCTAATTGCTGGGCCGCAATTGCCTTTAATTCAGGATCTGACAACATTTCATTTGCATCTGCAATACCCTGCACTGTCTGAAAATATTCATCAATTAATGGTAATATTTCCGCCATACGCGAATATTCTTTGGACAATTTGGTTAATTCATCACCACCGATTGTGCCAGAATTCATTTGATTTGCAATATCTGCAGCACGCGATTGAATATCTTTTAATTTTTGTTCTACTATCATTATTATTTCCCCTGGAATAATTTTATTGTATCTGCGATTGTCAATTTTTGTTGTTCACCCAAACACATATCTTTAACCGTTAACATTTGTGATTCACGTTCATCATCACCTATGATTACACAAAATCCTGCATTGATTTTATTTGCATATTCAATTTGATTTTTGAATTTTTTATCTGCATCTAAATATGCAACAGATGAAACACCCGCATCACGCAATGTGTTTAAAACATTACACGCATACGACAGATTCTGATTCCCCATAATTAATACAGCCACAGTAACAGGTTGCATAAACTGCGTTAAATCAATCGCACCCGATTCCAATAATGCAACAAACATACGCGAAAAACCAATTGCAGCCCCAACCCCAACAATTTTTGTTTTACTAAATTTTGCAGTTAAATTTGCATACCGACCGCCACCGGCCGCTGTTCCTAATTCCGGATGTGATAACAATTTAAATTCAAATACTAAACCTGTGTAGTATGCCAAACCACGCGTAATAGACAAATCAATCACAGCATTTTTTACACCAAACGATTTTAAAGTGTTCATAAATTCGGTTAATTGTGAAATCGCCTCATCCAATTGTTCCGATTTATTTTTGAATTTTTCATATCCATCCGTAAAAACCGATAAAATCTGTGATTCAGCATTATCGTCATTCAATGCCTCATGCAACGCATCGGCAAAATCTGTATCTGTTAATTTATCCTTTTTATCAATCAAAATAAAAATATTTTTCTTTTGTGCGTCATCAAATCCCAAATATGCAAACAACGCATTCCAATATGGACGACTGCCGATATGGACACAGTTTTCACCAATGAATTCCCGAACCGAATCCAATGCACGTCCAATTACAGATATAATTTCAGCATCGTAATTTTCAGACAAATTATCAATCCCCATAATATCCATATCCATTTGATAAAATTCTCGATACCGTCCACGTTGTTGACGTTCACCACGATAACGTTTTGAAAACTGTGTTGCACGAAATGGAAATACCAAATCATTCAAATGCCCTGCGACATAACGCGCCAACCCAACCGTTCCCTCATAACGCAAGCCCATTTTGGTATCGCCCTTTTGAAACAGATACATCTGTGTTTCAATTTCATCCCAATTATCTTTGTCTGTTAAAACTTCGGCCCGTTCAATGGCGGGTAAATCCAAATATTCAAACCCCGCGGTACGTAAAACGTTCTGCATACGACGAACACATTCGTCAAAACAACGTTGTTGCGCCGGTAATAATTCAATAAATCCAGACAATGGTTTGGTTGGTTTTAAATCCATTTTATTCTCCTGTGTTTGTAAACCGTAAACATAAGACATATTTTCGTATGTCGTTTCTATCATAAATTGAAAATGTTCGCTATAAACAAGTGCCCGAATGGGCATGATGAAAAACAATTAAAACAAACGCTTTCTGTATCATATTGTCATTATATGAAAAAACATATGTATTTTCAAGTTTTTTAAAAATATTGATGTAATGAGCCCCCATTAACCTTTAACCAGCGTTTTGCACGTTCCACCCCAAAACCATATAAGTCCCCAACAAAATTCCAAAACGCAGGCGAATGATCCATATAACGTCGATGTGCCAATTCATGCATCACAACATATCGCATAACATCACGCGGTGCAAATGCCAAACGCCATGAAAATGATATTGTGCCTGTGGATGAACAACTGCCCCAGCGGGTTGTTGTATCACGCACCACAATGCGCGTCGGCCATAAATCCTGTGGTACGTTTTTTATCATTTGACGGGCCACGGTTATAAATTCTGTGCGAATATAATCACGCACACGTCGTTCAAACATATCTGTCCCGCCACCAACAATCAACGTTCCATGTTCTGCATCAGTTTCGATGTATTTATTTGCACGACGTGACGGGTCATGTTGCAAAAAAACATTACGATCAAATATTTTAATTGTATTTCCAGGCTGTAAATGCACACGTTGCGTTTTATTATTAAAATATTGTTCCAGCCATTTACGTTTTTGTTCCATAAATTGCAAGGCTGTTTTTGTGGTAACCAACCACGGCTTTGTGATATGAATTTCAAAATTCGGCCGCATTTTTGGACGCAATGTTATATTACGCGCCCCGCGCCGTACAACAATAACAACGGGGATTTTTTGCCCATTTGATGTTATAAATTCACAATCTGCCATTTTAATAAAACTATTTTAAATTCTTTGCAATATCACGTGCGATTGTATCCGCATCGAAACCAAAGTGTGAATAAACTGCATTCCCAGGCCCAGATACACCAAACCGATCTATACCAACCACAGCATCGGCAAATTCAAACCATGGGGCGGTTGCAGCCGCTTCGATTACAACAACATATCCCCGTAATATTTTTTTACGGTATTCACAATCCTGTAACCGGAACGCCGATACACATGGCATACTGACCACCTGAACATCATTACCAACAATTTTTGCAACCTGCACAGCCAATGGAACCTCGGCCCCGGTGGCAATAATTGTTGCCCGAACATTATTAGACGTTGCCGGCAGTATAACATATGCACCACGTGATAAATCCGCAGATGTTGGCGTTGGAATCTGATTAATTTTTTGACGTGATAAAACCAAGCATGACGGACATTTCGTATCAGAAATTGCCGCACGCCATACATATGCAACCTCGGCCCCATTGCATGGTCGATATACATTAAAATGTGGTATTAAACGCAACGATGGCAACTGTTCAATTGGTTGGTGTGTCGGACCATCTTGACCAACTGCAATACTATCATGCGTGAACACGTATATTACAGGCAAACCCGACATTGCAGACAATCGAATACTGGGACGCAAATAATCACTAAAAACTAAAAATGTCGAACCGTATGGACGTAATCCAGCGGCCGCCATACCGTTCATTATTGCCCCCATTGCGTGTTCACGCACACCATAATTAATAAAATTACCACTAAAATCATCCGGCGTAATATCACGATGATCAGATATTTTAACATTAGTACTGGCAGATAAATCCGCACTGCCACCAATCAAATTAATTCCCGCAGAAAATAACATCTGTAAATATATACCCGATAATTCACGCGTTGATATATCATGCGTATATTCTAATTCTGGCATTTGTTTTACATCAATATCCAATTGATTTTTAATGCATTTTCCCGTTTTTTCTTTGGCAACAATATTCCATAACTCCCCCCCAATATCTGATGAATATTTTTTCACCAATTCACCCAATTCATCATCACTAATTGCCAATCCATGTGCAGCGGCCGTTCCGGCAACACTGGTTCCCCGTCCAATAACATCACGACACTGAATAAATGTTGGGGCCGTCGACATTGTCGCCCGATGTAACGCACGATTTAAACCATTAAAGTCATCACCACGTACACGAATAATATTCCACCCAGCCGCCCGCATACGTGCCGGCACATCAATATCTGTTAACGCCACACCATCAATACTGATTTTATTATCATCCCACAACAATACCAAATTATTTAATTTATATCGCCCAGCAAATGTTACCGCTTCGTTTGCAACCCCCTCCATCAAATCCCCATCGCCGCACAAACAATAAACCATTTCATCAGATTTTTGTATTTTTGCAGCAATTGCCATTCCGACCGCATTTCCAACACCCTGACCAAGTGGCCCTGTGGTTGCATATACCCCATCAATACCAAACTCGGGATGCCCTGGCAATCCCCCAATTTTACGAAACGAATTTAAATCACCGACATCATACCCCGCCAATTTTAAAACAGAATATAACAATGCACTGCCATGACCAGATGACAAAATAAATTTGTCATGATGTGAACGCAAAAAATTTGCATATATTGTTGTTACTATATCCGCAGCGCTTAAAATAATTCCAACATGGCCACTGGCGGCATTACGAACCGCATTCAATGCATTTGATCGAACGCAGTTTGACATTTCTTTTAATTGTTTTACATCAAATCTCATGTGTGATATTATACCATAAAAATAGGTGAATAAAAATGTTAAAAATTTGGACAGATGGCAGTTGTTTAGGAAACCCAGGCCCCGGTGGATGGGCATTTGTCGCAACAGACGGCAAAAATGTTGCAGAACGCAGTGGTGGCGAAAAAAATACAACTAACAACAAAATGGAATTGACGGCGGTAATTCGTGCCCTGAGTGCCGCCCGTCATCACAGCGATGTTGAATTACACACCGACAGTCAGTATGTAAAAAATGGGATGGAATCGTGGATAAAGAATTGGAAACGAAATAATTGGAAAACGGCGGATAAAAAACCGGTAAAAAATCAAGAATTATGGATCCAATTAGATCAATTGGCATCGCAAATAAAAATTCATTGGCATTGGGTCAAAGGACACGCGGGGGAAGAATTCAACGAACGTTGTGACGAATTGGCCAGAACCGCCGCCGAAAGATTTAAGTAATATTCCCGCCCACAGGCGGGTTATTTTTTTGTGTAAAAAAATCGCCACTTTCTTTATTTTGCGTATCGACGACGCTTTAAACGGATGTATTTGCCATTTTATTCTTGCAATATATATATATATATTAAGTTTTATAATCAAACGGAAGGGGTATTATCATGAAAATATTTCATTACACAATCATGATATCTTGTATAATACTAAATCATATTGATGCGTTTTCTGCATGTTCTAGTTGTGGTACATCAGAATGTTCCCAAGTTTTTTCAAACTGTCGACCAATTGGTACAGATCCTTATGCCGGTCCGGTATACGCCGGCAGCCAAATTTGTTGCAGTAGCTGGACTTCTTCTTCCGATGGATTATCATGCAGTTGTTCATCTGCAAATATAACCAGCGGTAGCGCTGCTGGACGAACAATAACTAATACTATTACCGGTAATAAATTAAAGTTTAATGGCGGAGATTCGTCAGGCGGAACAACAACAGCTGTTAAATGTACCGAACAAAATTGTAGCAATGCCAGGGTATATGATTCAAATGGCACCATGTACTGTTTTATTGCAACATTCTCAACATGTACAGGCAATACAAATAATACCACTGGTCAGGCTGAATGCGCCCGTTTCGGCACAATGTGTAAAGATGGCAAGGGTGTAGATGGTTCGGGCAACACCGTTAATGCCCCTCTTTCATGTAAAAATGGATATCATAAATATTTACTGGATTGCATAATAGACTGTAAAGCAGGTGAATACCCCAGCAATCTATATTCAGAATGCAGCAAATGTCCAGAATATTTATCATCTGGCAAATATGGGACCAGTCCAGCAAATGCGAACAGTATTACTGATTGCTTTTTATCTGCGGGGACATCTATAACAGATAGCAAAGGGACTTTTCAAATTACAGAAAAATGCAACTATGAAAGATAAACTACAATTGGGACAAGCCCCAGTGTATTACAACACACCGCAAGAATAAAAAATCCCCCATTTGGGGGATTTTACTTATATTAATCGCTGTCTTTTGTTGATTTATATAATGCGGTTAATCCAATTATAAAATTAACAAAAAAACATATAATCGCAACCAAATATGCAACAGCGGTAAATACCGGTTCACCAGATATCGCAGTCAATCCAACACCAATCAACATAACAGGAATACATATCAACCACCCAAACAATACTTTCCACGTGAATATATTTCTGTTTTTGATTTTACAGTTTATATTTTCTAATAATTTTTCAACACGTTCCATATTATATGTTTCTGATACTTTTTTATTTACCATAATTTTCCCCCATAATCAATCGCTTTGTTTACCTTGTAAGTATTCAATTATTTCAAATCGATCTGGATACATTTTTATATCATTTGGTATCGATTTTGCAATATCCAAGGCGGTTTTACCGTTTTTATCTGTAATATTTAAATTTGCTCCAGATTCAACATAATATTTTATTATTGGTAACGAACCATAATACAAAGAATTCATTAACACCGTTCGCCCCTCATAATTTTGTGCATTAATATCAATACCATATTCAACTAAATACTTTACCAATTCTAAATTATCTGTTTCGGTCTTTGACATCAATATTGTATTATTGTTGTCATCACGTTCAAAAATATCTGCCCCCTCTTCAACCAAATATTTCAAAATCTCTAAATCATTGGTAGATACTGCAGCTGTATACTTCGCATTCGCACCATGTTCCACTAAATATTTTACTACATTCAAATGCCCACCAGTTGCAGCATCAACTAATGCAATATTTTTTGTATTAATATTAATGGGGAATTTTAATAAATATTTAACAACATCTAAATAGCCATGGATAGCGGCTAAACATAATGCTTCATCTCGACCAACAGAATTAGCACCATTTTTTGTTAAATATTTGACAATTTTTAGACAACCACCTTCCGCAGCCACTTTCAATGCTTTATTTTTAGAATATACATCCGTTACATTTTTAATTGCATATTTTAATACATCAATTTGCCCAGATGACGCAGCATAATAAAAAATCGAATGATATATTTTATCTGAATCAACGTTACATTTATTAATCATTTTCTTTATTAATTTTAAATGTCCGCCCTTTGTTGCAAAAATTATTGCCCATTCATATGTGTCACAAAATCCAGAATCAATAAAATATTCAACCACATCCGTATGCCCGTTTTTGGCACCTAAAATTAATCCATCCAACCCATGAATATCACGACTGTGTATATCTGCACCTGCGTCAATCGCACTTTTTACACCATCAATATTTCCTTGATTAGCGGCATTTAAAAAATCATTATTAACATCTGAAAAAGCACTAAATGGCCAATAAAACAATGCAAAAAACACAATTATTTTTTTCATTACCCACGATATCCAATTGCAACAATAAACATTTCAACACTGTCTTTGCGTGATGCGGGCGGTTTAACCTGATACACCGAATCAAAATGTGTTTTTATTTGACGAATTAATTCACCCGTTGTGCCACCGGTAAATGATTTTGCAACAAATGTCCCACCGGGTTTTAATGCACGTAATGCAAAATCAAAGGCATATTCTAATAATACCATTTGACGAATATGATCTGTTTTTTTATGTCCAACAGTATTTGGTGCCATATCAGACATAACAACATCAACATTACCATGTTTGGACGCATCATCGGGTAAATTTAATTTTTCCACCAACCAATTCAATGCATCGTCAGTGGTAAAATCCCCCTGATAAAATTCAACCCCAGGGATTGGTGTAATTTCCAATAAATCCATCGCAAAAACGCGACTGCGTGGAAAATCACGTGCAATATATTGTGTCCATGATCCAGGGGCTGCCCCCAAATCAACAACAACCTGACCATTTTTCAAGAAATGATATTTTTCATTCATTTCAATTAATTTATATGCCGCACGTGCACGATAACCATCGCGATGCGCACGTGCAACATACGGATCCGCCGCCTGGCGTTGAATCCAGGCAACAGATGATTTTTTTGCAGCAATTTTCTTATTTAAGATTTTCATAATTTTTATAAAAACGTTTGTTATTTTACCCCATTTGGCATCGGTGCACCACCCGGCATTGTTCCCTGTTGCATACGTTGCATCACGGCATCCATTCCACCCATACGTTGTATCATTGCCATTTGCTGTTTCATTTTTGTATATTGTTTTATAATATGTTCAACATCACGAACAGTGCAACCGGCCGTTTCAGCAATACGTGCCTTGGCATTGGCAAATATTTTTTCTGGTTCTGCACGTTCTGCACTGGTCATGGC
>JAKSTF010000032.1 GCA_024402715.1 Alphaproteobacteria bacterium
CATCTTACACAAATAAAAACAAACACTACAATCCCACAAAACAACAAAAAGACACCATTAATCAAGATTTGATATATCACTTTAATATACAATCACAACTAATTAATATTTGATATTATTTTTTATACGCCTGAATTGCCGCAACAACCTTATTTAAAGTTTTACGCAAACTTTCATCCCTTGTATCGACTGTTATATTTGCCATAGCATAAATCTGATACCGCTCATCAATCAATTGAGCCAAAACTTGTTTACTATCCACGTGTAACAATTGCGGTCTGGTATCACGTGAATTAGTTCGCTTAACTAACAAATCTAAATCTGCACGTAACCATATTGTAATTGCATTTGCCAAAATCATTTCACGCACAGCCGGGGTTATAAACGCACCCTCACCTGTGGAAATAACTTTACATACCGGTGGCGTATCTAACAACCGTTCAATAACACGTTGTTCAACACGTCGAAACTCAGATTCACCATACATGGAAAAAATATCAACAACACTGCACCCCGCCGCTGTTTCAATTTCTTTATCAGAATCAACAAACGGTATTCCCAAACGACGGGCCAAAGCACGCCCAACACTGGTTTTACCAGCACCCATCAAACCAACCATAACAATGGGGCACGTTAATGACATATCCAATTTTTCTAATTTATGATTCATATACAGTATATTATCAAAAAAACACCCTGCACTCAATTAAAACATTTTATTTTTTACGACGACGTTCCACAAAAAAACTGCGCAACATATCCGCAGATACCGTTGCATACACATCATCCTGCAACCAGTCGGGGTGCCACAAATGGCGATCCGTATCATAAACCCGTGCATTATATTTTATCGCCCCACCCTTTGGATCATCAGCCGCAAAAATAATTCGCTTTATACGTGCAAACGATATTGCTGTTGCACACATAGCACACGGTTCTAATGACACATAAATTTCACAATCATCCAAAAATTTAGAACCCAATTTTTTACACGCACGATTTATCGCAACAATTTCTGCATGTAATGTCGGATTATGCCGTAATTGAACCTGATTTTCACCACGGGCAATTATTTTTCCATTACGAACAATAACCGCACCAATTGGCACGTCCTCGTGCTTCATTGCACGATTTGCACATTGCAAAGCAATTTTCATATAATCCATATTTCTTATTATACAACAATTAACCAATTTTTGCAACCAACCGATTGACCAAAATTATTTTTGACAAAATATATTGACAAATTATTTTTTTAGGGTATTATGCATAAAAATTATAACCAACCAAGGGAATAATGTAATGTTCAAAGAATTAAAAATGAAAATTGCCGCACGTCGTATTGAACGCAAGAATGCACGCGATGCAAAAAAAATGGCAACAAATCCTGAAAACACCCCAAAAACATTTGTCGGCCGTATAAAATATATATTTCATAAATTGATCGCATCCATCAAATCTGGATTAAACCGTATATGGCAGTGGATTCGTTGTATTGATTTAATCGGATTAGTAAATTTAACATTATTAGTTGCAATTATCGTATTATTTTCAATGTTGATTATTGATATTGTAAATTGCCGCAACGTGTCCAATGTTGTTAACACTAAATCCGTTCAAGAAATTGAAATCACAAACAACAAACATCCACGTATTGTTGTCCGTCCTGTTGTTAATAAAAAAATTAAAAACGGTAACAATATCACAAACAACACATTGCCAATTAATCGTAATCCAATAACCCGTAAATACACATCGGCCCCAATATCGGTTGGCAAAACCAATCCGAACCAGCAAAGGATTTATCGCAGTACAATCCATATGATTAATGGCGATGTTATTGTAGATCGCGGCAACGCAACATTAAAAAACAATGACCACATCACAGGGCATTTATACCTGCAAAATATGCGCAAGTATACATTACCATGCAATATTATAATTGATGGTGACCTGTATTTACGTGATGTTACAATGTTACAATTCTGCGGTGATTTTATAATCCGTGGTAACATTTATGTCAGTCCACGTTCATCATTTGGCCCAATTCCACGAACCGCACGTTTAGGTGGCCAGGTGATTTTATAAAAATTTTTCTGTTGCAAAAAGGTCACGCCATGTGACCTTTTTTTCTATCTTTTATTTTTTACCTGTGTTATAATGCAGATACACAAAAGGAAGAAAACATGAAAAAAACATTTGAAAAAACCTTAAACGTTTTGACCCGTAACATGGGTTATACAATTGTCTTGATTATTGCGATCGTATTGTTTGCGATTTTCTCTGGCGGTTTATTGAACGGCATTATCACTGCATTGTCTGCAATTATTGGTGCGACATGTGTAACAGTTTTGATTCGCGAATACAAAAAAACACCGGATCCGGTTGTAAAACCTGCCCCGGTTGCAAAACCTGTTGCGACAAAGGCTGCGCCTGCAAAAAAAGCATCTGCTAAAAAGGCACCTGCTAAAAAAGCACCGGCTGCCAAACCTGTTGCAACAAAGGCTGCCACTGCAAAAAAAGCACCAGCAAAAAAGAAATCAAAGTAATAAAATTAAACAAGTAAAAAACCGCCAAAATGGCGGTTTTTTACTATTCAAAACATACTATTTTTAGTGTACTTTATTTTCCATGCTTGCAAAAATATTATTTATCGAACGTCTGAAAAAACCTTCTTCTAACAATTCATGGAACATAACTATTTTTGATTTATAGCCTAAACGTTCATTTTCTAAAATACCGTTAACAATTTCTGAATGACGCATATCAGGATTTTCTTTTATATTGTTTAACAGTTTTACCACCAGTTTCTGTTTTTGTTTAATCGTATACATATCTGCCTGTCTTTGTACCCGTTCTATATTTAGGCGATATTTTTCACTTTGTGGGTAAAATCTTTTTCTTTGTATCATTTCTAAGCCTTTTTTTGCATTTTCATAATAAACTAAAAAAACAACAACTCAATTAAAAATTATACAAACTAAGAAAATCATTTAATTAAATTTCCCCATTTGATACACCAAAGAAACGATCAAAGAATTCCAGCAAACGCATTGTGATATCACGTTTTCTTTGTGTACGGTTGGTATTTTTATCAAATCGTGACATTGGCGGTAAAATACGTTCAATATCTTGACCATGCGTTTGAATAAATCCATTACGGAATGAATTATTTATAAACGCAAACGTTTCTTCTTTGTTCAAGTTTTCCTGTGTTATGATTTTATTTAATTCATTAATTTTTGCCTGATTGACAAACATCATCCATTCTTCATCAACAACAGAATTTGGTGTTAATGAATTAATAAATTGCAAAATAAGATCTTTTTTGTTACGTAAATCAACACTGGAATCAATTGCACGTTCAATAGAAATCATTATTTCTTTATCACAACAATTATCATCATGATATTTTTTTACCAATGCCAAAATATAATCAATATTAACCTCGGTCTGTTTGATTAATTCCATTTCAAACACTAAATCATCATTTATATTTTCTTTACCATTATCTTTATTTTTTATATATTTACCATGCATTTCAATATACATACTGGCATAATCTTGGATATCGCGTTCGGATAATATTTTTTTATCAGCAAATTCATCAAACGATGCTAAAACATTGCTTAAACGAACAATGCCACTGTATAAACGTATAAATTCTTTTTCGGCACCCTCGCCCGTTATTATTTGGCCAATTGGGAATTTATCCAATAATTCTGCAACCAATTCTTTATATCCGCGTATTTGTTTTTCACCATCTGTATAGCCATTATAGTATTCTGCAAATGTTTTTAATAAAACTATACCGGCGGCATCTTTATCACCAAATAAAGCCAAACTTTCGTTAGTTGCCTTTTCCAGATTGCGAAAACAAACAATATTTCCGTGTGTCTTGATAGAATTCAATATACGGTTGGTGCGTGAATATGCCTGCAACAGGCCATGCATACGCAAATTTTTATCAACCCATAATGTATTTAACGTTGTCGCATCAAAGCCAGTTAAAAACATATTAACAACAATTAACAAATCTATTTCACGATTTTTCATACGTAATGAAACATCTTTGTAATAATTTTGAAATCTGTCACTGGATGTATCATAACTGGTACCGAACATTTTATTATAATCACCAATGGCTGATTCTAAAAATTCACGTGATGATATATCTAAGGCATTTGTATTTTCTGGATTCTCGTCCCACATACCATCTTCGGAATAATCATCACCATTGGCGGCAAAACTGTAAATGGTTGCTATTTTCAATGCACGTTCCGGATGTTCGGCCATTTGTTTTTTAAATTCATTATAATACAAACGTGCCATTGGTATTGATTGCACCGCAAGTATAGAATTAAACCCAGACATACGGATTGCCTGTTTTACTTTTTCTATTCTATTACGATCTTTGGCACTGGCAACAGTTTCAACATTTTTAATAACGCTGTAAACAAACGATTTATCATTTCGTTTGGTTTTGATATTAAAGTTATTTAAAATGTATTCTACGTTGTTTTTTATGCGTTCTGGGGCCATTAAAACGTTTTCACGATCAATATCATTTATTTTTTTATTTTCTATATCTTCGGCATCCCTGCATTTCACAGTGCCAATATAATCAACCTTAAACGGCAATACGTTTTTGTCTCGGATTGCATCAACGATACTGTAAACATGCAACCGTTCGCCAAATGCCTGATCTGTTGTTTTTAATTCCGCCATTCCCCCAGAATTAGAATTAATTGCAAAAATCGGTGTTCCGGTAAACCCAAACAAATGATATTTTTTGAATGCATGGGTTATTTGGGTATGTGAAACCCCAAAATGCGAGCGATGACATTCATCAAATATCATTACAATATGTTTATCAAAAATTGGATGATTTTTATTTTTTTCTATAAAAATGGATAATTTTTGAATTGTTGTGATAATGATTTTTACATTTGAATCTTCTAATTGACGTTTTAATACAGCCGTGCTGGTGTTACTGTTTGCGGCACCTTTTTCAAAACGGTCATATTCCTGCATTGTTTGATAATCCAAATCTTTGCGATCAACGACAAATAAAACCTTATCTATTTCTGGCATTGCACTGGCCAATTGTGCGGTTTTAAAACTGGTCAATGTTTTGCCACTTCCGGTCGTATGCCAAATATAACCACCACCATTAATTGTCCCATATTTTTTGTAATTTGAAGACACATTGATTTTGTTTAAAATTCGTTCCGTGGCAACGATTTGATATGGACGCATAACTAATAAATTATCATCGGCATTAAACACACAGTAACGTGTTAAAATGTTTAAAATCGTATGTTTGGCAAAGAATGTTTTTGCAAAATCCATCAGATCAATAATTGGCATATTTGTTGCATCCGCCCACATGGATGTAAATTCAAAACTGTTACTGGTTTTCTTATGCGGTACGGCAGAATTATTCTTGGCTTCATTTATATGCAAATTACGTGTTGTATTACTGTAATATTTTGTATATGTCCCATTTGATATAACAAATATTTGAATGTATTCGTATAAACCGCAACCGGCCCAGAAACTGTCCTGTTGATAACGGTTGATTTGGTTAAACGCCTGTTTAATATCAACACCACGCCGTTTTAATTCAATATGCACCATTGGAATGCCATTAACCAATACGGTCACATCATAACGATTATCATGCGCCCCTGTTACCTCATATTGGTTTATAACCTGCAATCGGTTATTGTGAATATCTTTTTTATCCAACAAATAAATATTTTTAGTGCTGCCATCATCACGCGTCAGCAATTGAATATGGCCATCACGTTGCAAAATGGCCGTTTTTTCTTTGATACCATTATTTTTATTTGCAATATTTTGTTTAAAAAACGTATTCCATTCATTATCGGTAAATTTATAATCGTTCAATAATTCCAATTGATTGCGCAGATTATTTATTAAATCATCCTCGCTGTGGATTGGTAAATATTCATACGCCTGCTTTTGCAATTGTGCAATAAACATTTTTTCTAATTCTGATTCCGATTGATATGCAGTTACCCGCGATGTATTTGGTTGATACTGTGCAACAACTGTGGATTCTGTATTTTCTGCAACGACGCTGTAATTTACCATAACATGCCCCTTTATTCAGCAATTTGTTCAAAGTTTAATAATTTATCGCGCCAATATTCATATTGTTGGCGACGTGCCTTTATTTCCGCCGGCAAACCAATTGATATGTCATTTACCAACGCATCAAATTTATCCAATAT
>JAKSTF010000033.1 GCA_024402715.1 Alphaproteobacteria bacterium
AAAATAACAAAATCAAACTTTTTTTCTTGAAGTTAAAAAATGCCAGAAAACCGCCAAAAAAAAATGAATAAAAATATGTGGTTTTTAATTTTTCATAAAAAAAACGGAATTTTTGTTCCGTTTTTTTTATGATTTCAACATAAAATTTGCAATATTTTTTACTGTCGTACAAAATCTATTATAGATTTAAGATCTGATATAAATTTTTCATGATCTTTTTCTATAACAGACCGATAGTATTCAAAATCGGTTATTTTTGTATCGTAGTTTTTTATACAATCACGTATTTTAAGAACGATATTTTTGACGCTATCTTCTGTGGCTTTAAATTTATATTCCGACTTTATTGGTACATCCTCATAAAATACTGCTGAACCACGTAAGCCAACAATTACAATATTTCCTTGAATCGCTGCTTCGCGAGGAAATCTATCTTTTCCTGGATGATTACCAAAATCTATATAAATTTTAGATTGCAAACATAAATCACGGACTTGAGTTGGGGTCATATCTTTTAACGGCATAAAAATTAAATCTGGGGCGGATAGAATGATTTTTTTTGTTAATCCATACCCTTTTGCTGGATTGAATAATATGATATCTTTTCTACAAGAACTTTTCAAAACCGGACGTTTTTCAAAAAAATCCTCTCGTAAGTAATCGCCCAAAAAAGATTTGTTCTTTACTTTGTGTTTTTCTAAAAAACATAAAGCATACTGAGATTGAGCTAAATGTAAAATATTTTTATCTTTAAAAGATATTTTATTTTTTGAAAAAAAACTATGTTTATTTGTTTTGACAAGATAATTATCCACAGAAAGCCACCAAAAAACTTTTTGCACCTGCTTATATTTTTTTAATAGTCCACCCCAAATTTCCGGGACAATTAATACATTGTCTTGTTCATCTTCTATGTCAAAAACGTATGGAATATTAAAACACTTAAATCGTTCTCCAATAACATCTTTATTATCTTTGATTTCTCTATAATACATTATTGCATTAATTCCCATTTTTCGTAATTCAAAGGCAAGAACATGCAAAGCTTCCGTTCCACCGGTTTGGAAAGAAGCAGGACACGCAACATAAAATTTTGTGTTTTTAAATATTTTTATCATTATTTATCCTTATTTTAATTCGTTAACTAAATTCAAACAACGGGCAATTGCTTTGTCCATATCGTAATATTTGTAATCGCCCAAACGGCCAAAGAAATACACGGTTGACAGACGTTGTGCAGATTTTAAGTATTTTTGATATAATTCGGCATTTTTGTCATTTGCGATTGGGTAATACCGATCATTTTTACCATTTTCAAAAGGTTCCGGATATTCATAAGAAACGATTGTCTTATCCGATTGATCGTTCAAGAAATATTTATATTCACCAATACGGGTCCAGTCATAATTACATGGATAATTTATTACCGATGCTTCTTGGAATTTAGAATATGGGAATTTGATAAAATCAAAACGTTCACTGCGATATGGTAATTCACCATATTGATAATCAAAGAATTCATCAATACTGCCCGACCAGAATAAACGGTCATATTTCATATTCTTGTTAAATGGTGTTTTTAATTTAACCGTAATATTCTTGTGATTCAGCATATTCTTTACCATATTGGTATATCCACCAATTGGAATACCCTGATATTTATCTTGGAAATATCTGTCATCACGGGATACATATACCGGGACACGACCAGATACAGACGGATCTATTTCATCTGGCGTCTGGCCCCACTGTTTCAATGTATATTCCAAAAATATCTTGTCATAAATATACTGGGCCAAAAATTGCAGGTCTTTATCATCTTTTTTACGCAATTCAAGAATTGGAACCTTTACATTCAACCCGAAGTTATCTAATAATTTTTGCTCAATCTTGATAGCCAGGCTTTCTGGAAATACGGCATGTAAAGTATTTAAATTAAATGGTATTGGAACAAATTTGTCCGTCAATCAGACCACGAACCCGGTGCTGATACGGATACCATTTGCAAAAACGTGATACAAAATCCCAAACGGCTTTATTACTGGTATGAAAAATATGCGTTCCATATTTATGAACACATATACCATCTTCGTAATAATCATAAATATTACCGGCTATATGACCTTTGGAATCAATAACAGTGACCTTTTCTCCGCGTTCAGCCAATAAACGGGCCATCGTTGCACCGGATATACCGCAACCAACAATAAGATTTTTCATTGTATGTCCATCCATTGTTTGAATTTGTTCAGAACGGTTTTTGTACTGAAATTATCCATAATAAACCCAGATGATTTATCAGATATTTTCTGCAATTTCTCATTATCATCATAAACATCAACTATTGCCTTTACAATTGAATCTGTATCATCGCGCACAATTATAAATTGTTCATCACTGGATATTCCTTCGGCCCCGATTGACGTTGTAATAACAGGAACATTGTTATACATAGAATCAACTATTTTGCCTTTTACACCAGCACCAAATCGTAATGGAATAATAGACAGTTTTATTTTCGAATACAATTCCTTTAATTCTGTATCGGTGACAAAGCCATCTATGATTATATTTTCATATTTTGATGCCAAATTTTGTAATTGTTTTGGCATATTTGATCCAACCAGATGCAACTTTATGTTCGGATTCTTGGCCCATACGGCCTGCATTATATCATTCACCAACCAATTTGCCGCATCAACGTTTGGTACATGATTGTATCCTCCAATAAACATTATATCTTGGCGTTTTGATGAAACATATTTCATATTTGACACATCATCAAAAACATATAGTGGGACAGTATCTAATTTTTTTACATTTAGATTCATTTCTTTTATTTTGTCTATTTCAACATCAGAAAAATAAACAACAGTATCCATTTGTGGTAACAATGTTTTTTCTAAATGTTCCATCCGTTTTGTGGCTTTTAACAATCGTTTCGATGGATTTATCTGGTATTCCCGCATCATTCGTAAATGATGTAAATCATGCCCTTGGTAAATAATCTTTGCGGTGGTATACTTTTTCAAGTATTTCATACACCACTGTGCAACATCAGGACGATTTAAATAAATATAATCAATATATTTACCGTTTTCTTCGAACCATTTTTGGATTCTTTTGTCATATAAATCATCACTGCAAATTATTTCTATTCCCATTTGTTCGATTGTATCTTTGTGATAATCGTATGGATATTTCGCCTTTGCCAAATATTTGACATTTAATCCGTGTTTTTTGAAAAATTCTAAGTATTTAAAAGATGCGCGCGACCCACAATCCTTATCATACGTTAAAAATCTGCTATCTATGAATAATAAACATTTTTGATCTTTAGAGCGATCACGGGCATAAAAAATATCATGTGGTTTACAATGTGCAGTGCTCAAAATTTCTTTCCATTTATTCTGAAATTTTTCTGCGTTTATAACCTGATAACGTTTTTGGCCAGACGACAAATCTGTTCCGTTTGATTTTCCTTCGAAATGAATCACGCGTGACAACGGCTGATACACAACACGCTTTTTCAAATCATTACGTATTCTGAATGCTAAATCGGTATCCTCGTAATATGCAGGGGCAAAAAGTTCATCAAAACCACCCAACTTTTCCCATGTTTCTTTGGCCAACATTATCGCCGCACCAGAAATATAATCAACATCTTTGACATAGTTATACTCGCCAGACCATGGTTTTAATTTTCCACGCCCATAATTACAACCACCGGCATCCGAATATATTATTCCACCGGCTTCTTGTAACGAAAAATCTGGATACAACAACATAGAACCAACCATTCCTATCGTTTTGTCAGATTCTATTAAATTGACCAAATGCGACAACCAATTCGGCATAACCTGGGTGTCATTATTTAAAAATAAAACGTATTTCCCACGCGCCTGTTTCGCAGCATTATTACAATTTTTTAAAAAACGCAGATTAGATTCGGGACGCACAACAGTTATATTTTTTATATGGTTTAATATATCTTTAGTTTCATCTGTGCTGCAATCATCGGCGATTATAATTTCATAATCAATGCCATGCGTATTCTGTAATATAGAGTACAGGCATTTTTTTGTATATTCATACTGATTATAACACGGTATTATTATCGAAACAGTTGTTGATAGTGTTTTTTTAAATTCAAAATCATCTGGAACATTTGTAAAAATTGTATAGTTTTTCACGAATTCGTTTTTAATTTTTTTGTCCATTGTCATATTATAAAGATTACGTAATAAAAAACCGCGAAGTCCCCTGCGAATTACGGCAATCGGAATCCAAATAGTTAAAATATTTACAAAAGCTCTTAAAGACATTTAATATACCCCCGTTACATGTATTTATAATTTTTCAAATATCAAGAAAACATAGTTTTAAATTTTGTTTAGATTTTTCTTTGTTTGATTCTATCATTTTGTGTTCTTTTATCAAACACGTAATTAATTTAAAATTTCGTTTTATTCTTTCATAATTAAATGTTAATAAAGCAATACATAACTTTAAAAAAATTTTTCTGTAAAATTTTAGATAAATATTTTTTGTTTTATTATTTGGATTTGACAATTCTTGCAGCATATATCTGTAATTCGCTTTGAATTTATCGATAAAATATGTATTTTTTGAACGTGGATTTTCACGATAATGCAATCCTTTGATGGATGGAATCACACCAATTTTTTTACCATAATAATGTATTCTATCTACGTAATTATTATCTTCGCCATAATGAAAAAAAGTGGGACTAAAACCGCCAATATTTTCAATGCACGCCATGGATAAACACCATAATGCGGCATTGCAAAATTTGATTTCGTAAATATAGTGTTCAGAATTTTTATTTACAGATTCAGCGATTCCACTGTCAACAAGATTTTTTTTAAACCAAGTATCTATATTTCCATCTTTGGAATAGTGTATCGGTGATAAACAATAATATTCAGGATTTCCGTCTTGCATTTCGCATATTTTATATAAATCGCTAATGGAAATCTGTGCATCTTGATTTAATAGAAATACATGTTTAAAATCATTGTCATAGGCCCATTTAATTCCAATGTTATTTGCCTGACCAAATCCCAAATTTTTTGAATTTGATATTAATCTTACATACGGATATTTGTTGCGTATAATGTCACATGTATCATCAGCTGATGCATTGTCGATAACTATTATTGATATATCATCGTGATCAGCGTTTCTAAATGGTTCTAGACACATATCAAGCCATTTTTTGGCGTTATATGTAACAATTACTACACAGCATATTTTCATAATTCGAACTCGCTTTTATTTGGAAAACGGTTTTGTAAAAATTCGGCATTATGTTTTAAAACAATATCGCCCGATTTATCGGAATCATTTATGCAAAATATTGCAGAATGATTTACTGATTTTTTTGAAACAATGGCATCTTCACAAAATAATGGTGAATGACGCGTTCCATAAAAATGTATTGTGTTATATATAAAATCGGTTATATGACGTGATTTAAATGGGTGACAATGTGTCATTGTGGCACGCCCATTAACATAATCATAAATATTAAATACCCAACGTGATACACATGTTGATGAACGGAATTTATATAATATTTGTTTGTCCAAAATAGGCTTTATATATTCATTGTTTCGGCATTCAATCATTGATGATTTTATATACGGATCAATTCCATGCGCCGGGCGCCCAATATAAAATGTTTTTCCACAAACACGTTTTACCAATTCGGCCGCATTAACCAATGTTTTTGTATATTCATCAACGGAATTTAACCATTTATTGATATCCGGATTAAAATCATGATGTTTATTATATAAAACGCGGGCACGGCCATGTTTGTCATAAAAAAATGACGGTGTTATTTTTTTATTAAAAAACATATCATCATCGCACAATAAAAAGTGTTCAGATAAATTTGGAATATTTGCCAAACACATATCAATAGACGTGGATGAAAATACTGGCATGGCTTCTTTGGGTAATATATTTTCGTGTGGGACAATCGTTATTTTTGGGTTATTGGTGTTTAACCATTTTGGAACCTGATTGAACCCGGTTACAATATAAATGTGATTTATCCATGGCACATTTTCGGCAACGGAACGCAAAGAATATTTTAATTCATTATTATCACGAAAACGTTCAACGGCGCCGGCCCCGGAATATGTTTTACTTTCGCCAAATTCGTGTT
>JAKSTF010000034.1 GCA_024402715.1 Alphaproteobacteria bacterium
CAGTGAAAGGTGTATCACTGCATATCACTGTCTGCAGTGATACAAAAATAATTTTACCATTTTATTAATTCAACCAATATTTCCACCACCCGGCAATCAGGTCCCGCAATCGCTCTTTTACCGTCATCCCGGCGTAGGCCGGGATCTATTGCGTCGCAGACACGCAGATATGATTTATTCAATGGCCCCCGTTCTGCAACGGGGTGACGCCGGGGAAAACATCGGGCCCAAGATTTATTGATTGTGCAATTTGGAAAATGAAGTTCCCACGGTGCAAATGTTGCCCGATTTATCGACGGACAAAAAACACATGTATTTGGCTATAAAATGCTTGATTTTTATGGGAAAATGGGCTATTGTATACCACACATGTTCGTTTTTACGAATGTGAAAAACACAGTCATGGGATTTTTTCTGTCCGAAAAATAAAATATTCGGCCAACGCCCCGTGATCAGGAAAACTAACAGAAAAAAGGATAAAATTATGGCATTGCCAACATTTACTATGAAACAATTAATGGAATCTGGCGTTCATTTTGGACATCATACGCGTCGCTGGAATCCGCTGATGACACCATATGTTTACGGTGTAAAGGATAAAATTCACATCATCAATTTGAATAAAACTGCACCATTAATGCATCGTGCATTGGTCGCGTTAGAGGCAATCGCCGCCGCCGGTGGTCGCGTTTTATTTGTTGCAACAAAACATCAGGCCAAAGATATCGTTAAAGATGCGGCCGAACGTTGTGGTCAATTTTATGTTAACAACCGCTGGTTGGGTGGTATGATGACAAACTGGACAACCGTATCACAATCAATTCGCCGTTTGAAAAAAATGGAAAATGATATCGTTAACGCTGATAAATTGGGATTAACCAAAAAAGAAGTTGGCGTTATGACCAAAGAAGTTGAAAAATTACGTGGCGTATTTGGTGGTATTTTGGATATGCATGGAACACCACAGGCAATCGTTGTTATTGACGTTCCACGTGAAGAATTGGCCGTCCGTGAAGCAAAAATTTTGGATATTCCAACAATTGCAATTTGTGATACAAATGCAAACCCAGAAAGCGTAGATTACCCAGTTCCAGGTAATGATGACGCATCTCGTGCAATTCAATTGTATTGTGATTTGTTTGTTGATGCAATTTTGTCTGGTATTGAAAAACGTTTGGGCGGTGCCGCCGGTAAAAAGGCTGAATCTGAAATGGCAACCGAAAACGCCGATGAGATCGAAGCGGGAATGAAAGACAAAGCCGCACGCCAAAAATCAAAAACATCCGAAGCACGTGCAGAACGTCGCGGTAAATTGGCCGAAAAATCAGATAAATAATCAACACTAAAATTATAAAAAAAAGTGGAGGAAACAATGGCAGAAATAACGGCAAAATTAATCCAGACATTGCGTGAAAAAACATCCGCAGGGATTATGGATTGCAAAAAAGCATTGACCGAGGCAAATGGTGATATCGAAGCCGCCGCTGATTGGTTGCGTCAAAAGGGTATTGTAAAGGCTGCATCCAAGGCCGGCCGTGTTGCTGCATCGGGTTTGGTAACGGTTGTAAAATGCAATAACATGGGTTGTGTTGTTGAATTAAATGCAGAAACAGATTTTGTTGCAAAAAATGATCGTTTCCAAAAATTGGTTGCAGATGTTGCCGCCAAGGCTTTGGAAATGAATGGTGATTTTGATGCGACGATGAATGCTGTTCGTGAAGATATCGCATCTGCAATTGCAATTATTGGTGAAAACCTGAATTTGCGCCGTATTGCACGTGTATCTGGTGACAAAGTATTTACATATATTCACAATGCAACTGTTCCTGGAATGGGACAAATTGGTGTTGCCGTTGCGATTAATGGCGATTCTGAAAAAATCGATGAAATCGGTGGAAAGATTGCTATGCATATCGCGGCCAGCAAACCTGAATATTTGACCATCGCAGACGTTGATCCAGATGCAGTTGAACGCGAAAAGAAGGTATTTATTGAATCTGGTGCAACCGCCGGTAAACCGGAAATGGTTGTTGAAAAAATGGTTCAAGGCCGTATCAATAAATATTATGCAGAATGCGTATTAGAAGAACAACCATTTGTTATGGATCCATCCAAAACGGTAAAACAGATTGTTGAAGAAAATGGTGGTTCTTTGTCCGGTTTTGCATACTTTGTATTGGGCGAAGGTATCGAAAAGCAGGCTGATAATTTGGCCGATGAAGTTGCAAAAATGTTGGCGTAACATTTTTGCACAAATGTTAAACATGGCGGGGCTTTTCCCGCCATGTTTTTTTATCATTCACAATCCCCACCTAATCTGGGCACCATATCCCACACCACACACCGTCATGCCGACAATCGGGCCCCGCAATCGCTCTTTTACCGTCATCCCGGCGCAGGCCGGTATCCACTGAAAATAATCATAGGGTCTGCAACGCAATCAGCCCCGTAATCTCTCTCTTGTCGTCATGCCGACGCAGGTCGGCATCTATTGCGTCGCAGACACAACGAATAACAATGGACCCCGTTCTGCAACGGGGTGACGCCGGACCCTCCAGAATACGGATATTATTCAGCCGATTGCAATAAATGAAATTTGGTTATGTAATTAAATGAAATACCTATAACCAGGTTGCTGCCATATACGTCAACATTACGTGCCTTGGCGCGACGGTATTGAATATATGGCCCCATTGTAAATTCACCCCACAAATTTGTATCCATACGCACAACGGCATTTAAATCACGTTCCAAATCGGTTGGAACATAATTTGAATACGAAAAATATTCACGATAATATCCATTTGTTGAAATTTTTACACCATCACGAATTTTGTATTCTATCCGCCATCCGGCTTCGGCACCGGTTTTGCTGGTCGGGGTATCAGAATATGTAAAATCATATTCGTATAATCCAACGGTATATAAACTTTTTATAATTTTATGATCAAACAATGATAAACCACCACTGCCACGAACCAGGTTTTGACGTGGGGCATCTGTATTATCCATAAATTGTGTTTCATATGCACCACGTAATGTTGGACCAAATTTTAAACCAGAAAAATTCCAACACGACCATGACATATCACTGGAAAATAAAATTTTATCTGCATTTTCATCGGTTGTTTCTGGACCGTCTATGGGTTTAATTGTCGTGCGACCATATTCCATAAATAATCCATTATCCCATTTCATGTTTGATTGTGTGTATTCTAAAACCGTATCAAATACCCCACGAACAAAATCTTGACTGGATGCATTCAACGCAGATACCGGTGAATCGGAATAGTATTGTGAATTTCGTACAGTTGTTTTTGACATTTCCATACCAATACGACGTATGTTCAAATCCAAAATGCGGTTATTTGTGTTTTTTGGCAAATCTTCGGTTGGAATATTATCCGACGATACATCGGCCGCAAATGCAGAACCGATAAATAATGAAATTAAAAATATTGATATTTTTCTCATTGCACAACCATTTGTTTTATTGGTTATAAATTTATAAAAAATATCATCAAAGTCAAGGGTATAAATTCACAACATATACATCAATATGTTACATGCTAATTTATTCCCCAAATTCACGATCATGACCCAATAATCACACCACCGTCATGCCGTTGAAGAACGGTATCCATTGAAATTATCAAAAAACGCCCGTTTCCGGGCGTGTATTATTTTTTGAAAACATACAGATTATCGCCACGGTTTTCATATCCCCAACCAATGCGGGATAACATATTTATAAACGCACGGCGTGATGATAATGGCAGGGACACGGTTATTTCATTACGTCCATGTATATTGGTGGTTGGTAATTCTATGTTTTCCATGCGTGCCGCTTCTCTGATGTCATGCCATTGCGATACTGGTTTTGTTAATGTAATAATCGCATCGAAATGTCCAACAACCGTTTTCGAATTTAATGAATTTGGAATATCATTTTTATTTAACCAATTATCAACAGCAATTTGGTCTAATTTCATGGTAATATTTGCTGAATACGTTGTATTTGATTGGCGTTCATCATTAATGTTTGATGATGCAATTAAATTCTCTATGGTTTCTGCGTTGGCGGAGTCTATTGCGGCCCGTAATATACCGCTTGGGGCATATTTTGACAATGTATCAAATATAATTTGACGACGGGCCTGATCCAATGCTTGTCTTTTTGCAGTTGCGGCGGTTGTGCTGGTAACATTAACATGTGTGGCACCATTCAAATTTGCACCCCAGGTTGGTGTTAAAAATGCAACGCCACACATCGCAACAAAAAACATCCGTATATTTTTTCGCATAATATTACTTACCCTTGTTTTAGAATTTTGCATTTATACCAACACGAATTCCCAACGATTTATAGAACGAGTCTATTTCGCCCCCCAATGTGCATGCCCAACCAGAACATTCGGATTCCAATGCCTTTATATTTATTGCCTCAGCCGATGCATACTGACCATCCGGATCTAATATATCCGATTCTGTTATATCAGGACTTATCTTTTTGCGATAATCCTTCAAGATGTCATTAAATCTGTCGGTATAATACCCCTGATTCAGATATGTTTTTGCTTCGGCCCCGGCAACGCTGTAATAATCGTATGTGACCCCCAATGATAATGATACTTTGTCTGTTAATGCTGTTACATAATTTGCACCTAAACCAAAATGGAATCCATCGCCCAGTCCAGCCGTATCTTCAACACTTTTTGGATGCGCCCAATCGTAACGATATGGTTGATCCCCAACGGAATGATAGCTGGGCAATCCCAATTCAACGCGGCCATTTACAAAATTATTTGCGTTGATTATGTATTCCAAATCTGCGGCGATATATGGTCCCGACCACGTTACTTCGTATGAATGGCTGACATCCGGTTGTTCTGCATAATACGTGTTCAACGGGTTTAAAAATTGTGAGCCATCCGCAATTTCATATCCGTTTTCTGATGCATATGTTACCAAATATTTTTTTATAATTGGACCATCGTATTTTCCATCAGATGTATTATAAACCAAAATGGCCGGTTCACATTCAATTTCACCACTGGGCCCTGAGAAACATCCGGCGGTATCAATCGAAATACCAAAATTTTTACTGGTTTCCAATTTATATTTTAAATACCGATAACCAATCGATGGTGTAATTTTAACGTTGCCCCATTTGATAAAATCTTTTAATCCAATCCCCGCATTAAATCCCAACATATTGCCACCATTGCTGGTTCCTGTTGATAATACACGTTGTACCTGGGTTATCAATATATCACCATCCGCGGTTGTTAATTCATCACCAACGGCCCCACCATTGGTAATGTCATCGTCAATCATATTGCCGTCGCCCATTTGAAAACCGTATTTTAAACCGGCATCGA
>JAKSTF010000035.1 GCA_024402715.1 Alphaproteobacteria bacterium
ATGACTGGTTATCAAACCACCGGTTGTTCCCAATACAGTTGCAGCGATTGAATCAGACAATAAACGTTTTTTGTTAAAATTACCTTCTTTGTCTGTCCAATGACTGGTTGTAAATTTCGCCTGCATATCTGATAATTTACCAGATAAATCATCAACTTTACTGTTTGCAATCAGGGTACGTATTTGATCTTTGTAACGGTTATACTGTGGTTCAGTAATAGTGTCATCACTACATCTATTGCGAATATCTGTAATTATATTCATAATTGCGTTGTTGGTTGCAAATTCGTGTTCCCATGCATCCAATTCAGAATCCGGGGGGCATATAAATTTTGACTGTTGTTTTGCCTCACACCATTTACCAGATTGGGCATTGATGTCAAATACGGCACCATTTGTACAATTACATTGCCTTGTTGATCTATCCCAAGTGGCAACGTCTTTTTTCGCATTACAACACAGCTGACATGCTTCACGGGCGGAGGACGGCATCGTGGCACATCCACGTTGTTCTACACAACTTTTATGTTGTTGCTGTTGTATACACTTTCCCTGTTGTTGATCCCAATCATAGCCAGCCTTTTTGCCAACACATAAACATTTTGTGCCATTCCATACAACCGACTCGCCATCAGCAATCGCACGCATACATGGATTTGAATCGCCGCTTTCTATACATTTTCCACAGAGAATTTCTGGTTTTGGACTTGCAGCCATGTATTCAGTATAACCAATAGTTTTGTATTTAAATTCAAATTTTGTAACATAATCCTTAACAACCTCAATGGCACCGACAAATTGATTTGGGGCAGAACAGTTGCTGGGGACTGTTATAGTTGAACTGAAGCCTTCGTTGGTAAAAGGACAAAATGGATTATTCTTACCACCATCTTCGTTATTCCCACCGCCATTATTATTTTGGCTGTCCCCGTTATCGCTACGATTTGTACATTTCCCATTCTCATACATCATATTGTTTGAACGACAATAACATTTTTGCGCTTCTGTGTTCCAATAAACATCTTGGTTGCTATCGTATGCTGTCTTGCATTCAATCCATTCGTTGTTTTCGACCAAACAAGCCACCCCCCCTAATCGATAATAATTATGTTGATCTGTATTCACAAATTTTTGTTTTTGCATTTTGCTAAGATCAGGTTCTTTATAAAAACCACGTATAACCGAGGTGTTCCCAGCGGGACCACATGAAGTAATCATCCTTGTCATATCTACCCATATATCATCAACACCTGTGCTGCATATATACACTGATCTGCCGGATATTTGGAAAAAATCAGCATCTACCAAAATTGATGACTCATTGGGGCATTTGTCGCTGTCACACTCATAAACGAGACCCGTCTTGGTGTTATACAACCTGTCGTTGGCATTAGGTGATATTCTATTGTAGGCTTCTGGAGAGTCTGAAAAATTTTCACCACAGACACCAAACACATTTCCAGTGAAAGCCACCACTGCCAATAATGGTATGAATTTTAATAAATTATGCATGATTTATCCTCTCGTTATTTTTTATGATTTTATCATTTTTCGGGATTTAATACAAGTGCCAATAAACATAATTGGTAAAAAAAATCCCCACATTTTTGTGGGGATTTTGTTATACAAACAAATCTTTGACGAATTGGGCGTGTTCCGTTATGAATTTAAATCTGAATTCCGGTTTTTTACCCATTAATTCCGATACAATTGTTCGTGTTTTTTCTGTGTCTTCGGCACCTTCGTCTGTGCGTGGTGGCAATTCAACACGAATTAAACGACGGGTTTTTGGCGACATTGTTGTTTCCTTTAACTGGTTCGGCATCATTTCACCCAAACCTTTGAATCGGGAAATTTCAATTTTTTTGTTTTTATATTTGCCGTTCTTTAAATCTTCCAGTTGTTCATCGGAATCAATATACATTGATTCGGTCCCATGTGTTAATTTATACAGGGGTGGGCATGATAAATATAAATGACCACCATAAATTAACTGGGGCATGTGTTGATAGAAAAACGCCATCAATAATGATGCAATGTGGCTGCCATCGACGTCGGCATCGGTCATTACAATAATTTTTTCATAACGTAATTTTGATGCATCCCAATCTTTGGCCGTACCGGCACCAATAATATCAATTAATTCATTTAATTCTTTGTTGGCACCGAAACGTTCATCGGAATTTGATATTACATTTAATACCTTGCCCCGTAGTGGCATAATTGCCTGGGTCGCACGATCGCGTGCCTGTTTAGCGGTACCACCGGCCGATTCACCCTCAACAATAAATAATTCTGTGCCATCAACACCGTGTTTGGAACAATCAGCCAATTTCGCCGGCATGCGTGCACGTTTGGTTGGTGTTTTACGTGCAATATCCTTGACTTGTTTGGTTTTTATGCGCGCGTTGGCCAAATTTACAACAAAATCCAATAAAGCGTTTGCGGTTTTTGGATCGGACGCCAAAAATATATCCCATGGGTCACGCAATGCATTTTCGGTATAACGGGCAACCTCTGGATTAGATAATTTTTCCTTGGTCTGGCCCAAAAACTGGGGCGTTTTATAAAATACAGATACAATTGCCGCAACAGAATCAAATACGTCGTCACCAATGATATTTGATGCAGCCTTGTTATTAACCTTGTCCCCGTATGCTTTGATCCCTTTGGTAATGGCGGCCTTGAAACCACTTTCGTGTGTTCCGCCATCAATTGTTGAAATTGTATTACAATATGACGAAAAGAACCCATCATCAGATGCCGCACCATTTTCATCGGTTAAAAATGTTAATGCCCATTCAACACGTCCCGCGTCATCTGGAAAATCAACACAACCACTGAATATTTTTGGTAAAATACGTGGTTTGGAATCTGTTTTTTCAGCCAAGAAATCTGCCACACCATTTGGATAATAAAACGTTGTGGTTGCCGGGATGTTCATATCTTCGGTTAATAATTCTGGATTGCATGTCCAATCAATTTTTACACCACGTGATAAAAATGCCTTGGCACGGGCCATACGATAAATTTTTATGGGTTTAAATACAGCATTAACCCCGAAAATATCGTCATCAATCGTAAAGCGAATTTTTGTTCCATGGGCACGTGTTTCAATGCCACGTTGCATGGAACTGGTTGGTTTACCACGTGAAAACGTTTGACGCCATTCATAACCATCGCGTGAAATTGTAACAATCATTTCTGATGACAATGCGTTAACAACAGCACTGCCCACGCCATGTAAACCACCACTGGTTTTATAAACATTATTATTAAATTTACCGCCAGAATGCAGGGTGGTTAAAATAACCTCTAATGCGGATTTTCCGGGATATTTTGGATGTTCATCAACCGGAATACCGCGACCGTCGTCTGTAATTTCAATTGTTTTAGAATCAATCAGATTAACGGTAATTTTTTTTGCAAAGCCAGCAACGGATTCGTCAATTGAATTATCCATAATTTCAATCGGTAAATGATGCCATGCCTTTTCATCTGTGCCGCCGATATACATGCCGGGACGCAGACGAACGGGTTCTAAACCCTCTAAAACCTGAATATCTGATGCGTCATATGTGTGTGTATTTTTTTCTGTCATAGCGGTATTATTATTAACGCAAAATTAAAATTCTTGCAAGTGAAAGAATTCATAAACGTAATTTTTTTGTATTTTTATATAGGATTGTTTTTCACGGGGCTTGATTTTTTATCATTACATCTTATATATTACGGAAATAAATATATGGGTATGAAAAATGAGTATGAATCCTTATGAAATTTTGGGTGTTGCACGTGATGCAAATGATGCAGATATTAAAAAGGCGTATCATAAATTGGTTATGAAATACCATCCGGATAAAAATCCGGGGGACAAAGCGGCCGAAGAAAAGTTCAAAGAAATTAATAATGCATTTGATATTTTAAAAGATCCACAGAAACGTGCGGCATATGATCGATTCGGGGATGCAGCATTTGCCGGTGGTAACAGTGCATCGGCCGGGGCAAATCCATTTGGTGGTAACCCATTCGGAAACGGCGCGTTCCACTTTAATATGGGTGGGGCAGGTATGGATGATATTTTACGTGAAGCCATGCGCGGTTTTGGTTTCGGCGGTTTCGGTGATGATGGTGGGCAACAGCAACAAAATGGTGGACGCGATTTGTTGGATCAGGTTGTAATTTCTTTGAAAGAGGCATATTTTGGAAAAACACATACGGTAAAATTTTCATGTAATGTAAAATGTGATAAATGCGATGGTAATGGTACCGCAGACGGTAAAACGGCCCCTGTGTGCAGACGCTGTGGTGGCAGGGGGACAATTCAAACACGTCAGGGATTTTTTGCGGTTGAAGTGCCATGTCCAGATTGTAATGGTCTGGGGCATAAAATTGATAAAAAATGCAGCGCGTGTGATGGCAGTGGTGTTGTTCATAAACAACGTACATTGGATGTACAAATACCGGCGGGTGTTGATGATGGGGCACGTTTGCGTTTGGCGGGCCAGGGCGAGGCCGGTCAAAACGGTGGACCATCGGGGGACTTTTTCTTGGATATTCGTGTACGTCCCGACGAACGGTTTACACGTAATGGGGATGATTTGATTACCAGAATTGAGGTCCCGTTTACCACATTAGCATTGGGTGGTGAAATAGATATTGAAACAATTGATGATAAACAATTATCGGTCAAAGTTCCGGCCGGAACCCAGGTTGGTGAAAAATTGCGGTTGCGTGGTCATGGTATGCCAACCCGTCGCGTGGGCAGTTTTGGTGATTTGTACATTGATGTTGCAATACATATCCCGGAAAAATTAACCGAAAAACAGAAAAAGATATTGGCAGAATTTGCAGATACGAAAACCGGTAAAAAGGGTTGGTTTTAAACATAATATTATGAATATATATCATCTAAAAAATCCCCAATTTGGGGATTTTTTAGATGATAACGAATATATTTATTTTTTATTATTTTGTTTGCGTTTGAAATAAACCCAACATAAAAAATAACCGTATCCCATCCAGGTTATACAAAACAATAATGTATACCAACGATTAGTTAACCAAGCGTTGGTTGTGGCATAATCCGAAACAGATTGAATAATCACCAATAAAACAATTATTAATGAATCTATAATTTTTTTATTTTTCAGCATAAATTTCCCCCTATATATTGAATTTTGTGGTGAGTATATTACGATTATCTGGCATATTAGCACCTCTTATTTTTTTACCAGATATTACCAGATAATTATGTTTTTTACCAGAAAAACACATCTGTCATCCCAAGACGACACTGTTGTTTTGCAGCCACAGCAGGCCTGCTGTGTATTTCACGA
>JAKSTF010000036.1 GCA_024402715.1 Alphaproteobacteria bacterium
TTTGCATGTGCGGCGTTTACGGTTACAACTGTTAATATTGCGGCAAATATACCTGCGGTTAATTTTTTCATTTTTTCCTTCCTTTGTATTTATATTTTTTGTTTTCTTTATTTTTTAATGTCTATCTGCACTGTTTTTCGTTTTTTCTCTCTGTCCTTTGTTTTTCTTGTTTAAATTTTAATAATTTCCATTTTCACCCGGTGTTACCAGGGTCCATTCTAATTCGTTCTGTTTATTCGCCGACAATACACATAATTTCCCATTACATTCATCTGGCCGTTCTGGGATCGTCTGCGTCTGGACAAATTCTGCTATTTTTTTTGCAACATCTTCATTTTGGGCTATTTTTTCCGGCAATTTTTCGATATCTTCTTTGTTTTTATTAACATCCGTTGCCAAATCTGATACCGTTCCCTGTAATGTTGTTAAATCTGATGCGTTTGCCTTGTCTGCCAACTTGGCGTCTATTTCAGGTTTTGTATAGATTTCTTTTATTGCGTCTTCAATTAAACCGTTCATTTGATCCATATCAACTTCGCCCGGTTCGCCCTTTTCACCACGAATATCCGCCAATGCAATCAATTCATGTTCATTCGTTTCACCAGAATACCGCCACGTCAAATGTGTAGCATTTTTACCCAACACAATTTCACGACCATCGACCCCTGCACCGCCCGCCGTGCCAATCGCACCCTTTAATTTTTCAACATCTACATATATTTCGCCATTTTCAATTATTATGTATCCGTCCGATGCGTTTAAAGAATCCTGTTTTGAATCCAATTTAGATTTAATTTGATCGACATCGGCTTTATCCGCCTTGGCATCTAATGCCGTATTAACATCGGTTAAATCTGGGTTTATATCTTTGACGGCATCTGCAATTTTATCCGCAATATCGTCCGCATCTACCTTGGTTTCTAGTATTTTATCAATTTCGTCTAATTTTTTATCCACATCATCTTTGGTATAGATGTTATTTTTTATATCTTGGTTTATTTCATTAATATTTTGTTCGATTTTATTTACCGTTGTTGCGTTTACTGCATTTGTTACGGTCTGATTTTTAATAGATGCACCACCTACAACCGATTTGCCACCGCCCAAATATTTACCCACAGACAAACGATTGGTTGCGGTTTGAACCGTATTATTATTTTTTGATGTATTGTTTACAGATTTTACATTGGTTGTAATTGGCGAAACCGATGTATTTAAACGCATTGTCGCACCACGTGCCGCATTTATCGCAGATGATGTACCATTATATGTTCCCGCACCGCCCAATTGACGAACCGTTGGGGTGGCCGCACGTGCGGATCCAGGTATAACCGCAAACACCGCACACATCATTGATAAGATATATTTTACCGATTTCAATTCTCTCTCGCTTATGGTTATTAGTATATCATATTTTTTGATTAAATCCTAATGCATAAATCAACTTTTTTTAAAATTCATACCGAATACCCAAAGATATGGAATTATCCAAAACAAAATTCATTTTGTTTTGCATTTCATGCATATTATTTAGTGTATCTTGGAAATTAAATTTTTGTGTTCCACCCGTCATACCAGATATACGATAACGTAAATCTAAATACATTTTTTCATCTAATTGGTGTGTATATCCCGCCATCAATGCCCCAATTAAACCAAAATTATAATCGCGTTTGCTGTCAACATTATAAACACCAGACCATTTGGTGATTAATGATGAAACACCCAAACCGGCACCAACATAAAAACCGGTATTTTTAATATCATACAATCCATTTGCCATCATATACGTCCCCTGCATTTCAAAACGTGTTGTTGCATCACTGTCTTCAAATGCACCGATGTATCCAGCCTCTAATTCGGCACGATACGCATTACGGAACATATAACCAATGCTTAAACTGCCACCCATAACCGGTTCAAACGAATATGAATCCTGGGCAAATTCTTTATTTGGATCCCAACCATCATCTGTACTGTATTTATTATCCCAATTTAAAAAACTTAGTTCCACACGTCCCGTCATATACCAACCTGGATGCGTATGTGGTGTCGCTGCACCACGTGTGCCCTTACGAACCAGGCGACGAAATGCACTATCGGGTTGATCACTGTATTTCCATAAAACCCATTCATCATCATAGCCCAATACAATTTCACGACCATGATCGCGCGCAACCATATCTAATGCACTGGATAAATTATCAACATCCACAGAAACCTTTGAATCATCAATAACAACATAACCATCAGATGTTGTGGTTAATGTATATCCGCCACGATTATTACGCATAATTGTTGATGGTGCACCGTATGCAGCTGTTACAAATACAGATACCAATAATGCACATATCGTTTTATTCATTTTATGTATCCCCCCGAAATTATTTGTATATACATCATATCACAAAATGCACCTGTTTCAAAATCGTTTTTATAACTTTTTATAATTCAACATAAAAACGCCGATTTTCCAGGCTTTCCGCATTATTCTTGACCCATATAAAAAATTTTACTACCATTGCGAGCATGGAAGAAAATACAGCAATTTCTTTTGCGAATGTTGGTGCAACATATGATGGAACCAATGAAGTTTTGGGCGATGTTTCGTTTAACATCAGTGCCGGTTCATTTTATTTTTTATCCGGTGCATCCGGTGCGGGTAAAACAACGTTATTACGTTTAATCTATCAATTACACCACCCCGCCCGTGGTCAAATTAAATTATTTGGTCAAACCATAAATAATATGACCCGTAATGATATCGCACGTTTACGTCATAAAATGGCAATTGTTTTCCAAGAATATTCTTTGATATCACACCTGTCTGTATTTGATAACATTGCATTACCATTACGTGTACGCGGCCTGTCTGACGCCAAGGTGCGTCAATTGGTTGGCCGGGTTTTAGAATGGGTTGGTTTGGCAAAATATGCAAATGCCGATCCGAAATCATTATCCGGTGGCCAACAACAACGCGTATCTGTGGCTCGGGCTATTATTATACAACCTGCAATTTTATTGGCGGACGAACCAACTGGGAATTTGGATGATGAAAACGCTTCACGATTGATGGAATTGTTTATACAGATGAATAAAATGTTTGGAACGACCATTATTTTGGCAACACACAGTAAAAAATTAATGGACACGTATAAATTCCCCGTCATGCACATTGAAAATCATCGTGTTTCGTTTATAAACAATGGTTCTAATGTGGCTTTGGCCGCAGGTGTGCCACAAAAAGATAATGGTTTTGTTAAAATTTGGAAGGGTCCAAAACCACAAAATTATTTTACAGAATTGTCTAAACAATTTGAAGATATTGGGAATGCATAAAATATGAAAACGCCTATTGTTTTTTCGCTGTTTCGTGAACAATCAATTTTTATGACCGCAATAATGTCATTGCTGACGTTTTTGGCCGTATTGTCGTTGGGAATCGGGTTGGCAATTGGCACAGGGGTCATGCGTTGGAACGCCCAATGGGATACAATTGCAACAATACAGGTTGTAAACCCAGATAATGCAGTTGCGGTAAAAAAAATAATTTATGACAATCAAAATAAAATCAAAAATATTACAGAAATTACCCCACAACAGATGGAAAACCTGCTGCGGCCATGGATATCATCGGATGGGAATGCATTACAGGCGTATTTACCACAAATGTACGAGGTTAAATTTTATACCCGTAATGAAATGAATGCGTTTGGTTCTGCGGTTTCAAATTATGCCCGTTTTTTAACACATTACCAGGCCCTGCGACCGTCTATTGCGGCCGGATGGCATATGGCAATGATTGCGATTTTGGTTTTGATTTTGGTCATTGGGACAATTGGTGTTTGTATATCATATATCGCACGCAACACAGCCCAATTGCATAAACATGAATTGGAAATATTGAATCAGGTTGGTGCAACAGATGCATATATCGCAAAACAAATGCAAATGATTGTTGCAAGAATATGTATTGCTGCATCGGCATCCGGTTTTATTGCGGCATTTCCTGTGTTATTATTAATAATTGGTGTGGCAACATCTGCACGCATCGGTTTAATGTCTATGATTGGTTTGACTGGATTCGGTTGGGTATGTTTAATATTAATGCCAATTGCAATTGTTATGTTTGCAATTTGTATTACACGTCGTACAACATTTAAAATTTTACAAAATAAATAATGAAATTATTAACACCATCTTTGTTGATATTGGCGGCATTTGTATTTGGGGGCATGATGTTCAAATCTATGGCCCCGGTAAATTGTGGCACAATATTGCCCAATGACCGTGTTTTTGTTTTAACCGGTGATGTTCGACGTATCCCGTTTGCAATGCGCATGTTGCATGCCCACCCAGATATTCATGTATACATTATTGGGGCCGGTGGTGGAACATATTATAATCCCCCCCATATTATTGTGGAATCTGAATCAAAATCCACATATCAAAATGCGGTTGCAATAAAAAATATTGCAATACAAAAAAATCTGGATCGGCTTGTTGTTATTACAACCGAAGATCACATGAATCGTGCGATGTATTTAATAGGTCAAGAATTACCAAACACAGAAATTGTTGCATGTCCAACACGATTATTTGGGATGCCCCCTGCAAAAAGACTTGAACGATGGGCCACAGAATATGTAAAATATGTCGTTACAATGTTTGGAATCAAAGAAAGTTAAAAAGGTAAATAAGAAATGATACGTACACTGTTTTTTAAATTGATTTTGGGGATTTATTTTTTGACATGGGCACCAATATTATTGATTGGTTTATTATCACGAAAACTTAGTTCTTTTTTGGTATTATCGTGTGCACATGGTGTTTTGATTTTGGCCAGAATATTGGCCGGAATAAAATATGACATCCATTATCCATTAACCGAAGAAAATGGTGTTCCCGTTGCCCCAAATGAAAATATTCGTTTAGATGGCAAGGCCATTATTGCAGCAAAACACATGTCTATATTAGAGGTTGCCATTCTGGCCCATATCATTCCAAATTCGTTTTTTATCATAAAACGTGAATTAACATGGATTCCAATCTACGGTTGGGCATTTTGGCGTATGGGGTTGCAACCAGTCAATCGGGCGCGCGGTGCAACAAATATGACAAAATTAACAAATATTGTTGCAAAAAAAATCATGGATGGCCAAATATTGATTATTTTTCCCGAAGGGACACGAACAAAACCTGGGCACCCTGTACCATTAAAACGTGGCTTATTATTTTTGGC
>JAKSTF010000037.1 GCA_024402715.1 Alphaproteobacteria bacterium
AATACAAAGAAAAAAACAGGCGGATAATGCGATTGTAGACAAAGATGAAAATTGGATGAATTCCCATGAATTGGCAGATAAAAAAATTTGGGGGGACATGCAAAAATATATGCCAAAATGGAAAAGATGGTTGCGGATAATGGTGAAAAAAACATGGGCTATATTAAAAAAACTAAAAGGGGTGGGGTATGTTTATTTTGTGGAAAAATAGAAGAATTTTGCAAACAAACCGGATTAAAACAAATAGACGAAGCAATACAGAAAAGTGATGAAAATTGGATAAGTGTTACCGCATTGGTGGAACAAGAAATTTCCGCCAGCAGACAAGAAATTGCCAATCATATTGAAAATTTTATTGCGAACAATGGTGACTGGGTTTATCGAAATACGTCGTAATCGTACGGGATGTGCCACATATTTACGTGCAGATCAAATAGATTTATTCTGTCAAAAAACGGGATTGAGCCGTAAAAGACGTATGAAGGGAAATTGGCATAAAAATGTAATAATTGGATTACAAAAAGGACCATATAAAAGGTAATATCGTTTAAGAAAAATCCCCACGTAAATGGGGATTTTTTTCATAAAAATGGTCATTGATAAATTATAATGGATATATTATATTGTTGGTATTTAATAAGGATAATAAAATGATATGTGACATTAAAGGTATTGAACAAAAATGGATGAATCAAGATATGGTTGCGGAAAAAATAGTTCTTGGTAATCCTTTGAAGGTTGGCGTGGCTATGTTGGAATTGGTTGAAATCAATGGCGGTCAAATTCCGGGTTTTATCGAATATAAAAATGGAAAATTGTGTTTGCGTCGTGATAAATTTTGGTGGTTTTGTGAAAAAATTAATGTTTTACCGCGTAAATGTTGGCTAAATGCCAACGATTTGGCAGGCAAAATGATAAATGCAGATTTTGAAAAAATATTTGCGATGATGTATAAATTGATTTTAGAAAATGGTGGACAAATACCAGGGGGAATTGAATACCATGAAAATGGTGGTGTTCGTATGTTACATTTGCACAGTGAAAAAATAAATTGGTTCTGTCAAAAAACTGGATTAAAGTGTATGCCTATTTTACCTCAAAATATTCCAAATTCTAATTTTAGACACAGCAGATAAAAATGTTTATAAAAAATACCGCAAAAAATGCGGTATTTTTTATAGGTTTAATTTATCAAATTTGAATACGTTTTATTTTTCCAATGCCGCACATATACGGGCATAATTTTCATCAACCGCACCGGATACATCAATGTCGGCAAATTTTATGTTTGGAACATCGCGTAACCAATCAATTGCCGGAACGGTTGTTTCCCAAAACGTATCCAGGCGGCGACGAATTGCAGCGGCGTCTGCGTCATCTTGGCGGTTGCCACCATCGTTAATGCGTTTTTGAATGCGTTGTATCATAATTTCTTCAGAAACATCCAAATATATTACATGCATGTCAAATTTATCGGCATATTTTTCAACCAACCATTTGGCCTGGGATGTGGTGCGTGGAAACCCATCTAAGATAATATCGTGGTCATCTGTTATTATATTCTGAATCAATGAAAATAATTGTTCATCAGATACCAATTCACCACGTGCAATTGTTTTTGCAATATCTGAATCTGGTGCCGCAGAACGTAGAATAGCACCGGTTTCAATATGGTTATATTCGTGGTCGTTTTTTAACATTTTTGAAAAAGTGCCTTTGCCAACACCCTGGCCACCCATCAAAACAATCATTTTGGTTTTCATTTTTTATAACTCCATTGCAGTTATCGCAATTTTACACACAAAAAATCCCCCGGTCAAGACCATAGGGGATTTTTAACAATTTGCGATTGCAAATTATTTTTTGCTGTTTTCGATTGCAGCACCCAGAATATCGCCCAAAACAGAACCACTGTTGGCCTGGTTTGAATATTCTTTGACGGCTTGTTTTTCCAATGTTACCTGCAATGCGCGGATAGACAATTTAACCGTTTTATCTTCAACTGAAACAACCGATGCTTCGACTGTATCACCAATGTTGAATTTAGATGGATCCTGTTCTGCTTTTTCACGTGACAGGTCTGTGCGACGGATAACACCGCGCAATTCGTTTGGCAATTCAACAATCAATTCATCTGGTGTGATTTCAGATACTGTACCGGAAACAACTGCACCCTTTTTGATAGAGGCAGACTTGCTGTCGGCACCTTCGGTCAATTGTTTGATACCCAATGTAACGCGTTCTTTTTCTGGATTGATATCCAAAATTTTTGCTGTTACTTCTTGGCCACGAACGAATTTTTTCAATTCTTCTTCGTCTAATTTATTCCAAGACAGATCAGATATATGAACCATACCGTCTAAATCTGGGGTCAATGCAACGAACAAACCAAATTCGGTTGTGTTTTTGATTGGACCTGTTACAACATCGCCAACATTGTGTGTTTCGGCGAATTGTTTCCATGGATTTGGTTGCAATTGTTTATAACCCAATGAAATACGGCGTTTGTCTTGATCGATGCCCAACACAACAACGTTGATTTCTTGGCCATTTTGCAAAACTTTGGATGGATGAATGTTTTTGTTCGTCCATGACAGTTCAGACATATGAACCAAACCTTCGATATTGTTGCCCAAATCAACGAATGCACCGTAATCGGTCAAAGAAGATACCTGACCGGTAACCGTGTCACCAACATTGAATGCACGGGATGCAGTTTCCCATGGATCTGCTTCTAATTGTTTTGCACCCAAAGAAATACGATGAGATTCTGGGTCGAATTGGATAACCTTTACCTTGATTTTTTGGCCAACGTGAACCAATTCGCGTGGATGATTTACGCGTTTCCAAGACAAATCTGTTACATGTAACAAACCATCAATGCCACCCAAATCAATGAACACACCGTAATCTGTGATATTTTTAACTGTACCTTCGATAATTGCACCCAATGAAACGTTCTTTAATGCTTCTTTTTGAGCGGCGGCGATTGTATCAGATTGAATCGCGCGACGTGAAACGATTGCGTTTGTACGCAATGCATCCATTTTCAAGATACGGAATTTGTCTTTTAAACCAATTAACGATTTTGCATCGCGAACAGGTTTATGATCAACCTGGGATGATGGCATAAATGCGAATACACCATTGATATCAACAGTATAACCACCGCGAACAACTTCGATAATTGTTCCCTCTGGATCGATACCTTCGGCAACAGTTTTTTCCAAATCTTTCCATGCTTTTTCTGCACGTGCCTTTGTATAAGACAGAACGGCTGTGCCTTCGCGTGATTCATAACGTTCAACAAAAACGTCAATAATATCACCAACAGATGGAACTGATGCGCCGAATTCTTTTAAAGGAACACGACCTTCGGATTTCAGGCCAACGTCAACCATTGCGAAATCACCGCGAATGTCTTTGACTGTACCCTTGGTTGCGTAACCCTGCAAAGTTTCTTGTTTGCCATAGTTTTCATCAAACATTTTGACAAAATCTTCGCCGGATACTGGATTAAATAAATCTTTGGATAAATCTTTCATTGAAAAATTTCATACAAAGTTTGCCATCGTCGTTTTTTGTTTTTTTAGTAATCAGGACGAGGTCTTGTGGGGTTATTCGGATGATTTTTACGCCCACCCGCAAAAATCATCCAAAGTATATACGTAATATTTTGAAAAATCAAGGAATTTTCTGTGTTTTATATTAATTTGAATACGGACAATCGGTTGAAAATTTCCATGTTCCGGGGTGGTTTGTGTCCGACTTAAATGTGGCGTCTTTAGAAACATAACAATCGGTTATGGATTTGGCACCTGCGGCCGATTTTGTGGGGGAGGCCGTAGTAGTTGGTGTGCCAGGGGCGCTAGGACAATTTTTTTGTCCGCTGTCGCCACCGGGACAGTAATAGCCAGATGAACATATTGTACAGTTGGAACCGTTTTTATAATATCCGGCGTTACATCCCCATGAACATCCCGTTGCACTGGTGCCACCATTGCTGGTGTAATAGCCATTGGTGGGGGCGTTTGTGCATGATTTACATGATTTTGACGACGAATCGTAATAGTTACCGATAGCATCACATCTTTCACAGTCAATGTAATTAAATACACAAGTTTTTCCACAATTTGTTTGAAATTGATCGTAAGATTTTTTAATTTCATAATAGCCTGCCAAGCAACTTGTACAACTTGAAACATGAAACCAGTTTTTATAATTGGAACCAGATGATGTTAGAGTTGCATAATAATATTCTTTGCCATTACACGCGGTTGCATCTGCCATACTGGTTGTGTTGCAGTATGTATCATTTTGGCATGTTGTTAGGGATGTAGCTTTTAGCCCATTGCCAGAGCCACAATCACAAACGGGAATTGCACCGTAAACGCTACCTGAAATTATGCAGGTAATGCCGGTAAAAACACCAAATATAATGAATTTATTTAATGTATGTATGTATGTATGTATGTATGTATGTATGTATGTATGTCATGCATTTTCCCCACCCATATATCAAAAACATAAACAGAGTATAGGATTATTTTTCGGTTATGTAAACATTTTTATTTGCCACGGGCATGACGTGCATTTTCAATTGCAATTTGATCAATCGCCATTTGTAATGACTGTTTTTCTTGTAATCGTTTTTTTGTTTGGTCAAAATGTTCCCGCATTTTAATGTCCAGATTTTCTGGGTCTGTTCGTTGTCGGGCGTTTTTTAATAAATTTGTAAACCAATTCCATCGGACTTTTGCCATTTTATTATATTGGTCATATTCACAATTCATTCTGTACGTTACACCGTAATCATGGTTTTCTTTTAATCGCCATTCAATAACACACGGAAATGTTAAATGAAAATCCAATATGAATCCATCACCGATATATGTTTCATAATTGCTGTGTGTTGTTTGGGTTAATGTTTTTGATTTTTTTAATTTTGTTGCAATAAAATCAATAATCTTGGTTTCTTCACGATAACGTTTGTTAAAAATCAAAAGTGTCATTTTTTATACCCCCGATTTTATACCGTAATGTGAATCATAGTAAAAAAATTGAAAAAATCAAATTTTATGCTTGAAATATATTTTAATTCTGTATATTATATGTTGCGTTGCCGGTTTAGCTCAGCTGGTAGAGCGACTGATTTGTAATCAGTAGGTCG
>JAKSTF010000038.1 GCA_024402715.1 Alphaproteobacteria bacterium
TCGTCAATCATATTGCCGTCGCCCATTTGAAAACCGTATTTTAAACCGGCATCGATTTGTAACATGTTTTTACCAATATCAAACAAATATCCGCCATGGACATCCAATGCAATCCAATTTACATCATTATAACGTAAAATTGAACCGGCACTGTTCATATCAATTTGCCACATTGCGGTTTCACGTGACATGCCACCATCAATCCAAAATCCATTTGTTGGCTTTTCCTGTACGGGGGCAGAATTGGTTGCGTGTTGTGTTTGCACCTGACGGGTTGAGGTGTATTGATTGGTTCCAACAACCTGGCGGCCATTATTTGATGAATAATAATTTTGCGTGTTATACCGGGCGTTGGGATTTTGATAATAATTTCCCGTTCTTTGCGTGTTGTACGATTGGTTCGCATAATTTGTTTGTGGCGATCGGTAATTACCGTTATAATACGTTCCGGCTGCATTTGCAGATGTTGCAATTGCACCAACAATACCAAAAAATAACAAACTGGACCAGTATTTCATTTCTTTCCTTCTTTAATTTTATAAAATTACTTTGTCATAATAATATCATAAATTTGTTGAAAAAAAAACGCTTATTATATAAAATTTGGCACAAAATGCGGGTGTGGCGGAATTGGTAGACGCGCAGCACTAAGGATGCTGTGGATAAAACCGTGGGGGTTCGATTCCCCCCATCCGCACCAAGGCTTTAAAAAAATATTTTTATACTTGCCAGACTTTTCCCGAATTTGCTAGCATTATGACAAGAATGCAAGGATTTAAACTGTTTTTTGCTGGATTCCTGGGGATAATGGCGTTTGGACCGACCTGGGGCGATGATGGTTTGGACGTGGCACGTGCGGCCGCGCGTCGTGGGACTGTGCAAAATTCAACAGTTACCAATACGCAGACGGTGCGTCAAAAAACAACCGGAACGGGTGCGGTGGCCGCGGCGGTATCAAATCGTATAACAAATGCTGCGGGCCATGCAAATGTGCAAAAAACAACAAAGGGGACGGTCAACACATCAGGGGTAACCCGAAATTTAAGTGGAACACGTGGTGTTGTATCAACCCGTGGCGCAGAAACAAACGCAACGCGTAATGCGGTTGGACGCAGCGTTGTTGGAACGCATGTGGTAGGGCGCACCGGGAATCAGATAAATTCAAATACACGTAACACACCGATATCTAGAACGGCGATTGTTCCGGTATCAACAACAAAAACAACCGGTGTTGTACGAACGTCTAACAATATAACAAATACGTCACGTAACGCGGCCAATTTGGGGGCAATTACATCTGCGGCGTCTAAGCGTGGCGAAAAAAATGGTGGTGCGCGTGCCGCACGTTCGGCAACAACCTCGGCCCAGGTACTTAGTGCGGATGATGTAAAAAATCGTAAATATTCCAAATGTCAAACAGTTTATAACGAATGCATGGACGAATTTTGTGCAAACAAAGATACCCAATTAAAACGTTGTGCATGTTCGGCCCGCAAAGATGAATTTAATTCTGTAAAAAGACGTTTGGGGGTGGTTGAAGATAAATTATTAAGTTTTAATCAGCGGTTATTAACTGTTAATATGAGTCCCGAAGATGTTCAGGCCATGACTCAGGCAACAGAAGGGGAAAATGGTTTTTATGGTACAAAGGACACATCGGAATCACAAAGTATTTTGAATCAAATTTCTAAAAAATTAAACAAAAACTTTAAAACTAATGATTTTGATACGAATTTAAATTCTATATCGTTGACATTGGATACAGATGCGGCATTTGACAGTGTGGATTCATTACAGGGGGCGGCAACAACATCTAAAACCGGGGTTGAATTATATCGGGCGGCATTACCCGTTTGCCGTGAAATGGCGGCCGAGGTTTGTTCGGACATGGATTTATCTTTGGCCGAAAGTGGTTATCAAATGTTAATTGAACAAGATTGCAATATCGTATCCAAAGGCTATCAAAGCCAGGCAGACCAGGCCCGTGAACAGGTTTTTGACAGCAGTGCTTTGTTGGATATGGCCCGATTGGATGTTCGTCAAACACAAAATTCGGACGATAAATTGACATGTAAAAAGAAAATGTTGGATATGTTAACTGATTCCACAGTTTGTGGGGCGAATTTGGGGCAATGTTTGGATGTTACGGGGCAATATATAAATCCAACAACGGGTCAGGCGGTATTAAGCGTAAATTTAAAAAATATGGTTACATTGATTGAAAGTCCAAAATCTGTTGATGAAAAATGGCGTGATGTGACAAAGAACAAAGCATTTGTAGATTTTTTGAATGATAAAAAGAAATATTTATCTGCCGCTATGGAAAATTGTCAGGATGTGGCCGATGATGTTTGGTATGATTTTATTGAAGATGCATTGGCACAAATTAAATTGGCACAACGGCAAAAATTGGACGTAATGCAACAGGGGTGTACGGCATTAACCACACAATGTTTAGCAGATGCTGATCAATCAATTGAAAATTTTGATACCCGTGCATTATCTGTTTTTGGGGTTGTTGCAGATAAAACATCGCGTGAATTTTGCAATGAAATAACCGTGTCGTGTGCCGCGTTGATTGAAGCGATGAATAAAGAACAGGAAAATAATACTTTGCAGTGGAAGAAAAATGACAGCGACGAGGTTGATTTAAAAGAAGCGGTTGATGATGATTCGTGGGTTGGTGGTATGACACAAATTGCTGTTGATAAAACATTTAATCAGATTATTGACGCATGTACCGAAATCGGAAAAAACTGTATTATCGATGTATGCCGTTCTATTAATGGTAATTTTGGCTTGTGTGAAAATATTGAAACATCAATTAACCGCAAATCGGTTATTAACCGAGATGCGTGTTGGCAACAGGTTATGGACTGTGTTGATAATGCGGGTTCAGATGCGATTAGTGCGGTTATTAAACGTTTGCAACAAAAAAATACACCGGCTGATGATGTAGAAGAATTATTTAGGAAAATGAATTATGATAACTGGGAAAAAACGTGTGTGTATAACGATGGAAGCTCGTCGGACAACATAACACCTTCTCCAACAAAGTCCCCAACCGATGCCGGGTGTATTAATGATTTATGCTTAGACACCTGCGGTGATGAAAATAATATTGATGAATGTAAAAAATGTCGTTTAACAGAATATATTTGGGGAAATTGTAATTTTGCCCCCAGAAACACCGTTGAATACGATAATAAAAATTATAACCAGATTGTTAAACCCAAAGATGGTGTTGAAACATTGCTGTGGTGGTTTGCAAAAAATACCGGGACGGCGGATGTGTCAGACAGTTGCCGCGACACACAATGTCGAGTTGGGTTCGAATTGGCGTATACGTGTAGCGCGTCGCTAGTGGATAAGTGTGCTTCAAATGGTGCCGATACAGCGTGGGAATGTAAAAACTCAGCATTTATAAGTGTTTCAGGACGCTTTTGTGGCGATGCGAAAGGGGCTGTTTATGATGTCGTAAAAGGGGTAAAAAATTGTTGTCCATCGTATAACCGGGACGGATGGGGAAATTGTTGGTATGGTGGTATAGAGGACGAATATGATAATACAGTTAAGGAAATATCAAAAAATAAAGAAGATGCAACATTTAGTGATGACGCCGCTGACGATGAAAATGGTACCGTTCGTATTTTTACCCCAAACACAGACTCAAAGGTATCTATTATCGCCAGATGGAAAAAAACAAATGATGACAATAATAGTGCTATTGTGAATTCGAAAGAGTATTATAGATTGGAAACAGATGGTGGTTCTGAAGCTAAGGATGATAATGACGAATATATGTTAGTGTGTGTTAATTCATCAGGTGTTGCCCAAGATACCAAAGGATATTCTTATCCAAACGGACAGAAAATGAAGTGTGATGGTGGCAGATTTGTAATATTAAATTTAAACACCGGGTATTATTTTGTTCCAACACAAAGAACAGATGAAAAAAATGGTTTTGTTACAGAAATTGATGCTAACTCGAAATCTATTAGCCATGAATCATCTGGGAAGTGGAACGACGATACCAAACCAAATTCATGGATTGTGCAATATTAACCAAATATCCAATCGGGTGTTTTTTGGGGGGGAATAAATAATTGCAAATGGTTGAGTATGTGTGCTATGGTTTAAATTGGTATATAAAAAGGTAAAAATACAGCAATGCAAAACGAATTATTACGTGAATTATCCGCACGTGGATTTATTAATCAGGTATCAAATATTGATGCGTTAAAT
>JAKSTF010000039.1 GCA_024402715.1 Alphaproteobacteria bacterium
ACCATTAACAGACGCATCAATTGTAACCGTGTGTTTTACCAATTTCGATTCATCATACGTTGGCTATTGATATAATACCAACATTTCAGAATGTCCCAATTTTTCCCACATTTCTTCGGTTAAATGTGGAACAAACGGATTCATCAATTGAATCAATACGGTATATGCATCACGTGGCATTTTACCTGAAAATTCATTAAAGAATTCCATCATTGCTGAAATGGCTGTATTAAAACTCATATTTTCAATACGATCTGTTACATCTGCAATTAATTGATTTACCAAACGTTCCTGTTCAGAATCCATCGGTTCATCTGATAAATTATCAGACATATTTTCAATACGTTTCAAGAAACGCTGAACCCCAGCCAGCGCACCTTCGGACCAATTTGCATTTTGATTCCACGGTGCCAAGAATAAAATTGTCATACGGCATGCATCTGCCCCCGCACGTTCAACGACATCCGAACTGGGAACTGTATTTCCCAATGACTTGGACATTTTTCGACCATCGGGTGCCATAATTAATCCCTGTGTTGTACGACGTTGATACGGTTCCGGATTCGGGACCAAGCCCAAATCAAATAATACCTTGTACCAAAATCTGGAATATAACAAATGCCGGGTATTATGTTCATTACCACCATTATAATGGTTTACAGGCATCCATTTTTCCATTTGTTCACGGGAACAAAATTCTGAACTATTTTTCGAATCTAAATACCGCAAATAATACCACGACGACCCCGCCCATTGTGGCATTGTATCCGTTTCACGTTTTGCCGCACCACCACAGCATGGACATGTTGTATTAACCCAATCTGTGGCACGTGCCAACGGTGATTCACCATCTTCGGTTGGACGATAATTTTCAATACGTGGCTGTAACACAGGCAATTGGTCATCTGGTACAGGTACCCAACCACATTTTTCACAATACACCAATGGTATTGGTTCACCCCAATACATTTGACGTGAAAACGGCCAATCCTTTAATTTATATTGTTTGGCTGCACGTGCAACCCCCCCCTGTTCACCAACCTTAATCGCCGCAGCAATTGCATCCGTTTTATTCATTCCATTCATAAAATCTGAATTGATATGTTCACCATCACCCTCCCATACTTTATCGGGTTCCCCACCTGATAATACAGGTATAATATCTAAATCAAATCTTTTTGCAAAATCCCAATCACGTTTATCATGGGCCGGAACCGCCATAATTGCAGCATGTCCATAATCACCCAAAACATAATCTGCAATAAATACAGGTATCTCTTTACCAGTATACGGATTTTTGGCCATAATACCATCTAATTTGACCCCTGTTTTTTCACGTGTCACATCTGTTCGTTCAATTTCAGATTTTGCCTTAGCTGCCGCAATATATTCACGAACCGCATCTGGGTTTTGTATCTTTCCGTCCGCCAACCATTTTGCAACCAATTTGTGTTCCGGGGCCAAAACAGTAAATGTAACACCAAATATTGTATCAACACGTGTGGTATATACCGTCATTACATCATTACCAACGGTAAAATCAACATCCGTACCATAAGAACGTCCAATCCAGTTTATTTGCTGTGTTTTTATGTGTTCCGAATAATCGACCAAATCCAAATCTTCAATCAATCTGTCAGCGTACTTAGTCATTGCTAAATTCCACTGCATTTTCATTTTCTTTTCAACCGGTCCATGACAACGTTCACATTTACCGTCTTCTAATTCTTCGTTGGTTAATGTTGTACGACAATTTGGGCACCAATTCATTGGCATTTCTGATTTATATGCCAACCCCGCCTTAAAAAATTGAATAAATTGCCACTGGGTCCATTTGATATATTCTGGATCAGATGTTGCCAATTTAGATTCCGGATTAAAAGACATCCCCATAATACTGATATCTTTTTCAAATAATTGTATTAATTTTGCCACAGAATCACTGGGATGCAATCCACATTTTGTTGCATATTTTTCAGCTGAAATACCCATTGAATCGTATCCAATTGGAAACAGAACATCAAATCCCTGCATACGACGAAAACGTGCACGAACATCCATACCAGTATACGGCAACATATGTCCAACATGCAAACCGCTGCCCGATGGAAATGGAAATTCGATCAGATTATAAAATGTTGGTTTTGATCCATCATTTTTTGGAACAAACGCACGTGCATCACGCCAACGTTTTTGCCATTTTGCCTCACGTTCATGAATTTTTGTAATATCATCTGCCATAATTTTTACCCCTGATTTTTCATTCAATTTTTATATAAATTATTCACTGTTTCAAGCAATTTTGCACCTAATTTGCAACAATATCATGAAATATCTCAGCCGGTATCGTTCCCCCCGTAATTTTTGATGACATTGGGGTAAAATCATCATTTCCCATCCATACCCCAACAACCAAACCATTGGTTGCACCAATAAACCATGCATCACGGTTTCCATTACTGGTCCCAGTTTTCCCGCCCAACACACCAATACCCGCCGCACGCTTGCCTGTTCCACCATTACGAATAACATCTGACAATAAATCCGTCATATACCCAACAGTTTTTGACATTAATATTTGAATCGGTTCCGATGGATTACGTTCATATAATACACGCCCCACAGGATCTGTAATTTTTGTAATAGAATACGGTCGAACAGATTGGCCATTGTTCCATATTACCGCGTATATCGTTGTTAAATCTAACAATGACATTTCGGACGCACCCAACACAGTTGAATATTCACGACGTAATTGCGTTCCAACCCCCAAACGCCCCGCCATATCTAATATTGCATCAATTCCATAATTACTGGTTAACTTTAATGGAACCGAATTCACACTTTTTGCAAATGCGGTCGCCAATGTTATATCACCATAATAACGCTGATTATAATTTTTGGGATTGTAATCACCAATTGCAAACGGTGCATCATTAACATACGTATCCGGTGTTAACCCACGTTCCAACGCCACCAGATATACAACAGGTTTAAATGTACTGCCGGGTTGTCGCATTGCCAATACTCGATTAAATTGACTGGTTTGATAATCTGCACCACCGACCATTGCACGAACCGCCCCATCATGCGACATTGCAACCACAGCACCCTGATATTTATCAACACGTTTGGGCAAAATCTTTGAAATATTTTCCTGTAATTTCATATTCAATGTTGTATGTACCAATAAATCTGAATCAATAACCCCTATGCGGGATTTAACCTCATCCATTACAAAATCTGTCCAATAACGATATATATTTGTATCTTGCACGATTACAGGTTTTTCCAATTCCTGTGCGGCGGCACGTGCCTGATTAATTGTAATAAAATTTTGTCGAACCATTTCCTGTAATATAACACGTGCCCGTGCAATATTTTTTTCCGGATTACGCATTGGATTATATGTCGTAGGTGCCTTTAACATCGCAGCAATTTGCGCAGATTGTGCAATTGTTAATTTATTAGCCGATTTGTGAAATATTGTACGGGCCGCCGCATCAACGCCACGCATTCCACCAACCAAAGACACACGATTCATATACAAATCCAAAATTTGTTTTTTATCAAATCTTTTTTCCAACCAATACGACAATATTAATTCCTGAATTTTACGTGACATCTTTTTTTCACGTGATAAAAATATATTTTTTACGGTTTGTTGCGTAATTGATGAACCACCCGCCGCAACCCGACCATGAATTAAATTAGATACAACCGCACGTAATATACCACGCATATCAACAGGTCCATGTGAAAAAAAACGTTTGTCTTCTATTGCGATTATTGCCTGCCAGACATGGGGGGGCAATGTATTAACAGAAACGGGCGTCCCCATTATTCGGTTTGAACTGCGAATTTCTGTTCCATTTTTATCCAAAAATATTATTGCGGGTTGACGTGTTTCATGCAACACAGTATCCA
>JAKSTF010000004.1 GCA_024402715.1 Alphaproteobacteria bacterium
CAAGATTTTACAGAAAATTCGGATATAGATTGGTCAAAGTCTATTCATGAAATAGATTTACAATTATATAAAAAATACGGTTTGGATGATGCCGAGATTGATTTTATCGAAACACATGTAAGGGAGATGCAGTAATGAAAAAACTGAATATCAAAACTCGTTCTGCTGTTGTTCCAATGTGTTATGCATATACCACACCGGAAATACAGCGACATAATGGTTGGACAAAAATAGGTTATACTGAAAATGATGTAAAACAACGTATTGCACAGCAAACACAAACCGCGGATGTTCGGACTGTTTTACATTGGTACGAAAAAGCAATCTATGCAGATGGCAGTGGTGATACTTTTTCTGACAAAGATTTTCATACATATTTAATCAAAAATGATGTTGCGCGTTTAGATAATACTGAATGGTTCAAAATATTACCGGATAAATCCCATGATATGTTTTTCGATTTTACTAAAAATCGTGGGGTATTAACCAGTTTTGGCGCAATTGATTATACATTACGCGCAGAACAAGCAAAGGCCGTTCATGATGCCAAAAGATATTTTGACGCTAAAACATCTTTAGATGAACCAGAATTTTTATGGAATGCCAAACCAAGATTTGGAAAGACATTATCAGCCTATGATTTATGTAAACAATTGGGGGCACAAAAGGTTTTAATTTTAACCAATTATCCTGCGGTCGCAAATTCTTGGTATAATGATTATGTTAAATTTTTGGGAACAGAATCCGGATATTATTTCGTTAGCCAGGTCGATGCATTAAAAGGAAAAAAATACGTTTTAAGCCGTGAACAATATACAAAACATTTATCAGACCCCAACCATAAGGGATGTATTGAATTTATATCGCTGCAGGATTTAAAAGGATCCAGATATTTTGGTGGACAATACGATAAATTACAGGAAGTGGCCACGATAAAATGGGATTTGTTAATTATTGATGAAGCACATTATGCCGTAGATACATTTAAATCCGGTATTGCTTTTGATCATATACAACGAAAATACACATTACATTTATCTGGCACCCCGTTCAAAGCCATTGCAAATATGAAATTTGATAACGATGCCATATTCAATTGGACATATGTTGATGAACAAACCGCAAAACGTAACTGGCCAAAATATAGCGAAGAAGAAAATCCATATGCTGTGATGCCACAACTAAATATGTACACATATCAAATGTCCGATATTGTGCGCGATAAATTACAACACGGTGCAGATTTTGATAATGATGGTGAAGACGAGGCGTATGCATTTGATTTGAATGAATTTTTTATAACAAATGCAGATGGAAATTTTAAACACGACGAATCTGTTGATAAATTTTTGAATGCACTGGTTACACAAACCCGTTTCCCATTCTCTACACCTGAATTACGTAATGAATTAAATCATACATTCTGGTTATTACAATATGTTGACAGTTGTAAAGCATTAGCTAAAAAGTTAAAAGAACATCCCGTATTTAAAGAATACGAGATTGTACTGGCTGCTGGTGATGGCAGACTAGATGAAGAAGAAGCAAGTATAAAAGCATACGATAAGGTTGTTAAGGCAATAAAAGAACACGATAAAACCATTACATTATCCGTTCGTCAACTGGCAACCGGTATCACAATTCCGGAATGGACAGCAGTATTGATGTTAGGTAACATGAAAACGCCTGAATTATATATGCAGGCTGCATTTCGTGCACAAAATCCATGCTTGTTTAAAACAAAAGATGGCAAGTTGCAACGGAAAGAAAATGCATATGTATTTGATTTTGATCCATCCAGAACATTAACTGTGTTTGATGACTTTGCAAACAATAACCATTCTGGGACTGCTGGGGGACGTGGCGATACAGATACACGAAAAAAACAAATAAAAGAACTTTTAAACTTCTTTCCTGTATATGGCGAAGATGATAGCGGTGAAATGATATCGTTGGATCCAGAAAAGGTTTTGACGATACCACGCAAAATTCACGCCAAAGAAGTGGTTCATCGTGGTTTTATGAGTAACTTCTTATTCCAAAACATACATAATTTATTCAATGCCCCACAAAGCGTAATCGATGCCGTTAATAATATTGCAGCGGTTAAAGAACCAACAACAATTACCCCTAAAACAGGCGAATCATTGAATATTAATCCAGAAACCGGCGACATTGAAATACCACAAGAAACTGTTGTTGGGTTGGCCACAGATGTATTTGGCGAAAAAATTTATAGCAAACAAGAAATTGAATCAAACAAACAACCTGCCATAAATATTCCAGACAACATAAACAAAAATTCTGTTTTAGATGAAATGAAACAGGATTGTAAAAATAATGTAATAACACCTTTAATAGATAAAGCAAAAGAAAAATACGGCAAAGATGTAACGAAAACTACAATACAATCTATCGAAAAAAAAGCTGTTGCTGCGGCTGATTTCGAAATTAATAAAATTTATGCTGATCACCAAATTGAAAAATCCACATTAGAATCACAAAGACAAGACGCAATTGCTGTTGCATTAACCAAAGACGACAAAAAAAACGTAGAATTACTGTATGACGCAAAACAGGCAGAATTAGATCAACAATTCAAACAAACAGTTGCAGAAAAAGAGAAAGAAATAATAAAGCAAACCTGTGAAACGATTGTTACGCAGATTGAAATTAATAAAAATAATAAAGAAAAAAATAAAAAAGAAGACGAAATACGCGACCATTTACGTGGTTTTGCACGCAGTATACCGGCGTTTTTGATGGCATATGGGGATGAAAATACCACATTGGAAAATTTTGACACTATTATTCCCGCCAATGTTTTTCAAGAGGTCACTGGTATAACGCTGGATCAATTTATAATGTTACGCGATGGTGCAGATTATTTTGATGAACAGACCGGTACTACCCAGCATTTTGAAGGACATTTATTTGATCCTATTGTTTTTAATGATTCTGTTATCGAATTTTTAAATAAAAAACAAAACTTGGCAAACTATTTTGATGAAAATAATACAGAAGATATTTTTGATTACATTCCACCACAAAAAACCAACCAAATATTTACACCCAAAAAGGTTGTGAAAGAAATGGTTAATTATTTGGAACAAGAAAATCCCGGATGTTTTGATGACCCAAATAAGACTTTTATCGACCTGTATATGAAATCAGGTTTGTATATAACAGAAATTGTTAAACGCCTATATAATAGTATCGGGTTAAAATCTGCATATCCCAACGGGGCGGAAAGATTAAGACATATATTTGAAAAACAAATATACGGACTTGCCCCAACAGAAATTATATATCGTATTGCAACAAATTATATTTTGGGTTTTGATAAAACATCACAAATAACAAAACATAATTTAAAAATGTTTGACACATTACCTTCGGCCCAAAAAGGAACACTTGAACAGGATTTAGATAATGTTTTTAAAAATTAATATATGATTTATATAACATAGCATAACTATAAAAAACGCCCCAAAATGGGGCGTTTTTTATTTTCCAAATTTACCACTGCGTGGGAAACCCAATGGAATTGTTCGTCCCTGTGATGCACGTTTTGCCACCCACGGTTTCCAATCATCTAACTTTGTTGTTCCCCGTCCTGTTGTCCATCCAAAACCATTTGCCGCATCAAAGAACATAACGTCCAAAACATATGTGCGTTCTGCGTTATATTTTTGCAATATTACCCCTTTACCACGGGCCATTTCTGGAATTTCAGATGCAGCAAATATTAACAATTTGTCGTTTGAACCGGATACAGCAACCGTATCACCAGATGCCGGCAAACACATTATTGCAGGATTCTGTGCATCAACATTCATAACCTGTTTACCATTTTTGGTTTGTGCAATACAGTTTTCACCGGATACAACAAATCCATTTCCATGTCGTGCAACAACCAAATATTTAGCATTCGTATCCAAAACAAATATACGAACAATTTCTTCATCCGCACCAATATCCGCCATCATACGAACAGATTCGCCAAAACCACGCGCCGATGGCAAATCGTTTGCCGATAATGTAAACATTTTCCCAGATGATGTAAACATATTAATTTTATCCGTGGACATCGCATGGAATGCCGTCTGCAATGCATCACCTTCTTTGAATTTAACATCTAAATTATTCAAATCCATATGCCCCTTGGCGGCACGAATCCACCCCATTGTCGACAATATTACCGTCAATGGTTCTTTTTCAATAAATTCATCTGTATTAACAACAATTTCTTCGGATTGTTCCGCCCACTCTGAACGACGACGACCCAACGCTGTTTTTTTATCATAACGCTTTTTAATATCTGCAAACCACAATTTTAACTGATCATTTTGTGCAGATTCATTCGCCAATAAATCTTGTAATTTTTGCTGTTCTGCACGTAAATCCGCATCTTCACGACGAATTTCCATTTCTTCCAATTTACGCAAACTGCGCAGACGGGTATTTAATATGGCTTCGACCTGGACATCGGTCAAATTAAATTCTGCAACCAATACAGATTTTGGATCATCTTCGTTACGGATAATTTCAATAACACGATCCAAATTTAAATACACAATCAATAAACCACCCAAAACCTCCAAACGGCGTTCAATGTTTGTTAAACGCCACTTTGTACGACGTTGTAAAACATCTTTTTGATGTGCAATAAATTCACGTAAAACATCACCAATTCCCATAACACGTGGTGCCCCTTTGGAATCAATGACATTTAAATTCATATTAAACCGATATTCTAAATCTGTTGTGGCAAACAGATGGGCCATCATCTTATCAGCCGGCACATTACGATTTTTTGGTGTAATAACAATCCGAACATCGGTTGTTGATTCATCTGCGATATCATCAACCAATGGTAATTTTTTAGAATCGATTAACCCTGCAATCTGTTCAACCAATTTTGATTTTATTATCCCGTATGGAATTTCTGTAATCACAGCCTGCCATCCACCACGTTCCAAATTTTCAACAGACCATTTTGCACGAATACGAAACGCCCCACGTCCTGTTTCATAATTCTTAATAATGGTATCCATGCTATCAATCAAAATACCACCGGTTGGAAAATCTGGCCCCGGCATTCTTTTTATAATTTGGGCCGTCGTCGCATCGGGGTTATCTATAACCAATGCCAATGCATCACAAACCTCGGCCACGTTGTGTGTTGGGATATTTGTTGCCATACCAACCGCAATTCCCATACCACCATTGGCCAACAAATTTGGAAAAGCACCCGGCATAACAGTCGGTTCCAGCGTTGTGCCATCAAAATTTGGCATCATTTCAACACTGTTTTCATCGATTCCTTCCATAATCAACATGGCGGCATCAGTCATTTTTGATTCAGTATAACGGTATGCCGCCTGTGGGTCACCATCAATATTACCAAAGTTTCCCTGACCATCAATTAAAGGATATCTGACCGAAAAGTCTTGGGCCAAACGCACCATCGCATCATAAACAGAACTGTCACCATGTGGATGATAATGCCCCAACACATCACCAACAACCGTGGCACACTTACGGAACGCAGCCGCAGGCGACAATTTTTGGCGTAACATGGAATACAAAATACGACGGTGCACAGGTTTCAATCCATCACGTACATCAGGCAATGCACGTGATACAATGGTACTGACCGCATATGATAAATAGCGTTCGGACAACGCCTCGGCTAATTGTTGTGAATCAATATTCTCTATTATTTCCTTACTCATGACGACTGAAAATTTATAACATTTCAAAAAAAATAACAACAGAAAAATAGCCCACACATTTTGTAGGCCATATTTTTATCCAATTTTATGTTTTATTTCACGTATGCGCGCTAAAATTTCACGTAAATCCGCATCTGTTACAGATGGCGTCGGTCGGTTTTGCAATTCATCCGCCAAAACAATACATAACGTCGCCAACAAAGAATTTTCAGGCAATGGCCCTATTTTATCCAAAATTTCACGCGCACGTGCATCAACCATACGTCCCAAATCAATCAATCGAGATTCTTGACCGTCTTCACATCCCATGGGATAATTTTTATTAACAATCGGTATTGAAACAACACTCATGATAAATTCTCTAATATTGATATTGATTGATCAATCAGTTCAGCTGCCCTTGCGTGTTCATCCCGCAATATTTTAACCTGTTTATTCAAAACAGCAACTTCTAAATCCGTTTGCCGTCCTGCATCATTCGCCATTCCACGCAGGCGGGATGCAGCCTCTTCCAGACTGGTTAATTCTTGAAAAATTTGTTGTTTTAAATCTGCCATACTGCCAGTTTAAAATATTTTTTATATGCGTTCAATACAAAATATGATATAATATACCAGATTAATTTATGGGGAAAAAATCAATGAAAACAAAAATCATATATATTTCAGGCAGTGAATTTTTTGACATGTCCGATATCCGGACCGCATTTGAACAGGTTCGGACCGCTGCATCTTTGCCAACAGACACCGTATTATTTGGCATCCCCGTTGATTCTGATGACGCATTGGCAACAATTAATACCAATAATATAAAAATTTCAATATCAAACGAAACAAATAAAATGGACGAAAATCCCCAAACAAACGTCCCAGAAATTACCGAGAATACAATTACATCTGACATAACAGATAATGATAATAATACAATTTCACAAAACGACCAGGTATCTGTTACAGACACAGACACCCCAAAGATCCCTAAGAAATCCCGTCGTCGTATAAAAACAGAATCGGAACCTGTTTTAAATCATAAAGATACCCCACACACAGTTGACGAGACAGATATCACATCCATTTCAACAACAGACGCCACACCCGTTCCAATTTTATCGGTATTGGCAAAACATAACAATAACACAGAATCTGTTTCACAATCTGACGCCACAGATATTCCAGATTATAAACCAACATCAGGAATCGTTTCAGAAACATCTGAAACAATTGATGATTCAAACGATGTTGAACAAAATACAATCGAACAATCCCAAAAAAATCCAATATCAATTGATGAAGAAATTGTTGCTAACGAACCTGACACAACAGACCAAATTGAAAATATTGCCGACAAAATAGCGGAAAACCCACCAATGGAAATAACTACATTGGAAGAATTACTGGATGGGATGGAACCATTAAGTGAATTTCATGAGACAAAACAATCTATAGTTTCATGGGATGAATCTTCAACCGAAAACACAACAACATATCAGACCACCGATGCAACAACCGAAGATGGAACCGATATGACATTAGAAAAATTGGCCAAAGATTTATTAAACAGTGAAAATCAGTATTCCGAAACACCACATGAATCCCACAGTAAAATCGGCAAATTAAAAAACATATTACCATTTAAAAAAGCCAAACGCGATGATTCTGGCATAATGGGTATGGGCGATTTATTCGGATGGGCAGGCGTGGCAAATGATGACGATTTTACCATGCCAGGATTTTTCACCAGCACATCTAAAAAATAAATTCAAATAACCACGTATGGAAACTGAAAATATTCTTAGACTGTTATCGAATTCCGGATTTAATATTCTGGCGTCAGATAACATGTACATATATTTAGAAGACCCGGCATGTATAACGCGTGCATTTCAAACATTTACAGAATATGCATGGGCAATTATATGTGTTATCACAGGTATGTTGTTTTTTGGATGGGCAATATCTATGATTCGTGGTGCAAAAAACGATTTATTCACCAACACACGAAATTTGATTTTAATATTGGGAACATTAAGTATTGCCGGTCCAATTGTTAACGCAATATATGGTGATGATTTATTCGCCCAAGGATGCAGAACAATAAATGTTTCAATAAATGAAATTAAACAAATTTTAAAAACAAAAGATTTGTCCAACCTGGATAAAATTACAAAACCAAACGATTATCCTGTTTCACAAAATAATTCCAATTCAGATTCACCTGAAAACACACCGCACGCCATATCGGCCATTCAAACATCCGCCAAAACAGTTGTATACACAACCCCAGATGGGCAACGTTTTCAACGTTCAAATGGTTCCGCAGCATGGCGAAACTTTAACCCCGGCAATATCCAATATGGTAAATTTGCACAAAGCATGGGGGCAATTGGACGTGCGGGTCGTTGGGCCGTATTTCCGGATGAAGAAACCGGTATGGCTGCGATTCGTGCATTAATGCGAACCGGTTCATATCGTAATTTAACAATTGCACACGCCATTGAAAAATACGCCCCACCACATGAAAATGACACTGTGGCATATTATAATCACATTGAAAAGTTAACCGGTTTATCCATTAATCGTCGTGTTGGCGATTTAAATGATGCAGAATTAGACAGTATGGCACACGCCATAAAAATTATCGAAGGATGGATACCCGGCCAAACAACATTTTTATAAAGGGAAAAACAATGTATACAAATACTGTAACAAACCAAAGATATAAAAACGTAATCACATTATCTGTAATGGTATTATTAACCGCCGTGGTATTATTATTTTATTTTTTTACAAAAAATTATGATAAACACACAAACAATAAAAATGTCACCGATACGCACATTTCACAATATGTCCAACCCCAAGAAATAAATCTAAGCGGTTTTGACGATGGATTGGGCCATCCAACAGACAGGGTTATAAAAACAATAAAAAATCAAACCCATACAATAGATACATTTAACCATGACATAAATGGTGATGGAACAATCGATAAAATTACTCGCACACACATTGATGAAGAAACCGCACATTTTTATGACGAATACAAAATCGAATTAAATATTAATGGTGAATTTCATAACATAACCCCAGATGATTTTAGAACCATCAATGGGGCAGATTGCGCATTACAACTGTTACATTTTACATTTAGCCCAAAATTTCATATAAAAAAAATATCACGTCCATGGCGTGATACTTGGGTCACCCCAACATTGGCAACCAAAACAGAATTTGCGATATACAAAAACAAATTACAAATTACAACAAGTCAACCATTAACAAACATATGTGATGTAGCCGAATTATTTTAATAAATTGGAATCTTTCGCAGAATAAACAACTTCGCCAGATACCACATAATGATCATACAATCTGATATCTACAACCTTTAACAGATTACTAATCTGTTCTGTCACAGCAATATCCTGTGAAGAAAATGTAGTCCCAATTGATGGATGATTATGTACCAAAACAACGCTGCGTGCATTTAAATCCAGCGCACGCCGTAAAATTTCACGGGGATACGCCACAGTCGTATTAAATGTTCCATTTGAATGTAAATCGTCCGACAACATCCGCCAATCGGCATCAAAATACAAAACATGCAATTCTTCGACCGTTTTTCCACCTAACTTTAATATACAATAATTTTTTAATAATGCATCATTGCGATACAGGGGGGCTTCCTTTAAACCACCATGGTATCCATCCAACATAATTTGTCCGACAACCTTAATAAATATCGCAGTATTTCTGCCAATGCCATCAAATTCAATCAAACGTTCTATGGGGGCGGTCAATATTTGATATACCCCACCAAAATGTTCAATTAAATTACGCGCCAACAAATGAACATCACGACGCGGAATTGCATAACCGATTAACAATTCCAATAATTCGTAATCGGTTAATTTATCATCTAAAAATTTTTGACGTAACCTTTCACGGTGCCCGATATACCAGGCATTTTTCTTTACATCATCCACAGTAAATATCCAGATTTAAATCATACGTTCTGTAAATATTGTAACCCCATCTTCGGTAATCCCCAACGTATGTTCCCATTGGGCCGACCAACCACCATCAACCGTACGTGCCGTCCATCCATCTGCATCAATCTTACATTCGGGGCGTCCCATGTTTATCATAGGTTCGATTGTAAAAACCAATCCTGGGACCATCTTTATTTTATCAAAATGTTTATCATAAAAATGCAAAATTTCTGGTTCATCATGCATTACCTTACCAATACCGTGACCTACAAAATCATGCGATATTGAAAACCCATGTGGTAAAACAACAGATTCTATTACACGCCCTATTTCAGACAACGGAACCCCCGGTGCACAAACTGAAATTGCTGCATTTAATGCATCCTGACATACCTGAACCAATTCACGTGCCTTTGGGGCAACATTACCAATCATAAACATTCGTGATGCATCACCATGGAAACCTTTGTATTCAGCGGTCAAATCAACATTAACAATATCACCATCTTTTAAAATAACATCATCACTGGGTATTCCATGAACAATAACATCATTTACAGATGTACATATACTTTTCGGATATCCATGATAACCCAAATCAGATGAACGGGCACCATTTGCACGCAAAAATTCCACAACCATTCTATCTATTTCACCTGTTGAAATTCCGGCCCGAATATGCGGTGTTATATATTCAAAACAACGTGCAACCAAATCACCAACAACACGCAAACGTTTAAAATCTTTGGGTGCATATACAGATGGTAACATTTTACATTCTCCTTTTCAAAGCCAATTTACTTGCGCGTACAGCCAATTTCAATGCAAAATCACGTAATAAAACCTCAGCCGGCATACCGGTTTGACGTAACTGTTTTTCTAATTCGTTCAAACGAAATAAAACCCCGGTAATTTCCGATTCTGGCCAAATTTTTCTGGCCCGATCAAATTTATCTGCAATTTTCCAAAACGTCGCCTGTGGCAACTGTCCCGTTACCACGGCCGTCATCAATTTTTTGAAATGTGCATCTAATTTTCGAACCAATAAATTTGGTTCTGTATTGTCATATAACAAACGATCCAATGCCGTCATTGTCTGTGTAATATACCCCGCCGTTAACGAATATAAAAAATCATCAGTATCCGCAGCCCCAGTATCGGGCAAACATTTCTCAACATCATCCAATTCAACAATTTTTTTATCATCAACATATAATGCAATCTTTGCCAAAAAACTACGCGTAATACCACGATCGCCACCTAAATGGTTTTTCATATATATCATTGCATCTGGTGTAATCTGCACAATACCAGCAGCGGCAGATAATTCACCACGAATCAGTTGTTCCAATTTTTCTGCATTATCTGTATAACACGGCAATATTGCGATATCACTGCCCCCTTCGAACAAAGATCGCAAACCACCACCCGCGCGTAAATCACCGGCCGTAACAATAACTGTTGCACATAAACCGGGATGTGTTACCAAATCAGCAATCTGTTTAGCATCACCATCTGCCGCCCCAGAAATAATAACCATTTTCTGTCCACCAAACATTGATGGACTGCAACTTTCGGCAAATACAGCCTCTTGTTTTTCACGCAACTCATCTGCGTCCAATGCAAACAAATTATCTTTTTCTATATTTAATTTTTCAATCGCTTTATCGCAATATTCATCAACCTGGCCGGCATCAGGGCCATAAATTAACAATGCTTTGATTTTGGTTATTCCACCATTAAAATCCGTATCTTTCCATTTCATTACTTGTTATCCCCAGAATGTTTTACAGTTTCTGCAATAACACGGGTACCTATCTTATCCGCCAATACCAAAATTGTATTTTGCACCGCACTGTTATACGACGCATTGGCGGCCACCAAATAACGAACGAATGTATATGATTCGGACGCCGTTTCAACCCCACGTGCAATTTCCACATCATCACGATATAACGTATATTCTGCACGCAAAATTATTTCTTGCCATGTGGCGTTTCCCGTTTGTTCCAACGCTTTGTATTTTGTTTTAGGTTCACTTAATTTAATCATCAATGCATATTCTGCCCCAGGATTTTTTTGTCCCCCGAATTGGGCATTTAATGCATTTCGCAATTCTATACCATTGATACCACTGATTGGTTTAACATAAATATCCGAACTGTTTCCAGTAAACATTGGTTTAAAACCACATGAACATAAAACCAAAACACATAACACAATCAATAATTTTTTCATATTTAATCCGTCTGTCTGTTTTCCTGTTGCATTTTTTTCATATATTACCTAGACTTTTAATAAATCGCAAGGGGGAATGATGAATATTTTTGTTATGGTATTGGTCGCAATCTTTGTCGCTGGTTATTATGTCTTGACTGCACCTAATACCCGTACCCCTGAACAAGAAACGCTGTATGCAATTGAACGTTCGGATTTACGTTCTGTTGCAGAATGTACAACCGCAGTACACAATGCCAAACTGCATGGTGAAACATTTGATGATATATGTGTTCAACAAAATAATATCATCAGTCAAAACGTATGTTTAAACAAATCATCAAAAATCATCCCATGCGATTCAACAAAAACACCTGTATTAAATTATGTCATAACAACGACAAATGTTTTACCTGAATCAAAATTTAATGCAATGACAGAAATCTTAGAACAATATTATTCAAACATAGGAACATTTGGAATATTAACGAATAAAAATATAGTTTCCGGTGGCATGCAAAGCAAATATTCTGTTCCAAACACAATCGTATCAAATTTAAAATTACAAGATGGGCAATTAATATACATAACCCAATATGCAGTCCCCATAAAAAAAACAGTTTCCATCACCCCAACACAACAAAGCATAGATTGTCCAAACGGAACAGTAAAAACGTATCGTTTTGGTCGTTGGCAATGCATTGCAACCAATGATAAAACCACATGTGGTGGTGATATGGTTTGGAATTCCGAACTGTTAGAATGTATGCCTGACGAAACCCGAAAACCATTATGTGCAAACAATCAAACCGCCGTTATGATTGATGATATATGGAATTGCATGGACCCAATACCAGAAAACGCATGTTCGGATAATCAGGTTTTACAAATGAATTATGATACAAACACATGGGAATGTATTCCATCCCCAACAGAAACGAACATATCTACAAAATGTTCAAATATAAAATCGAACGATTATTATATAAAAATTGGTACAACCACACGCGTTCCAATTTCATCATGCACAGATTGTGAAAAACACATACTGGATACAAATACGTGCAAATCGTATTGTATCCCGGATCCAACCAAAATTGGCACCCCCGGATGTTACGCGGACGCGAAAAAATGCACCGGCCCACGACATGGTTTTTATTTTGGCTTTCCAAACGCAGAATACATTACACACATACCGGATATTGAAAAAAAATATGTCCCCATAGATGCACATCATTCACAAAACAGAAAATTTAACTGTCTAGATTGTGGCGATGGCACCATTGATACAGAAAAATCATTTCCACCATATATTGCAATATGTAAATAAAAATCCCCGGAATAATACCCGGGGTGTACAAAACAGAAATAAACAATTTGTATCAATGTCTTATCGTATTTTTATAATTTATCAAATCCCCCAATATATTTCCTATTTCTTTAAATTTTATTTCTTTTATTTTTCGTCCAACCCTATCTATATTGGATTCTGCCCTCTTTACATCCCTTTCATACAAGAAAAGATTTTGACGTTCACTGGGATCATCAGGATCCAAAAGCATTAAATACTCCTCTGCCGCCGCTTTTTCTTTATACCAATATTTTAATTCTTTTTCTAACTCTTCCAAAATTTTTTGATTTTTCATCATCCTTTACACCTATTTTGTAATTGGTTGAACTTTTTCTAACATTTCACGCAAATGTTGTAATTTTTCTTTTTCTTCTATCAATAAACAATATCTTTTATAATTTTCTTTCTCTTGCTCTGTTCGCATTTCTGGAAACAATACAGGCCCAATATCTTTTTCGGTAATATTGGTAAGTTTACGTTTAACCTCATTAATTTTTTCCATTATACAACTAAGTAACCTTTTAAACAAATTACCCCTTACAAATAATACCCTTTTTAAATCCAAATTCTTAGAAAAATCACCTAAAATGTATTCTATAAAGTCTGTCGGATTTTTTCTAACAACCTGTTTTAACGCTTTTGCCTCATCTGCTTTATCCTTGTATCTTTGTGGGCATTCTTTTATCTGTTCCAATTTATCCATCATTTTTTGACGTCTAATCAAATTATTATTAAAATCATAAACATTTTTTTCTTTTATTGTTTGCAATGCATCACGTAAGCAACATAACAAATGATACCCGTCGTCATTCAAATAAATTTTACCTGTAATTTTTTGCCCACTTCCCCACCTACGTCCTAAACAAGCCGCAACATTTTTAAATATCATTTTAGCTTCATCGCTATAACCGTCATCATATTTATGATAAAATTTACAAAACTGCGGTAAATTATTAGTTCCCATGAATTTAAAAGGATTTTTTGTTCCAAAAACATCTTTATTATAACACATTTCATTCCACAATGTGTCACATATAACATCACTATCTATAACCCCAACATCTATCCAGCATCCATATTGATTATGATATTTATGATAAATGTCACTATAACATAACTTATTAGTAAAATAATTACGTGTTGTAGAAAATCCAATTTCATTTTTCACAAAATCTAGATATTCATTAGTAAACTGCGGTATCTTTTTAATTTGGTGCATCAAAGACTCCTTTGCAAAAGGATAGCCTACATTATTTCATTTGTCAATTTTTTGACAATATTTTTTACACAAAACAATCGATATAAAAACAAAAAAAATTATCCACCAAAAAGTGGATAATTTTTTACATATTCAACAGCATGTTATTCTGTTGGCAACGTAAATGCACCCTGATCCAACATTTCCCTGACCATAAAATGTTTAATTTTACGGGCCGATGTTTGTGGTAATTCATTTTCCGTTATTGCAAAATGCTTTACCCATTTATATGGGGCAATTTTAAGGTTCGACGCCTTCAACAAGACGGCAACACGTGATGTTGTAACCCCAGGGGTAACCTGAAATACTGCAAATGGAACAACTTTACCATTTATCACGTATTCAAAAACCGCGGCGGCCAATATTTCATCATTTTGCATATACAGATCTTCTAATTCATCTGGATAAACATTTTTGCCACTGTCTAAAACAATAACCTGTTTTTGACGTCCCTTTACAATTAAACGTTTTTTATTGTCTAACTTTCCCAAATCACCAGTTTTAAACCAACCGTCTTCGAATGCGGCTGCATTGGCGTTATCATTATCAATATACCCCGGCATAACCATGTTACCGCGCATCATGATTTCACCAACGCCGTCTTTATCTGGATTATTAATTTTTATTTCATTTCCCAACAATGGTCCCGCATACCACATGCGTCCATCATCACGACGAAATGCAAAATTAAAATTGGCGGGGCCGGTTGTTTCCGTCAAACCATAACAATCCCCAACAGCAAAATCCAACCGTTCAAAGAAACGACGAATCGTTGGTTTTAATGTTGCACCGGCAGATACCAAGACCTTGGTATTACCACCAAATAATTCATGTATAGGACGGGTTACCTTATTAACAATCCAACCCAAACCAATTGCACGTAAAATACCACGCATCGATACAACAACACGCATCAATGTATAAACATGTTTTTCTTTGGCAGCATCAATAATCTTTTTATAAAACGTTTCCCAAATACGTGGAACCGCAGGAATAACCTGTGGATGATATTTTTGAAAATCGTTCATAAATTCACGTGGATTTAAAACAGGCTGCAATAACAATTGTCCCTGCAAAACAATTGGTACAATTATATTAATCACAACACCATATATGTGATACAATGGCAAAAATCCATAAAAAATATACCCTGGACGAATTACTGGACTATAAAACAACGCCCCCTCAGCCAACGATAAAACATTATTATGTGTCAAACCAACAACTTTTGGATTACCGGTTGATCCGGACGTAAATGACAACATTGCAACATCATCACGCGATACATCTGCGGCCACAAAATCATTTGGATTTGTTTCATCAATGCTTTCAATATCAAACATTTCTGCACCACCATCAACAAAATGCGATTTTTGCGCCAATGCCAATTTACAATTTGTCCGTGTCATCATATTAACATGTTCTGCCGGTGATAAACCGGTATCCAACATCAATACTTTTGCCCCCTGGGATAAAATTGCAAAATATGACCGAATAAAATCCGGTGTATTCCCAGACAATAATGCGACCGTATCACCCTTTTTAATACCAAATTTTTGTGCCAACAAAACCGCACGTTGTTTTACTTTGTTTAACAAATCTGCATACGTTTCATTCTGTCTGACAAAGAAAATACGATCTTTGTTCTGCACGCAGGCGTTATGCAACATTTCATATATGTTTTTTACCATATGTGTTTCCTTTTTTGTTTATAAAAAAAATCTGGTCACCACAACACACCAGACAACAAACATTGTATATTGTTTTCTAGGAATTGCAACCTATTCTAAAAATACCCCACAATTTCACAATATCCGCTTTTAAACACAATTTATTTTGTCAACATATAGTCATATTTTATAAAAACACATCTATATTTTGTATTTTTTTACATTATCCGAATCATTTTCGGTATAAAAAATGATTATTTTTCAACACAAAAGTTCGTTTAGTATAATACACCTAAACCGTATCTATATGTGAATTGGGCAGAAAATCCGCATTTTTAAATGTAAAGCAAAAAAAAGAAAAAAATTTACTTTTTCTATGTTGCAGCCAATTCAAAAAAACTATATGTTGTTATCATAAATTCAAAACAACTACTATATATAGTATTTTTAAAAATTGGGGCAACAATGAGTAACGACACACAAAACGAATTAAAAATGCAGTTAATTCCTACATTTAAATCATCTTTAACATCTGTCCAAAAACGCAATGGCGAAACGGTTGCATTTGATGGGCATAAGATATTTAATGCCATTAAAGGGGCTGTTGCTTCAACCAAAGAAATATCAGAGCACCAGGTCCAAACAATAACACAAAATGTTTTAGATAAACTGGATGCTAAATTCACGAACCAGATCCCGGGTGTTGAATCAATCCAAGACATTGTTATAGAAACATTAATGGATACCCATGCATATAAAACCGCCCAAGCATATATCATATACCGCCAAAAACATACAGAAATTCGTAATTCATACATAGACGCCGTAGATGTTATCGACAGTTACGTTGGCGGTTCAAATTGGCGCATCAAAGAAAATGCAAATATCAGTTATTCAATTGGTGGGTTGATTTTACGAACCAGCGAACGCGTTACAGCCGAATATTGGTTAAATCTATTTCCACATGAAATTGCCGAAGCACACAAAAGTGCGGCAATTCATATACACGATTTAGGTTGGTTAACCGGGTATTGTGCAGGTTGGTCATTACGTGAATTATTATACGAAGGCTTTAACGGTGTTCCAGGCTATTTGCAATGTGAACCGGCAAAACATATGGCAACCGCGATTTCCCACATGGTTAATTTCTTGGGGACATTGCAAAATGAATTTGCGGGTGCCCAGGCATTTTCATCGGTTGATACATATTTAGCACCATATGTCAGATTGGATAAATTATCATATTCCGATGTAAAAAATGCAATGCAAACATTAATTTTTAATTGCGCCGTTCCATGTCGTTGGGGGACCCAAACGCCATTTATAAACTTTACATTTGATTGGACCTGTCCCAAAGATTTACGTGTACAACATCCATTTATTGGTAAACGACAGGTTGAATTTACATATGGGGATTTGCAACCAGAAATGGACATGATTAACAAAGCATTTTTAGAGGTTATGACCGAAGGCGATGCCCAGGGCCGTCCATTTACATTCCCAATTCCAACATACAATATCACCGATGATTTTCCATGGAATCATCCAAATGTAAAACCATTATTTGAATTGGCGGCAAAATATGGTATTCCAAATTTCCAAAATTTCTTGAATTCAGATTTGAATCCAACAGATGTCCGTTCAATGTGTTGCCGTCTGCGTTTAGATGTTCGTGAATTATTAAAACGTGGTGGCGGTTTATTTGGTTCCGCAGAAAAAACGGGATCAATCGGTGTTGTAACAATTAACTTGTCCCGCCTGGGGTATTTACACAAAGGCGATCGCGATGGTCTGTTCCGCGAATTACAACAATTATTGAATTACGGCCGTCAAGCATTGGAAATCAAACGCAAGGTAATATCTAAAAATATGGAACGTGGTTTATACCCATTCACACGCCGTTATTTGGGGAATTGGAACCATCATTTTTCAACAATCGGTGTAAACGGTGCAAACGAAATGGTCCGCAATTTCACAAATGATCGTGAAAACATTGCATCACCAATGGGTAAACAATTGGTGTTGGATGTAATGGATTTTATTCGTGAAAACCTGGCAAATTTCCAAGAAGAAACCGGTAATTTGTATAATTTAGAGGCAACCCCAGCCGAAGGTTGTTCATACCGTTTTGCAAAAACAGATACTAAGAATTATACAGATATTATTACCGCTGGAACCAAAGATGCGCCATATTACACCAATTCAACACAATTACCTGTAAACTATACAGATGATCCATTTGTTGCACTGGAACACCAAGAAGAATTGCAACGTAAATACACGGGTGGAACAATGTTACATTTGTATATGGGCGAACCTGTATCATCTGGGGACGCGGCACAAAAGATTGTTCGGACGATTTTTGAAAACTACAAAATACCATATATGACATTAACACCAACATTTTCAATATGTCCAAAACATGGATATTTGCCAGGGCGCCATGAATTCTGTCCAAAATGTGATGCAGAAATTGCGGCGAACCAAAATCATGAACATTCTGAAAACAATTAAAAAACAGCATAACAAAGAAAAAGGAGAGTATTATGCAATCAGGTTGCACACAAAGAACACCATGTGAAATTTTTTCCCGTTCAATGGGTTTTATCCGTCCGGTATCAAATTTCAATATCGGTAAATATTCTGAATTCTGCGAAAGAAAAACATTTACAGAAAACAACAGTTTAACGACGGGTGCACGTCACAATGATTTAATGAAAATGGCTGCATAATAAAATGTCTGACATTCAAATTGGGGGATTGGTCTCGTTTACAACAATTGATTATCCTGGGAATCTGGCCGCGGTATTGTTTTTGGTTGGATGTCCATTACGATGTGCATATTGTTCGAACCCCCATTTGTTGTCTTTTCGTTCGGGTGATTATGATCCGATTAAAGTTTTTGAATGGATTCGTTCCCGCGTTGGAAAATTAGAGGCCATTGTATTTTCTGGGGGCGAAGCATTAATGCAATCCGACGCTTTGATACAATATATGCAACAGGTTCGTCAATTGGGTTTTAAAATCGGATTACATACCAATGGTTTTTATCCTGAAAATTTAACGCGTGCGGCCCCATTTGTTGATTGGATTGGCTTAGATTACAAGGCCACACGTGAAAAATATCCCGATTTAACTGGGCAAAATATTGCATATAACCGTATGATTGATTCACTTAACATTTGGCAATCCACAGGCAAAGATTATGAAATTCGCGTAACATGCGACCCACGTTTTATATCACCGAATGATTTATTAACAATTGCAAACGATTGTGCAACACGCGGTGTAAAAAATTTTGCAATTCAAAAATATATTCCACATTTTGAAACAGATACCGATAATACAACATCGGCTGCACGCGAACAATTTTTCATCCCGGACATCAAAAACACAATCAATACAATGTTTGAAAATGTAATTTGGCGTGAATAAAATTCGTTTAGTCAATTTAATAAAAAAACACCGAATTTTTTTCGGTGTTTTTTTATTTATGCGGCCCGTTGTTGATTTTGAAAAATCTGCTGTACCTGTTCTTTTCTTTGTTCAATCGCCATTATCATTATTTTCAATTTTTCCGTTCCATGTTTCATTTTCTGTTGGGTTATTTGTTCAGCCCCCGCACCGGCCGGATTTTGAACTGGTAAATCTTTGGGATTAGTATTCGGATTTCCCATCGCTGATGGTAATTTGGGACCATGTCGCAACGCCTGCTGACTGCGTTGAGGTATATTCGGGGCACTTTTTTCTATTTCCATCATATTGCCTTTATATTTTTCCATAACCTGTTTTAACGTATCAACCGCTTTTTGTATCTTGCGAATATTTTCTACACGCCCAGTATCATCCAAGCCATGAACAGATTCCCTGCCTTTATCCTTCATAGACTTTTCGGCCTGTTCTTTGGATTTATCTTCATGAAATTTACGTAAATATTGTGCAGCAACACCATTATTGGATTTTTTACTGTCAATAAAACCTTTAACCTGTTGGCTTGCCATATACATCGATTTTCCATAATTGTGCCCATGGGCCCCATTCATGGCAACCAATGCTTCGTTCAATTCAGCATACGCTTGTTCGATAATTTTTTTATCTTCTATCGATATTTGCATACCACTTTGGTTAACTACATCTGCTATATTCTGCTGATTTACCGCCATTGCTGCCCCCTTTGGTTATGGTGTCTTTCATTCCACCAATCTATATATAGGTCGCACATAAGGTATTTCAACCCAATTGTCAAGAAAATTGTTTTTTTGACAATAATCCTATTCTATGTCAGGCTGTATTTCGGACATGTCATAAAACATGCTGTTGCCAATAATGGGCGGCATGGATATGCCCCGCGGTCTTGCCAATAATGGGGGCCGTTGAATTTCATCAAGACAAAAAGGAGTATAATGATGAAAAAATCTGTAAAAATGGCTGTTGCCGCATCAATGTTGGCGACACCCGCAATGGCAAATGCCAGTGTGTTAAAAAACATGGAAAATCCGTTATATATGCCGGATGCCCATGGGGTTTATTCGAAACTGACAAATGGTGTCATGTTAAAGGTTGCCGACAGTTCCGAAGCACACAAGGATAAACACCACGATGGTGCAACAGAATTTCCGATTATCCGTATTCAGGAAGAATTGGGATACGGTATAACCGATCGTTGGATGGCGCATTTTTCTGCACAATACACACATGATGACGATATTTCCCGTACCGGTTTGTCGGGTGGTCGTTTAGGGACAACTTATCGTATGTTCACACCAGAACATAATAACGGTTGGACAGTTGATGTGTATGGCGATTTACACCTGGGTGGATTAGGTGAAATGCGTGGCCAGTATAATATCAGTGGTGATGAAACAACGGCGAAAAGCACTTTTGCAAAAGCAAAAATGGCGGGTATGTCAGACGAAGATGCAGCTGAATCGGGCTTAAAGGCATCTTTGCTAAAGGCGTCTGGTGTAATTGATTATGATAACTATTCAAATGGTATGTGGGGTTATCATGTTGGAACAAAGTTTGGTCGTGTATGGAATGACCGCTTTACAACATCTGCATTCGTAGAAGTTTTGCGCACATTCGGTGACGACAACAGCCGTATCCGTGTTGTTGGTTCAAATGCTTCGATTTTGCCTGGGTATTCAACCGCATTGGTTTTGGCAAGTGCGGGTGCACCATCTGAAATTACAGCAAAATTCAAATCAACAACTGAAATCAATGCTGGTTTGAATACGTTTTACCAGTGGTCATCTAAATGGTCAACGGGAACATGGTTCCGTTATAACCAACATGCGTCCCAGGGCGTAGATAAAATCACAACCAATGTTTCAAGTGCTTTGGAACCAGTTAAAAATGCATTGGAAGAAAAACTGTCTGATATGCAGGACGGATTTGACGAATACATCATTGGTTTGTCCGTTGCACACCAGTTTACAGACCATGCCCAGGTTGCATTGTATGGTGAATACACATTTGACACAGCTGAAAAACGTTCCCAGAACGGCACAGATGTCAAAGCAGAAATGGGCGTTCGTGTAAACGTAAAGTTTTAAAAAACGAACATAAAATACTATAAACTATATTGGACAAAACCCGCCCTTTTGGGCGGATTTTTTGTACGTATATGCATATAAAATAACTTTTTTAACGGGGCATTTTATGATATAATACCAACAACAGAAAATCGGATTGGAAATGAGAAAATTCAGTATTTACGCCACATTTGCGGGCATTTGTGCGTTTTTATCACACGCGTCCCATGCAGCGTACCCAATATATCAAGGTGGTATTCCAAATGGTCAAATGATGGTTATGCCCCAACAGCAAATGATGGTACAACAACCGGCAATGTACGTTCCCCAATTATCCAATCGTGCAATTTCGACCGCAGCGGCAATGAATTCACGCAATGGTAATGCCGCCAGTGCCAATCGTATAACGGGTGCCCTGCCACGTGTTGGTTCAAACGCAACAAATGCCGGCCGTCAATATTACCAGGCATCTGATTATGATCGTTTGGCCGACAGCGGTTTATACATTGGCCTGTCTGCAGCATACGCCATCAGTGTTATGGGCGATATGTCGGCCGATTATCAAAGTGAACAAAATGCATTCTTTGTTCCAGGTGCCTTTAAGCCGGCCAGTTTTAATTACGATTCCGTTATTCCACTACAAATATCCGTTGGTGCGGCAATTAATAATGATATGCGCATTGATTTTTCATATTTGCGTTACACAGGGCTGGGTTACAACAATACAGCAGAAACGTCCGATGGGGGTGGCGGTTATGTTCCAACCAAGGTTGATGGTGGTGCAATCACCGCAAATACAACCATGTTGAATATATATTATAATATTGATTCATATACCGGATATTTGGCCGGTGGTGAATTACGTCCATACGTTGGTGCCGGTGTCGGGGTATCATTGAACACCATTGCCGATTATGTTGTTTATGATAAATCTTTTTATTCTGAAATGGATCCAACCTATGCTGGGGCGGGTGATTTAACCGCAATTTCTGATGTTACGGCATATCATAATGGGGGGACAACAGAACAATTCGCATTTATGTTGGAAGGTGGGTTGACCACAGAATTAAACGGCGGAATTAAAATGGATTTTTATGTTAGATACACCAACCTTGGTCGTATAAAAACATCGGGCAGTAACGTCGTTTCACAGGTGGAATGGTTGGCCGACGGTGCTGGCCTTGAATACGAAGCCCCATACGACAGCGTATTCCATTATACCAATTGGTACGAAAGCGGTCGTTTAAGCACGGTTGATTTGGGTGTCCGTGCCAGGTTGCAGTATTAAAACAAAAAAATAACGGAGAGAGAATGCCCCCAAAAACCGCAATTTGTTCAATATTAACCATTGTGGCCGGCGTAGTGGTTACACAATCTTCGGCGATTGCCGCCGTTCACGTCAGCAATGCCGCCCGCAGCCGCGCCGATGCCTATAATCAGGTTAATCAAATGATTGCCATATCACAATCACAACAAATAACGGATGAAAATTCTTTGCCTGTTCGTGTTGCAGACACAGATTTGGCCCGCAAATTAATCCAAGGCGACACCAGTATTCATGTAACATTTACCGATTTAAATAACTGCAAAGAAACATACCCGGCTGCAGAATTTGCATGGGACAAACCAAATGTTGGTCTGTCTTCAAACAAATCAGATCAATGCGTCGGTGTTGTAAGAATGTACGGTTATCAAATGGGCCCCGGTGGTTCAGATGCATTATTGGCCACCGCAAATTTACCAATTGATGGCAGTATAAAATGTAACATTTCCGAATTTCCAGAATCTGGTTACACCACATATGCAGGCCAGGTAACATTCCCCGCCGATAACGAACCAACAATGGATGATGTAAAACGTGCCATGAATCGGGAATCAAAACAAAACGCCGGATTAAAAATTGCTGCAATGGCGTTAACCGGTGGTGTTATTGGAAATATGGTTGGAAACAACCCTGAAAACCCTGGGAATATTTTTGGATCAAACAAAGAAAAAGTCCACAGCACCGCAATTGGTGCAACATCGGGTGCCGCATTGGCCGCCGCCAGTGCATATTCCGGCAAAGTTGCGGGGGACGCAATTTTAAACGCTGGTATTGCCGCCGCCGGTGGTGGAATTGTCGCGAATATTAGTGCATCCACAAACCCCGACAGTAACAAATTACGTATTGAAAAATGTACAATCGACGGCAAAGACACAACCTGTCTGTGGGGTTATTTGATAATAACCGATGAAAAACATGCAAACGCCGCAATGTTTTATAATGTTAACCTGCACGAATCATATGTGTGCGAAGATAACTTAACAAAATGTACAACAACATCTTTACACGAGCCAATATTCGAATATGATAACAAAGAAATATATGCAGAAACATTGAATCCAGAAAATTTGAAAACGGTTAACGGCTTAGCTCGCTATCGTAACTATACTGACACAAACGATTCAAACTGTAACGGTTTATTCAGTTGTTTTATGGAAACCACAGATAATTTATCGATTCCAGGAGATAAAAAGTTTATCAACAACGAAACCATTATCGTTAAATTAACAAAGGGTTCTGCTATTGATACCAAAATTCCCGCAATGATTGAATATAAAGGTGGTAATACATTTTTTGGAAAAAGCAAAAACGATTGGCTTAAGACAGAAAAGAAAAAATTCATAGATAACAATGCTCAGGTTTATGGGCGTCTTGCAAATGGACTCCAAGGTACTTTGATAGCCAATAATGCCACCCCAAAAAAACCAATTGAGAGTTTTGAACCTATGACCATTGGGGCCGATGATGATCATGGTAATATTATTGATTTATCCAACAAGGCCCGATTGGGTGCCACTATCAAAGGTGCCGCGGTCGCTGCCACTGAGGCAGCCGGGGCTGGCGTAGCCCAAGCAAACAAAGAAATTTCCGAACGTTATGTTTCTGCGGTTGCAGAATACAACGGATCATTACAAAAAATATATTGCAAATCGGGCGAGCGATATTTGGGTAAATATAACGATATTGTTGAAATTCCCAAAATACAACAATAATGCATAAATTTAAAACGGGGGATACAAAAGTGTCCCCCATAAAGAGAACAAAATCAAACCGTGCAACAAAAATTTTGGTCAAATGTATAACCAAAAAAAACAGGCTTTCTACAATAATATCATGGAATTTGATATCCCACCCCAACCACGATTATTTCATATAATATGTCATAACAGCATTAACATAAATCGTAAATAAATTATTGAACGCCATAACTATACAACTTTTTTACATCCAGCATTCAGAGAATACTAAAGCACAACTTTTAATTTATATCGCTGCTATATATCCAATAAATTTGGTTATTGTATTTAATTTTTAATACATTTTTACTATCATCAGAAATGAAATGTGGTTCCGTTGAAGCATTCGTATAAAAACGTTTTCCATCATATTCAACCACCAACGCATGTTCCGTATTTTTTATTTGCGACATATACATTGTCGTGTTGCCAACATGTAACAATCTGCCACATGATAATTCTTGCGATGAACCGGCGGGACATACCAAACCAGTTAAACACGCATTTACCCCCGATGCATTATTTTCATCAACAGACATCTTACCACCCGGGCACCAAAAATTTGCAGGACAGATAGAACAATCTGTAGAATTAGCCGGTAAATAATATCCACGTTCACACAAAACAAAACATTCATTTATTTTGGTTGCCCCAATATCAGACGTCGTGCCATTTGGACATTTTGTACACGCAACGCGATTCGTAAAATATTTTTCAAACCCTGTGATAAATTGATAATCCCCTGCACTACATTGCGTATTCAATTTTGTTCCATAAAAAACATTTGTCATTTGATCCGTTGCGGTATATTTCGTATCAATATTTGCAAACAATTTTTGCGGCACATCCCCAGTTAATCCGGATGCACCATAAAATGTTTCTTGAAACATTTTATTGGCGGGGCGCCCCGATATTCCCGCGAATAAATTTTCTGGTATTGGACCGGTTAATTTTGAACAGCCCCTAAACGTTTTTAAAAACATACTAGGCGCCGGGCTGCCAGATATTCCAGCAAACAAATTTTCTGGTATTGGACCGGTTAATTTTGAACAGTTATAAAACGTGTATTCAAACATACTTTCAGCAGGTCCACCTATTATCCCAGCAAACAAATTTTCTGGAATATTTCCCGTTAATTTTGTCCCATAAAACATGCTACGAAACATAGCACTAGCAGGTTGTCCCATTACACCGGCAAATAAATTTTCCGGAATATCTCCTGTTATTCCTGAACAATTATAAAAAGCACTTCGAAACATACTTTCGGCAGGTGTCCCAATCACCCCAGAAAACAAATTTTCCGGAATATTTCCATAAACCCCTGAAGCATTAAAAAGTTCCCAAAACACAAAAGGTGCTGGCCTCCCAGATATTGAACCAAATAAATTTGGTGGTATCATGCTTTTTAAGCCTGTATCGTATTTAAACGTTCCACAAAACATATACGGCACCCATTCCCCGCCTAACGAAGAAAATAAATTTTCCGGAATATTTCCTGTCAAATTAGTACAATTCTGAAACGTTCTATAAAACCGTGGATTTCTTTGTTCACCAACCGTCAACGTTCCAAATATATCGGATAAAGAACCACTTATTTGCGCCAGATTTTTGTTTTCTTCAAAACTTATCGTTGCAACATTTGTATTCGTATTATATGCCGTTGCAACACCCGATATTCCAATATCATATACCCCTGCATTTTTGTAAACATGTGAATACGTTGTGGCTTTTACATCTGTTTGTGATATGTTTTCAATATCACCATCCCCCCAATCAATTATAAAATCACCTGTTGCAGCAATCGAAAAAGAAAATTGAGATGTCCCATCAATCGTTTTTACAAAAAACACAGAATCCGCGAATACCGCATTTGCAGAAAAAATAATAAATATAAAAAAAACTATTTTTCGCAGTTTCATCCCTTCCCATATATAAGGGGATAGTATAAAAAACACAAAATAAAATCAATAAAACATTCCCTATAAACAAAGAACATCTCTGAACAGGTCAGAGATATTGAATTTTACTGGCGGTGTACCAATATTCTACGGCAAACACCATACAACAAAATACAGGGATTAACAGGGAATTTTGACGGTTTTGGCGACCCGATTTTCACCCGCCGCGCCCGATTTCCGCTAATTTTGCAAAATCCACCGCAAAAATAACAGGGAACTTTTATATCAGGAACAGGGATTTTACCCAGCCATATCAGGGAACAACCCCACCCCGCCCCCGCCAAGGTATAGATTGCGTTTATTCAGCCCCTACCCGAAAAACTATATGATTTGATTCATTCTTTTGAATACAAACATAAAAACTTTTTGCAAGTGGCGACCCTGTCTCTATCAATCAGAATTTGTATAGCTGCATATAAGAAAAAGCCGGGGCTGATTTCTGTAGCTTTTCTCTAGTTTTTTCTCTACCTTTTTCTCTAGTTTTTATATTATCTGGGAACTTTCTGGGAAAAATATTGACTTTCTGGGAATCATCTGGTAATATTAGGTAAAATATTAACAAACCTAAAAAGGCCGCACAAAATGCCAAATAATCGCGATGTTATTATCACACCTGAAATACTGAATAATATTGCCGAAATCGACGCTTTTAATGGCGCATGGGCTGGTGGTGCAGTAAAACTGTCTGCCGACGATTTGCGCGTTATGCGCCGGGTCGCCACAATAGAATCTGTCGGCTCTTCAAATCGTATAGAAGGTAACCGTATGACCGATTCCGAGATAGAAGCCTTGTTTGCTAATATCAATCAGCAGTCATTTACAACCCGTGACCAGCAAGAGGTTGCCGGCTATTCTGACCTGGTCAATACGATATTTGAAAATTACGCCACAATTCCGTTAAGCGAGAATTATATCAAGCAATTACATAAGATTCTTTTGAACTACTCCGACAAGGATGCGCGCCACCGTGGCGAATACAAAAAAGACAGCAACCGGGTTGCGGCATTTGACGTCAATGGCAATGAAATCGGCTCTATATTTGAAACAGCAACACCATTTGATACACCACGCCTTATGGCGGACACTATAAAATGGACGAACGATACACTGAACGATCGGTTCTTTCACCCGATTATTACCATTGGGATATTTGTGATACACTTTCTGTCCATCCATCCTTTTACAGATGGCAACGGTCGCCTATCGCGCGCATTAACGATTATGCTGATGCTGAAAAGCGGCTATACATATATGCCATACGCATCGATGGAATCCGTTATAGAAGCCACCAAAGATGCTTATTACCGTGCACTGCGTGGCACACAAAAGACCATCTGGGGCGACTGTATTAATTATGAGCCTTGGTTGACATTCTTTGTACGTTCCTTGGTTACCCAGAAACGCATGCTGGAAGACAAAATCGCACAGGTTCGTAGTACCGGCATCGCCAAATTGTCCACCACACAAAGCGAAATTCTTGCCTTGTTTGAAAACACATCAGAATTAAGCATGTCTCAAATCGTATCTTTAATCGACAAAAATCCAGAAACCATCCGCAAGGCGGTACAAACATTGGTTAAACGCGGCCACATTACCAAATACGGAACCACCCGCGGCACAGTTTATACATTGAACAAATAAATGCCAAAGATATTCACAATCGGTTTCAGCGGTAAAAGCCCGGACGCATTCTTGGATGTGTTAGACGCGATGCGTGTTCGCACGGTTTGGGACATACGCCTGTGGCGCACCAGCACACACGTGCCATTTTATAGTGGCGACAGTTTGGCAGGTGTGCTGGGGACGCGGTACGAATACCACCCCGAATTTGCACCAACAGCCGAAATCTTGACCGGTTACAAAGATGGCCGCATCACCTGGCCTGATTATGAACGAATGTATCGCGAATTGTTGGCCACACGCCACCCGACCGATGGGCTCGCTCCGACCGACCTAGACCGCATTTGCCTGCTTTGCACAGAAAAATCCGCCCTACAATGCCACCGCCGCTTCGCCGCCGAACACATCGCCACACAATTTTCAAACATTGAAATTGTGCACTTATAAAAGCAAGATTATTTATCCCAAACACTTTCTAACTAAAAGGCTAAATCTGCCACTAAATACCACTTGGATGTACATACGGTTCTAATTTGGCCATACTCAGATATGTAACTATAATTACCAGCACAGTAACAACCCTTTCTATCTGATAATCAAATATTTGCCGTTCCAGGCAAGCCAATACATTTGTGTGCTTAAAATCACAGTATTTTAGGTAAAAATGTTTGAACCTTTGCTCGTCTACACCATCCATATTTTCTGAAAACGTTCGCAAATATTCTTCGATATTCGGGTGTTCGTAGTTTTTTTCTATGAGCTTAATCTTTTCTGCATTAGTACCCAGACGATTATTTATCTTTTTAATAATATCTTCATGTTTTTGTTTCGAATTTTTAGCATCCTTTATAATATTGCTCCCAACAGGATAAAACAATTGTAAGAATGCTGTATACGCATTCCAATCGGCATCTTTTTCTAAACTTTCACTTGTTCTCAAGATTTCTAGCATTATTCCTGCATAAGCACGAGCGGTATATTTATAAAAATTATTTATCCGTTTTTCCTCCGTCTTGCCGTCTTTGATATAACTTAACATTGCACAGGTTTCCATAACATGCCCAGCAATGATAAAAGCATCATAGATTTGCTTTTTATCCAACAATATCAAGAATGATTTGATTCCATCACAAACCCGATCATACAAATGCCATTTAGTATATTCGAATGCATCTGATGTGCCGTCAAATTCTGGCATAGGCTCCGGCACAAAATCTCTAAGGATTTGTAATTCCCCAGCCGGAGTACGCAAAAATTCAACTGGATACTTTTTCATGCTATTCATCCTTTAATAAATGATTTATATGTTTCTTTTAGCTACCCACAAAAAACTATTAATACGAATACACATAATGAGCCGCTAACTTTTCATAGCTCTACAATAATCCAACCTCATTTCCCTGTTAGAATAATAAGCTAATCGTTCAAGATATTTTTTTTGATGACAATCTCTGAACTTTTTACCACTACCGCACATACATATATTGTGTCCCTTTATCGGTCTTTTATATTTATGAAGCTCTTTCATAAAATCTCTCGCATGATTTAAATCACGCAGATTAAAAAAGTCTTTATATTCAGACAATATACCTTCACCAAAATGCTCTCTTGGGGGCCATGGATATTTATGGTATTGTTGTTTATATGAATGCGCATATAAAAAAGGAATGATTAGTTCACGAACAAAGTCAATGAATGTTCCCGACGTTTGAGATAAACGCTCTTTTATCTCTGCCGTTGTCGCAAGACATAATCCCGTCTTTTCATTATTATGATTATTCGGGTCATTTGGAATTTTGCCATCAACATTAAAGACGATTGGTAACTTACGTGGGTAATCGTAAGGCAGCTCAATTCTTAGATCATATGAGTCGTCTATTATTACGTTTTCATATCTTTGTGAAAACCCCAATTTAGTCGATATAATAAACTTCTTATCCTTATTAGCATCTTGAACATCAAGATTGCAGAACCAAAAGCCCTGTCCATCAACGTTAGCAAGTTCTGCGTAAAGGCCTTCGTATTTATGCATTTATAAACCATTGTCTTGGAGGGTTAATAATCGTTCCCGTAGATTTTTGAACGGCGGCTGGCGTGTTTTGGATTTTAAACTGTTTCTGCCACAGCTCGTTTATTTTATCCATATCTCCATTGGCCAAGAAGTATCCTTGCGTCAATTCATGTAATGAATTAACCCAATCGCGAAATGCCTGTCTGCGCTCTGGGTGGTCTTTCCATTTATCAGCAAAATTTTCAGATTTCAAAACAGGATTAGTAACTTGACCCACTTCAAATATAGAAGGCGCAGCAACTACAATACGATTAACTATGCCTTGTAACGCATTCACAACATCTTGTTCCCCTTCATAAAAATTGGCAGCCAGTGTCGTAAGTATTATTGATATAGGTTTATCATCAGGATTATCTTTAAAATTCACATCTCGGTGATATTTCATAATCTTTATAGCATCTTGTAAAATTGCAGAATTGATATTTTGCTTAGGCAATGGCGCTACATCCGCCTCATTCATTACCACATGTTTTGATACCCCTCCTCTTTCAACCTTTGTCTTCTGCTTATCAAACCATTTACCATACCCTTGTGGGTTACTTGATTTCCAAGTTTTTAATTCTTTATCGGGTATTGCAATCGGAGTTTCTACGACATCGGCCTCTACACCCCCAAACAGAGACAAATCTGTTTCAGGAACAGCAGGCAGAATATCAATATGAAAATTCGGAAGATTTACACGCCAACAACGATTCATTTCTTCAAGCGTTCCAGCGCTTGTTGAGTATTGCGTCTTAAGAGCATCTCCTAACATTCCTTTTAGCTCGGACGGGCTAATTTTAGCCTTTGGAATATTTATAAGACAAACAAAATCTAAATCATAGTCATCACCTGCTACGGGGCGAATTATAGTACCAAGACGAAAAGACCCCTGCGGGAATATATTTGGCTCATAATCACTTAGCTTATCAGCTAACAAATCAGATATTTCTTCATAAGCTTGTTGGACTCTAGCTTCCATTTCAGGAGAAATGTTAATTTTATTTTCCAAAAGATCTTTATATTTGCTCATTTTGTTTTAATCCTTCCAATAGTTATTGCTTTACGAAATATTCGGCCATCATCTCGATTATATGTTTGCAATGGCAAATCTGCACGTGGCATCCAGACACGTCCAAGTTCTATTGCGGTAGAAATTGGGATTGCCGCAAATACATGAATAACCTGATTATTGCCATGAAATATTTTTATTGCTCCAAATATATGGCGCATCAAATCTCTGAAAGCTGCCAGGTCCGCCGGCGTCTTTATGCAATCTTTATCCATTCTTTCCAGTGTAACATCCCAAAACGACACATCATCCCCAAGCGTTTTACATACATCCTCATGCGGGATTAGGTCACTAAGCGATAAAACCAATGCCACATTGTCACATTTTTTTGCCGGTCTACTGATTTGAAATTTTAATACCGAAGCCCCAGACAACCAGTCCCAAGTATCCGGCTCACGATGTTTTTGATATACATCAACAGGACATTTGTCTGTAAACAGAGTCCCAAGTTTTATCAACAATGGTACTGGCGCAATAGCAAATAGTGACGAATGTCTTATATCACCAGTATCAGAAATACGATCAAATAGTTTTTGCCGAAATTTATTTTCCAGATTTCGCTCTTCCAACCTCCAATATTCCGGGTTGCTATCAATAGTGGCACTACCAGACAGGCTTAAATCTATTGGATGTGGCTCTGCCGGGACGCGACCATAACGATTCATGCTCATCGCCGCAGACTGGCAATCAATTGGATTTCTTAAATTTCCAACGTTTGCCGCATATGTAATCATAAAACTTTTATTATTTTCCGTAAAACCCGTTTGAAGCTCAATACGTCTTTCATGTTTAGCTTTCATATCCAGCAACAACTCTATTGGAAAATCGTTTTCATTAGTATCAATTCGTTTGTGACAATCTTTGCATAGCAGCATAACATTTCCAGGATCGGCCACTAATTCAGCAGATTTCTCAGCATCTCCTCTTGCTGCACTGACCTTACGCGCCACTATATGAGCTCTATCTGCTAAGTTCAATGGTTTCATACTATACGTATCACGATACAAAATTTTGTTACAGCCAGCGAATTCACATCGGCCCGCCGCACGCCCCCAAAGCATATATGTATTCGTTTCCGATAAATTTACCTTTCCCGACATTTTGTAGTATTCCTGTATTTTTAGACTTAAATGCCCTTCGGCCAAGCAATATAATGTTTTTTACAAATACTGTCAAGTATATTTTATAAATTCATATAATGCTATTTTTTTGTTTGATTTGTTTTTCAAACTCAATTATGATATCCTGGAGCGTGTAAAGGGGGACTTTGATGGAACTTAAAGACAAAATTTTATCTGTGTTGCGCAACAAACAGACTTTAGGTCTAGCGGATATCCACAACACCATGCCCGAAGAAAATAAATCTGTAATTTTCTATCATCTACAAAAATTTGTAAAAGACGGCAAAGTAATAAAAAACACAGATGCAACATATTCATTCATAGATGAAAAAGGTAGAGAGACAATAAACATTCTTTATGTTGGTGCTGCCCGAGCCGGAAGTGACGATAGATTTATAGATGAATCTGGTCTGACAACCATCCCCATCAAAACTTCTGAATTAAAACATAATCCTGATGATCTTATGTTAGTATCGGTATTAGGTGACTCTATGGATTCAACATTAAAAGATAAGGATCTCGTTATGTTTAAAAAAGTTATGCCAGGAGAGAATATAAAAGACAATGACATTGTGTTTGTACGAGTTGATACGGGAACGGAGAGCGGTTTTAAGATAAAACGCTTCAAGCGCATGAACGATAACTATATTGCTCTTTTATCGGACAACAAGAATTTTCCACCAATAATCATAGACGAAAATACCGACTTTGAAATCAAGGGAAAGTTTGTATCCATCGTCAATCGGAATAACGTATAGTTCGCCAATTTGTGACAAATCTCTTCAACTTTTAATGAGTTAGATTATGCTATGAGGATTTTAGGTTTAAGTATTTCGCCTAAAACCGTCGCCACTCTACCGCTGAATATATCACCGGACAATTTCCACACGTTAAATTTATACATTTGTAAATTCATCTGATAACTTTTTTCAATTTTTTGTATAAAAAAACACCAGGCAAACTGCGGGTTTGCGAAAGTAAAGCAAAAATTTTTTAAAAAATCGCCCAAAATGACGATTTTTACCCCTTTTCATAAAGTATATTATATAGAGTAGAAATATTATTTTTCTGCTCTCCATAAATAACCGTAAAAAGAATGGAGATTGTTCATGAAAAATTTAACTATCCAAAATATAAAACTAACCGATATTCGGACATATAAAAACAACCCTAAGTTACATAACAAAGCACAGGTAATAAAAATAAAAGACTCCATCAAAGAGTTCGGGTTTATCAATCCGGTCTTGCTGGACGAGAATCTGGAGCTCATCGCCGGACATGGTCGCATTGCGGCGGCCCAGGATGCCGGTATGACCGACGTACCGGCGATAATCCTGTCGCATCTGACGGACGCCCAGAAACGCACGTATCGCATTGCCGACAACAAGCTGACCGAGCTTGGCAAATGGAGTATCGAGTTGCTGAATCTGGAATTCAGCGAGCTGAGCAACCTTGACCTGGATTTCAATCTGGAAATTACCGGGTTTGAGACAGCTGAAATCGACCTGATCCTGGATGGCGATGGGACCAGCGACCCGAAAGCAGACGCCGTTCCGGCGCTGCTAGACGAAGACCGACGGTGCCATCGCGGCGACATTTGGAAACTTGGCCGGCACACAATCGTCTGTGGCGATGCGCTGATAGCCAAATCCTATGCCGCCCTTATGGGCGATAAACGCGCCCAGATGGTTCTGACCGATCCGCCGTATAACGTAAAGATCAAGTGCATCGGTTCCTTGGGTAAAATCAAGCACGACGAGTTTGCAATGGCATCGGGAGAGATGACGCCGGCCGAGTTTACAGAGTTCCTGACGACGTTTATGCGCCACGCCAAGGAATATTCCGTGAACGGCGCCCTGCATTATTTGTTTATGGACTGGAAGCACGTTGGCGAGATTACCACCGCCGGCGCGACCGTCTATGACGACTTCAAAAACATCTGCGTCTGGAACAAGACCAACGGTGGCATGGGCAGCCTGTATCGCAGCAAGCATGAGCTGTGCTTTATCTATAAATCCGGCACCGCCCCCCACATCAATAATATCGAACTGGGCGCACATGGGCGTTATCGGACGAATGTCTGGGACTATGCCGGCGCAAATGCGTTCGGCGCGGGGAAAGACAATCTGAAACTGCACCCGACGGTAAAGCCGGTCGCAATGCTGCGCGATGCGATACTGGACGTGACGCGCCGGGGCGATATTGTTTTGGATTGTTTCCTGGGCTCTGGCTCTACGCTAATTGCGTGCGAGCAGACCGGGCGCGTATGCCGCGGCATTGAGCTAGAAGAAAAATACTGTGACGTCACAATCAAGCGCTTTGAAACATTAACCGGATGCACAGCTGAAAAGATAGGAGAAATCAAATGACAGGATATAAAATTCCACCAAAAGGCACACAATTTAAACCAGGCCAGTCTGGCAATCCAAAAGGCCGACCAAAGGGGCGCCAAAACACATATACTCTGTTGGGCGAATTGCTGCATCAAAAAATATTGATTACCCAAGATGGCCGACAGCTAAAAATCGACAAACAAACCGCCATCCTGTTACAGGCAGTTAACCGCGCTGTAAAAGGCGACCTTCGCGCAATTCAAAACATATTCCCGCACATGTTGGCGATGGATGCAGAAAAAGAACACTTGGACGCCATGCGAGAGGTCTTATCAACAAACGACCAGGCAATTCTTGAGAATCTGAAATTCCGCCTGACAACCGAACAAACCAAGGAGGAAATCGATGTCTGAACGCAAAGAACTGGACGTGCTGTTACGCAACGATTTTTACAGCTATGTCCAACGCGTCTTCTATGAACTTGGGAATGAGAAATTCATTCCCAACTGGCACCTGGAGGTACTGTGTGACGCGTTGGAACGCGCACGCCAGGGCGAAATAAAGCGCCTGATTATCAACGTACCACCACGCAGTCTGAAATCCATTGTCGTTAATGTCGCCTATTCAACATGGCTGTTGGGACATAATCCCAAGGAACGCATTGTTAGCGCATCTTATTCCGCCGAACTGGCGGAAAAGTTTGCGCGCGACAGCAAAATCGTTATGGAAGCCGAATGGTATCGGCGAATATTTCCGCGCACCATCATTTCTAAAAATCGTTCCACGCCCGGCGACTTTAACACAACCGCGCGGGGTGGACGATATACATCATCTGTGGATGGAACAATGACCGGCCGTGGTGGGAATGTCATTATTATCGATGACCCGATAAAACCGTCAGATGTCAGCAACGAATCCGCCATAAACAAAGTCAACGAGTGGTATCAGCACACAATGCTTAGCCGCCTTGACGATCCGCAAAACGGCACAATCATACTAATTATGCAGCGTGTGCACGAAAACGATTTGACCGGCTATCTATTGGAAAACTCAACCGATTGGGTACATATAAAAATACCGCAAATCGCCATTACAGATGAAGTGTGGCCCGTTGGCGACAAGGTATTTCGCCGTGCCGCTGGGCGCCCGCTAAACCCGACCCGCATAGATGCCCAAACACTGACAACCAGTCAGCAAGAACTTGGTACTTATGTCTGGTCGGCACAGTATCAGCAAGAACCGTGCCCACTAGAAGGCGGCGTCGTTAAAGAGTCTTGGTTGCATTATTATACAAAAGAGCAAGCAGAGAATATAGACCCGATTAAATATTGCCGAATATTCTTAAGCTGGGACACGGCGAATAAAGCAGGTGCAACAAATGCCTACTCCGCCTGTTGCGTTGTACTGATGACACGCGAAAATAACGCATTTAAGTATTATCTGTTGGAAGTAGTTCGCGGCAAATGGGAAATGCCAGAGTTAATCAGACAAGTAATGGCATTATACTACAAATGGCGATATGAAAAAGGTGGCGGCGGATTAGTTAAACTTCTGATAGAGGACAAGGCCAGCGGAACGCAATTGATACAAATGCTATCCGCACAAAGGGACTGCAACGGATACGGATTTGATGTAGAACCAATAAAGCCAGACGCCGACAAAACATCACGCTTGATGGGCGTTAGTGCGTATATTGAAAACGGCGCGTTGCAATTTCCACAGGAAGAACCAGACTGGTGGGCCGAGTTCAAGAAAGAACTACTCAGCTTCCCCGGCAGTCGGTATAAGGACCAGGTAGACGCCCTGACCCAGTGTATAAATTACGCGATGCAGCAATAGAAAAGCAAACGCCCCACGAATTACACGTTGGGGCGTTTTAGATTATTCTTTACCATGAATTTCTACAATCAGGGACATAAATTTTCCGTTCTTGGCCAGTATCTCATAAAAATCCTGCCATACAAATTCATAGTCGTTCTTGATATACAAATTTGGTCGTGTTTTTAATAATTTTTCTGGGATTGTACAATTTGCTAAATTCCAGTTATATTCGCCACCGCGTTTAATTCCCGGATTCATACGAAATGCATAACCCAGAGTATTTTCGCCACAACTGCCATTCCAATAATATTTATCATTCGCAATACAGATAAAAACACCACTGTGGGCAAAGCCACTGTCAATCAATTTCTCTATACGCGATATATCTTTCCAGCAATCATAAGAGTCCACGTCATGAGCAGCCTGCGACTTTAATATATCTTTGATTGGAATACCTGTATCTTCATACAGGGCATCTGATTCTATCTTGTCAGTCTTGTACTTTAATTCAATTGGGTATTTTTTACCATCTGCTACAACCAGAATATCAATATAAATTGTCCGCCACTGTACATCATAGACGCGCACGGGGAATTCGCGGTATATTTTAACATCTGGGCAATCTTGAAATACTTGCGCCAGCTCCCAGGTAAAAGATGCTTGAAAATCTGCCTCGGATACAAAGAATCTTTTATTTTTCAGATTTTCAAATGATTTTCTTATTCCTTGGATAATATCTGGCATTATATGTAGTCCTGTTGTTTATTAGGCTTTTTGGGCATGTGTTTATTCAAACTGGCCTTTCTTAAATCTTGGATAAAATCTATATATTTACCCTTGTACTTGGATTTAAATTTTTCAAATGTTTTCATATTTTTTATAAAATCAATCAAATTAACGTCTAATGTGTGTTTGTATTTATCGAATAGATCAAAAATTATAGAGTCTAAATCTTTATTATGCTTTTTTAACCATTCATAGACATGTTTAAATTCGATATAAAGAAATGTATACGATGGTTCTTTTATGTCGTTTTTCCATGAGATGTACCCTATTTGCCGAATAGACAAAAACAACATCAAAAACTCTTGATTTGTGTTTATTGACTTTTTGGTAATTGGGACTAAATCTATATGTTCTTTTGGTATATTATATTTTTTCATATCAATTAGATCTTCTGGATCTATATGACGAATGGCCATACTATTTGTTTTTCCAAATGATGGTAACATATGCACCGGCACAAGAACCTTAGACCGCATTAATTCCGCTAAAAAATAATTCCAACTTTCATCATCCTTAAAACAACTATATTCTGCTAACGCAGAAGCTAAAGTTCCATCAATATAATCTGTATCCCCATTATCCGTATCACGGATACCATGAATTATATAACAAGCAAAATCCAACTCGAAATCTTTGTATTTAATGCACTCACGGGCTAAGGTTGGAGATTTAATAACATATAAATAATATGATAGATCAGGATGTTGTTTTAAAACAAATCCTTCATTTATGGTTTGCTTAGTTTCAATAAAATTTTTCCCAAGAGAGGTTATTAAATAGTAAGGGACTTCCGCAGCTTTTCCTGTCTCGATATTTATATAATAACTAGACGGACCATATTTTTCTATTTTTATTAATTCCATCAACAATAATAAGCGCACCGCATTTTCTGCTATCACATCAACTGCACGTTTCAGGTTTGTATTATTTGGACAATCTATTTGCGTTTCTGTTAAACGCATATCTTTCCATATTTGTTCTTTTAAAACATCGTATGGAGCAGGATTTGTTATATTATAAAAACCTTTCAATATGCAATCGCACCAATATATTGGACGAGGAATTGGTTCCTCGTACCGATAAATCATTTTAGGGTTACGTTCGTCTAGGACATCCATTTTTCATTAACCTTTTGCTAAAAAGCCCCTAAATAGAATATATTCATTCACATGAGTACAGCTATTTTCTAGTTGTCATTATACCCAAACTCGCGGGTTTTAAGAACATCTTTCCAATAACTCTCTCGCTCTAGTGCTTTATCTCGTCCATGATCATTTTTCGAAAAGATTTCTAAAATGGTATATTGAAAATTCTCTTGGATATATTCGATGTGTTCTTTTTTTACTAATTCTTTAAGGCGTTTGTTCGGATATTCTTTTTCGTTTGTCTCGTACCCCTTATCTAAATACGTACTCCAACGTCCGTATATCCCATCTTTTCCCGTTGCCGAGCCCACATATTGTTTACCTGTTTTTGTATCTGTTAATAAATATACACCATATACGTTCTTTAATGCATCATGCCATGCAGACTGTTTCATACAATGCTGTAAGGCCCAATAGCTTTTACATACATTATCATATCCCTTAAATTCTTCTTCCATTTTTAAATATGGGCGTGGCAATATTTCGCTTACTTCTATGTTATCTATAATATCATCCTGAACATAATAAAATTGCTGTGGCATATTTGTAAAATCAACAACTAAGCGACCAACATAAACATCATATTCAGTGAGGCGTCTTACATTGGCATAAAGAAATTGTCTGGATTGTGTTTCAGATAAATTAAATACCCCTACACCATTTAAATCTAATACCTCATACGCCCCAACAAACAACCATTTTTTTAAGTCAATTTTTATAAATTGAAAAACGATTTCATCTGTTCTCAATCGTTTACGTTGTCCCGATCCCAACGATAAAATCCACTGAAGAAATTCTGATTTTGTATTATTGGTTAAATAGGCAGCATTATCTGATTTATATTTTTCTAAAAAATCAAAAACTTTTATTTTCTTTTTTCCGTCTGCATTACTAAATTCTTCTTGCCACGAAACATTAAAACGAACTTTACGACGTTTGTTGGGATATTTTTTTTCAAAATTGTCTTTTTTTAATCCACCTAGAACATCTATAAGTTTTATAAGTTTTAATTTTTCTTTAGTGTCAGACATGAATACCTCCCTATAACAAACATTGACCGCCATGCGATAATATGGCGGTCGGGGAGTTGGTAATCACTTCATTATTGATTCTGTTGGTTTTCCGATTACTCGTATTTTATAACCAACAGCTCCCCGACCATAAGTCAGGGATATAACGGCGCAAAAAAGCACCGAAACATCAGATTAACGATGCTATTGCACCGAATGAAGTGGGCCTACCACAGCCCCGAAACCATATCTCTATGGATTCTTTCCCAGTTTTGCATAAAGAATCACTTAAATCAACTGATTAAATATTGAGAGAATCCGAATATTTTTAAGAAATAATATGTTCCGGATTTAAATCGTAGTACTCTTTAAGAACATCAGAATCCATATCAGGATACCGTTCTTTTATTGCTAATTCAATATCTGTTTTAGCCTTTTCAAAATTCCCCAATTTTATATAACATACACCTCTATTATAGATAGCTTCTAGCCAAAAATATTTCATTAATTTAACTTGTTTATTTGCTTCTAAAGAAGGTATAACCTCTGAGAAATGATATACAGCTTGTTCAAATTGTTTTTCATCTTTCTCTATCATCGCTAATGTATTCATTGAAGCAACAGCCTCTGTTGGATTTTGACTCATACAATATGTAGCATTATTTTTTGCACTTTTAACATCCCCTCTTTTATACAATAAATAAGACAAATTATCTTTGTACCCATCATCTTTTTCATTATCTGTAAAATTAAGCAAAAAATCGCACGCTTCATTTACTTTTGCATCAAAAAACAATGTAATATAGCACAATTGCACCAACTCTTTTACAAACGGAGCGTCTTTATATATATCGTTCCAAGCTAACAAGGCATTTTCCAAACCTAACTTATTATCATCTAAAAAATAAAAATATATTTTCGACAAACTAAAATATATACCACACCTATCTTTTGAATCAGCGTATTCCAAAGCTTTCTTTCCACTTGCTATTGCTTCTGATATACGATTTTGCAATATAAAAGAATCCATTTGAAGGCGATATAATCTAGACAAATATATTGGGTCTAATTCAGCTTTGTTTGTTATATCTATAGCTCTATATATAGCTTTTTCAACTAACTCATATTCATCTATATACAAATTACAACTGATATATGTAAGAATAAAAGCCATTTTTAATTGCACGGGCATTTCTTTTCGTATAATAGCCCCTAAATTCTCTATTCTTTCTTTTATGTCATAATCTGAAGTACTTTGTTCTGAATAGGCGACCTCTAATAGGATATTATAATTTATTCCTGCACCAGATTTAAGTTTATTCTTGGATCTTAACATAACTTTTCTATATTTTTTTGCCTTCAAATCTGCAAACAATTCATCCATTTCACTAGCAGATTCTTTTTTTAAAAATTTTGTAGCGACAATTTCCGTTCCCGTTTTTTTTACACTTGCATTTTTGATATCATCTTTCATTTTATTTATATCATCACTTACAGGTATTACACAGTCCGCGGTCTCTCTGGTGCAGTATTTTGACAACAAATCGTTTAATAGACGCGGAAAAACATGACCAGCAATAAGAATCAAAAATATCAACAGTATGACTGGATTATACAAAAGTCCCATAAATCTTTCTTTACTAATAAAATAAAGCGCTATTCCCAAGATCAGTATAACCAAATCCATAACAAACAAGGGCAATCTGATCCTTAAGCAATCACATTTTGATAAAAACGCGAGTTTCATCCAACATCTCCTAGATTTTTCTCCTAATTATAGCCAGTTATATATTTTTTAGCTACTAAAAATATCCACTTGACTCGACTCGGCTTGTAAGCATTCATTGTGCTGCCTTAAAAGGAGTCAAATTATGCCTAAATATCCAAACATTACTGTTTCATTAACCAAATATAAAAACAACGAATTCATGCTAATGCGGTCTTGTATAAATGCCCTAAACAAACACAGTTTAGGGCATAAAATCGAACAATTTATCTCAGAAACTAATTTTCATACCTGCGCTCAAATTATAGAAATCGCAAAAAATTGGTTTACTGTGATATAGACGGTAGAGCAGTCCAATCTTTTGTATTAATTTTATTTGTGGTTGCAGAATAAAAATTTTCAACCGCAATTATAAAATCTCTAAAATCTGTGTTAGATTCACAAATACGATTTATAATATCCCAATCCAAGCAATCGACTTTTACCGCGGGTATAATAATCTGACTCTCTAATGGATTGTCTTTATTTAATTTTATTACACCTATGTTATATGCTTTACATAAGATTTGCAGTTCCTTTAGTGCACGTTCATCAATATCAGCCGCAACTAAATACGAATAATTCGCCCAAGCCGAATTAGAAACAGTTTGAAAGAAACACTCTCTTACATTTGACATTGTTAACGCAAGTTTAACCTCAAACGACCACAGATCTGTTTCTGAATCATGATAATGGCGCACACAATTTTTTACATTGGCATCCCAATTGTCAGACAAAACCTTTAGACCAACTATATCCGGGAAAAGCCACTTGTTTCCATTTTGACCATTTCGTTTCGAGGCCCTCTTCTCGTCTATACGCTTGGCGAACAGATTCATACCATTGGCAAGGAATTCACATACCAACGGATACAACCCATGTTCCCTTTGTTCAATCTTTTTATCAAAATTGACGTTTCTAGTTCCAATATAAGCAAACTTTTTAGGGGAATCTGTTGTAACATTTATAGTACCAGGAACTCTATTTTCGGCATTAGCAGAATAAATTTCTCGCATCAACTGCTCAGTTTGCGCTGTTTTATTTTTTCCAGATTTTTTCATACGTTCTTTGAAATACTCAGGATTATCCTTTGAAATAAACTCTGCTATCTGTTTAGCGGTATAATACTTCTTATCCCGTTTCTTTAAAACGCGTTCAATATATTCAACAAATGTTAGCGCCAGCATGTTTTACTTCGTTTTTTCATAACTTGTTGTTTATTTTATAATAAATAGGATAAAAAAGCAATTTATTCACTCATCGGGTCAAGACGATTATTTTGAATAAACAGTCTTAAAGTTCCTCTATCTACATGAAATCGCCTGGCAATAGCGCTTTTGCTAATTTTATGAACAAGCAAATCATGTATCACATCTTCCTTGCCGGTCAATTTTAGCCGTGTGCTTTTAGTCCCAAGGGGACGACCGAGTGTTTTTCCTGCCGCCCGGCGTGCTGCCAAGGCTTCTTTCGTACGCTGTGAAATCAGATTTCGTTCCAGTTCTGCGGTCAACCCGAAAGCGAATGCAAGGATTTTTCCTTGAATCCCAGCATCTAAGCGATAGTTATCTTTTATCGTCCAAATATTGGCGCCAATATTCATACAATGATTTAATATTCCCATAATTTGCAATAAATCGCGCCCTAACCGCGAAAGTTCGCTACATATAATCAAATCCCCCTTTCGTATCCGGTTAATAAGTCGGCCCAATTTTCGTTTCCTTAATTCTTTTCGCGAACTTATGGTTTCTGATATCCAATAATTTATATGTATATTATTTTTTCTACAAAACTCTTCTATTTCATAATGTTGATTTTCTGTCGTTTGTTTATCTGTTGAGACACGAATATATCCGTATATCATAGTGCAATCCTTTTATTTAACCATAAAAGGAGTATATTGCCGAAATTAAACGAGCCTTTAAATCCACCATTCAAAATACCTAATTCTTGGATGTGGGTAAGGCTTGGGGATATAATCACTTTAATTTCTGGACAAGATTTAACAACCAATGAATACAATGCAATAGGCGAAGGTGTTCCGTATATTACAGGGGCAAGTAATATAGAAAATGATAGAGTTATTATAAATAGATGGACTAACTTTCCAAAATCAATGGCACAAAAAGGTGATTTGCTTATCACCTGTAAAGGAACTGTCGGCTTAATGGCTTTTTTAACTGTTGATAAGGCACATATAGCCCGTCAAATAATGGCCATTCGCGGAAACGATTATATAAATCTAGAATATATAAAAACTTATTTGCTGGCCAATATTACAACTTTGCAATCTCAAGCAAAAAGCATGATTCCAGGAATATCAAGATCAAACATATTGTATGCAATAATTCCTTTACCACCGATATCTGAACAAAAACGGATTGTTGATAAAGTAAAAAGTTTAGACAGCCTGATTGATAATTTGTTCAAATTGGTGGCTTAAATCCATAAGTTCATCAACTTTATTTACAATTCTTTGTTGTTCGTTGATAGGTGGCAAAGGGAAAGGATAATTAGCAAATATTTCGCTTGAGACTCGTTGTTGCCCGGCTGTCCCGGTCATATTGTTACTTGCATATTGCATAAAATCAGGACTCTTTAAATAAATTAATACATATTTAGGATTTATATTTGTTATATTTCTAAATACATGAAGCTCGGTTGTTCCAGCTCCATATCCATTTACTAAATTACATAAAACAGCTGATTTTTTATTTTCAAAACATGGCGTTATCTTTGCCATAATAACATCACCGTCTTTCAGATGTGTATAGGACTTTACATTTTTCCATGCTCTTTTTTCTCTAACATTCACAGGAATATTATATATTGAAGAAATTTTATTCATTGGAATAAACGACACTTCTAAATCATTATCTACAATATTTCTTGGATTTATTAAACCTATTGCGGATAAAGATGTCCACATCCAAGAATTAGGTATTTTGAATGGTGGATTTAAAGGCTCGTTTAATTTCGGCAGTTTAGAGGGTTTAACTTTTCCATCTTTGATCAACCTGTTTTTCGCTGCTTGAATTTGCTCGTATAGCACGCTTGCTGGTTCATCTGCCGGATTTTGTGGAACAAGATGACCAGAAACGGCTTCTTGTAAAATAGAGTTTCTTAACTCATCCGGGAACGTGGATTTTAAACGAGCCAATTCTTCCGCCGCCTTGCCATATCGATTTACGAGAGGCTCTAATTCTTCTATCTTTTCAACTATACGCTTTTGCTCCCCCAAAGGAGGTAAAGGCACTGCCAGTTCAAATAATTTTGTTATGCTTACACCACCAATAATTCCGCTGTTTTTTTCATTAAACGTGGACCGAAAGAAATCAGATTGCAAAAAGTAATATAAAAATGAATTTTCAAACCCAAACGGAGTTATAGAACATAATTTATTGCCAAAACAAACCTTTTTATCCAATCTAGCTATTTTTCTACCGGCACTTCCACCTTCTATACACAATAAAATTGAAGTATCATACGCATATTTGAATCCTTTTTCATCATAAGGGATCTTAACCCCATTGTTATATGTTATGACATTATCAAAGCCAACATCTTTTGTTCCAATATAATCATAACCAATTTCTAAATTTTTATATTTAGTTGCTTTTACTATCTCAGAAATACTATCGCCCGTATACAAATCGGCAACATCTCCCAATTTTACCCACATCCAGCTTTCTGGGATTTCAAATGGTGGTTCTGGCAAGTTTATACAATCGTTTTTCTTTGAAGCTTTTATCTTACCTTCTTTAATAAGTCTATTTTTCTCGGCTTGAATTTGTTCATATAACACACTTGCCGGCTCATCCGCAGGGTCTTGAGGAACAAGACGACCAGATATAGCAAGTTGAAGAATAGAATTTTTTAAATCTGCCGCTTTCATTTAATTTATCCCCAAGATTGTTTTAATTTGACCAATAACTTCTGACATTTCGTTTTCCAGCGCCGCTTTCTTATTTTCAAACTGCTCAAAAAGTTCTTTGGGGTCAAGAACAATATTTTCAACCGTTGGATAGCCACATAGATCTAGATTGAAATTCCGTTCTTTTAACTCTTCAAAAGTATATTTTTTCGCCTTATCAAAACCGTCTTCTTGTATTTCTTGTCTATTATTCCACCATTCCCTTACTGGATCAAAATGCCCCAATTGCATTGGCTTTGTCTTATTAAAGGCCTTTACACCCGAAGGCATATCAAGACGATAAAACCAGGTTTCTTTTGTTTGACCGCTTTTATCAAAAAAGAGAATATTCGTACTGATTGGAGTATAGGGTGCAAATACAGTCTTAGGAAGCCTTATAACTGTATGCAAATTACATTTTGTTAAAAGTTCTTCCTTTATACGAGTTTTCGCACCACCTTCACCAAACAATGCCCCATCTGGCAAAACCATTGCACAACGTCCAGACTCTTTTAACAATTTAATGATTAAAACCAAGAATAAATCCGCAGTTTCCTTTGTCCTTACATGAGCTGGGAAGCTAGCCTCTATTCCATCTTCTTCTTCACCACCGAATGGAGGATTTGTTAAAATTATATCAACCTTGTCTCTTTCAGAGTAATCATTCAATGGTCTTGCCAAACTTCCATTTATAAAATGTTTAATATTTGGTGCATCTATACCATGCAAAATCATGTTCGTCGTACATAATACATACGGAAGTTGTTTCTTTTCCCAACCAATAATGCATTCGCGCAAAGTATCGAAATCTTTACCAATTTTTAATTGAGGTGTTAAATAATTAACTGCACAGGCTAAAAAACCACCTGTTCCACAAGCCGGATCCAATATTTTCTCTCCTAGCTTCGGGGCCATCATTTCCACCATAAATTGCGTAACGGCACGAGGTGTATAAAATTCGCCAGAATGTTTATTATTTTGTAAATCCTTTAATAATTGTTCGTATATATCACCGAACAGGTGCTTATCAGTTCCCTTATTAAAGTCTATTTCATCAATTTTATTTATAACTTGTCTTAACAATTGTCCAGATTTCATATAGTTATGCATATCATCAAAAACTGAACGGATCATTGCTGCATTTGGATCCGACACATCCAATGCCTTCAAACCTGGGAATAAATCTTTGTTCACAAAATCAAGTAGTTCTTCACCTGTTATGCCCTCATCATTTTCCGCCCACACAGACCATTGCAAGTTATCTGGTATCGGAGATCTATAATTGTCGTTAATGAGAATATTTTGCTTTTCTCTGTCCGAAAATATTTTTAAGAACAACATCCAGGTTAATTGCCCCAATCTTTGCGCATCCCCATCCACACCTGGATCTTTACGCATAATCTTTTGTATAGACTTAACAATCTGGCTGACGTTTGACATACTATTTTCCTCCGTAAATCAAGCTTTCTAATTGTTCTATTGTTCTCAAATATTCTTCATTACCGCCAATTTTTGCGAACATTTCAAGAATAGTTCCATATTTATTTTCAAAATATTGTGTTCTTAATATCTTTCTGTCTTCCAAAGCCGAAACACCCGTCTCAATATACCGCGCTAACATATCGGTATAAAATTCTTTTTTTATATCAGGCATCCGTTCTATAAACTCTTTACAAAAACTAGCACGTTCTTTCCTGGTAATTGGCACTATACCATAGGTATTTTTTAATAGTATATCAAAAATATCTATATCATCAGGATATAAAGATTTAAGTTCTTTGATAATTAACCCATCTGCAACAAGTTCTTCTATAAGAGAAGTCTTTTTGCGAGACGATAACCATGTAGAACGAAAATCGTTTTCGGTTTTATAACGCTTTAACATAAAGTTTTTATAATAATCTTGTATATTTTCGCAAATAAGCTTGCCACTTTCATCTAACCATTGAACTTGTTTATCCACAATAGAAACAGGAACATCATCTATAATATATTTATTATTTGGACTTTCATCAACAACATCTGCATCATCCCAATCCATCTCTGAAATATTATCCGATTCGGATTCTATACCGACATCCCATTCATCTGGCGCATCGTCCGGTTCATCAACATCTGCTCCTGCAACAATTTTTATTTCCGTTGGATTTCCGTCAAATTCTGGGTCAGCAAACAGTCTGGTAGCCCTACGAAAATCCATAATAGTAAAGAAGTATTTCTGATACTCTTCGTTTACACGTGTTCCCCGACCAATAATTTGCTTAAATTCAGTCATAGAATTGATAGTTCTATCCAGAACAATTAACTTACAAAGTTTAGCATCAACCCCTGTTGTCATTAATCGAGACGTAACAGCAATAACGGGATATTTTTCATCTAACGCAATAAAATTATCTAATTCCTGCTTACCTTCTATATCATCGCCGGTAATTTTCATAACATATTTACTATTTTCTTTCATGAAATTAGTAGCATGTTTCGCTATAGCATCCCTCATACGGGTAGCATGGTCTATATTTTCACAGAAAATTATTGTTTTCGCATATGGATCGTCTTCTCTCAAGAATTTCATAACAGTCTTGGCAACTGTCTCTGTTCGTGCATTTAGGATAATATTTTTGTCCCAATCCTTATCAGTATATTCTCTATCCGGTATTTCATTCCCATATTTATCCAACTTACCCAGTTCTGGTCTCCATCCTAAATCTTTATCTAAAACCACCCGCATAACCTTATATGGCGCGAGGAAGCCGTCTGCAATACCCTCCTTTAATGAGTATGTATATATTGGTTTGCCAAAATATAAACTTGTTGAGACGTCTTTATCTTCTTTCGGTGTAGCTGTCATACCTATCTGGGTGGCGGAACTAAAATATTCCAGTATTTCATGCCATGATGAATTTTCTTTTGCAGACCCACGATGACATTCATCGACAATAATTAAATCAAAGAAATCTTTTGAGAATTGCTTGTATATATTTTTATCCTCTTCCGTTCCGGTCACGGCCTGATACAAAGATAAGTAAATTTCATATGATTTATCAACATTTCTGTTTTCTATCTTTGTCATCGCGTTACCAAAAGGTGCAAAATCTTGAACCTTTGTCTGGTCGATCAAAATATTTCTATCTGCCAAAAACAATATTCGTTTCTTCTGCTTAGATTTCCACAGTCTCCAAATTATTTGAAATGCGGTGTACGTTTTCCCCGTTCCTGTTGCCATTACTAACAAAATACGCTTTTGCCCCTGGACTACAGCTTCCACCGTACGATTAATGGCATTTCTTTGATAATATCGAGGCTCTTTGCCAGAATTATCAGTATAATAATCCGATAAAATCTCTTTCCCTTGCGATGCATCTAATGCCTTAGCAACCTGATAACGTTTCCACAATTCTTCTGGGGTTGGAAATTCATCTAGTTTTAATTCTCTTTCCTTACCCGTTAAAAAATCATGTTCATAAAATCCTTTACCATTAGAGCTATATACAAATGGCACATTCAAACATTCTGCATATGCCATTCCTTGCTGTAAACCGTCACTTACGCCACGATGAAACTTTTTAGCCTCAACTATTGCTATTGGGAAATTTGGTTTATAAAACAGTAAATAATCTGCTTTCTTTTTCTTTCCCTTTCGAATTTCTTTATCTTTTACCATTATTCTGCCATTGGTAAAAGAATATTCCATCCTAACCTGATTTCTAGGATCCCATCCGCTATTGGTAATAGCAGGCGTTATTTCTAATCTTTTTGTATCTTCCTCTGACAAGTTACGATTTATTAGCGTCAATTTATAACTCCTAGATATATAGTCAAAATGTACTAAATAATCCTATTTTTTTCAATAAAAATCTATTCTTCCACTTGACTTCTGCCACATTGTAAGCATTCATTGCACGACCATAGGAGTGAAGTTATGCCTTATAAAAATCCACCAAAGAAAATGCGGTTTCGGCCCGGGGTGTCGGGTAATCCGTTGGGACGGCCGGCGAATATCCCAGATTCTGATGTTTTGTATATGGTCCGAGCGTTGCAGATTATTCTGGCCAAGGCCGCCGCACAACTGCGAAATGATGCGAAATCAAAGGAGAATACATGAAAGCGTTCTTTATGTTGCCCGAAAGCAAAACAGAACTGGAAAAGATGGACTTTGAACAGAAATCCCTGTTATGGGCGCGGTATAGTCCGTATCCATATCGGCGCCAGGCGCGTGCGTTATGGTACTATATTCAATGCGAACGCGCGCACGCCACCATCGCCGCAAAGCATATCACAATGCTGCGCAAATATATGAATAATCCGGATGAATGCCTGAGCCGTGTGCATAAAAGCAAATACCATCTGAACCCGGGCACCACCATTACCAAAACATTCCGCGGGCTGGAATTCAAAGTAACCGTTGGCGATCGATGCGAATTCATATACAACAACAAAACGTACCGCACCCTGTCCGCCATCGCCAAAGAAATATGTGGACACAAAGTATCCGGAAATGACTTCTTTGGCCTAACCAATAAAAGGCTGAATCATGCCAAAAATTAAATGCGCTGTATATGTTCGTAAATCAACCGAACACGGATTGGAACAAGAGTTTAACAGCCTGGACAATCAAGAACAGGCATGTCGGGCATACATCGCATCACAAGCCTTTAACGATTGGGAATATTACAAGACTTATGCCGATGGCGGCATATCGGGTGGCACAATGGAACGACCGGCGTTAAAACAAATGCTGGATGATATGGCGCACGGATTGGTCAATACCGTTGTGGTGTACAAGGTTGATAGATTGTCCCGATCAATCTTAGACTTCCATAATATGATGCGATATTTTGATAAGCATAATGCGAACTTTGTATCGATTACCCAGTCGTTTGACACATCAACATCAATGGGTAAACTGACGCTGAATATGCTGCTGTCGTTTGCGCAATTTGAACGTGAAGTGTCATCGGAACGCGTGCGCGACAAACTGCGCGCCAGTAAAGCCAAAGGAATGTGGATTGGCGGATGCCCGCCGCTGGGATATGACATAGTTGATAAAAAGTTGGTTATCAACCCGACCGAGGCCGCACAGATTCAAACCATATTTGAATTATATCTGCAAATGAAATCAGTTCAGGATTTGACCCGGCATTTGCCAATCATTGGAATCTATGCCAAGAAATGGACCACCCATGGCGGGCGCGTCATCGGTGGAAATCCAATCAAGAAAATGGCGCTGCACAGGATGCTGCGCAGTAAAATATATTTGGGCTATGTTGAATGTAAGGTTACCGGAACGATTGCCAAAGGCGAACATACCCCAATCATAACCCAGGAATTATTTGATGCCGTCCAGGCGGAATTAGAGAACAATTCAAATCATAAATCGGGGCGAACAAATGGGTCGCCCAATTTATTATCCGGGCGGCTATATAATGCAGACGGCACACGGTTTACCAATCAAAGTACCGTGCGTGCACGGCGACCGACACTTTATTACTATGCCGGTGCGGGCGAATATTTACCCGCGCGGGATGTTGATAAATTGGCAACCGATACGATTGTTGAGTTCTTAAATTCTGATTTAAGCATCCTGCCCGATACACTGGTGCATACCCTGAAACAGATTGATTATAGTGGCCTGGATTACATGGCGCGGCGGTGCCTGGTTCAAACACTAATCCGGCGGGCAATTTACGCACCCGGGCGAATAACGTTTTTCATCAATACAGATACGGATAGCCTGCGGGCATTTATGAGACCTGATTTTATCAACACCCAAAACAATAAAATAGACTTTATGCGTAATGGCGATGATTTAATTCTGGCGCGGCCGGTGGTGCTGAATAAATGGACAGGCAGTAATAAATATAGCGCGGGACGCGCGGGCCTGATGACACGGACCGACAATCATAATATGATTGTTCGGGCGTTTGCAACCGCATGGCGGTATCGCATGGCGTATGAAAAGCACGGCGATTTGGAATACGTTGTAAAGTCCGAACAGACATCATGGCGCAGTCTGTATCGTTATCTGAACCTGGCATATATGCACCCAGAAAAAGTGAACAATATTTTATCCGGCAAAGAGATGTACAACATGGAAGAAATCTTTACCATTGCGCCACAGCATCAAATATAACCCAGAAACCACTGCCAGGGCAAAAAAGGCCAATGTATAGAAAGTCGTTTTTATTTGCCGATTTTTGGAAATACGCGATATACCATGGATGAGTTATAAATAAAAAGCCCCGATTTCCCGGGGCTTTGAGCGCTATATGTTTTTATATTCAAAACATAATTGATTCCTGGCGGATGGTGAGGGATTCGAACCCCCGGTGGAGTTGCCCCCACAACGGTTTTC
>JAKSTF010000040.1 GCA_024402715.1 Alphaproteobacteria bacterium
TGGCGGATGGTGAGGGATTCGAACCCCCGGTGGAGTTGCCCCCACAACGGTTTTCAAGACCGTCGCATTCGACCGCTCTGCCAACCATCCGAAAAGCGTATGTGATATTAATAACACATTGCCCGCATATTTTATATACTTTTTTTCTTAAACGCAACCGGAAATTACAATACAAATAAAATTTTAATTTATTACATATTTGTGGTATTTATATCAAAATCTGCAAATGCATCTTTGCAATCTGGATTCATGGTTAAATTACGCATTTCTTCGGCGGATAATATGGACTTAAATATATCAACAATAAATCTGCATATATTATTTATCGCCGCCTGGCGATATTTTCCATGACGCGTCATCAAATACAAATTAAAATGACAATCCCATCCAGGCAATGAAAACTCCACAATATCTGGCATGTATTTAATCATAAAAAACGGCACCATTGATACCAAATTTTCCGATTGCACCAATGACAATTGCATTTCAGAATTAGACACAACATAATCCAACGATTTCGCCATATTTCTGCGTTCTTCGTATTTTGGATCATAAATTGCGGTTTCTGTGTTTATTACAATATGGTGATTGCATAACAAATCTTCAATTGATTTCGGAATCCCATAATCGGCAATATGTTGTTGGGTTGTTATTAACGCAATTCGCACAGGTATTTTAAACAACACATCAACATCAGGTGATCTAATATACTCATACGTTAAACACACATCTGCATTATCCATACTGTGACGGTTCATTTCCTGTAACCCAATCACCTGAAACACAATTTCTGGATGCATTTTACGCATTTGATGCAAAAATTTTTGCTGAAACGTTGTAAAGCACATATTGGGCACTGCAATACGTATTGTTTCTGATTTTGCATTATCCAAAAAACGATGCGGCAAAGATGACAAAACATCATTTATTTTTTTGGCAATTTTATAAACCTGATCACCGGTTGGCGTCATCTTTAACCCATGACTTTGCCGGATGCATAACCTGGCGTTTAATATCTGTTCCAGCAAACATACCTCAGATGATAAATTTGATTGTCGCATTCCCAATTCATCAGCCGCACGCTTTATCTGGCCATATCGTGCCACAACAGCAAAATGCGCCAGTAATTTATACAACAGTATATTTTTTTGAACCGACATGACAAAATTGTGGCACAATAAAAAAACAGTGTCAATATACCGTATTTATAATTGTGATTTATATTTTTTTCATATTTCTTTTAATCCTGGGGATGTTATCATACTAATATGTAAAAAGGTATATACATGACATACAATACAGCAGGTTTCGGTCCATCAAAAAACAGCATTATCGATGATTTTATAGATGCCATTCAACAAGCATTTTCAATAAAAAATCATAATCTGTACGAAATTTATAACCCCAGCAAAGTATCTGCAAAAAAACGCATAAAAAATCTGTTCGGTTGTTTTGATAAATAATTATAAAAAAAGAAACGCCCCATTTGGGGCGTTTTATCAATAATAATTAGAACACATAACGTAACCCCAACGTTCCACCGATTTCGGTATAATCGGTATCTGTGCTGTACGTTAATTCAAAATACAAATTTGTTGAATCGTTAATATTATGCCAATTCATACCAAATCCATATTCCATCGCATTCTGTGCATCATTTGTGTTATACTGTTCATTGTTTATACTTAATACAGTTTTTTTAGATACATCATTTGTATAGCCAATTTTTGCATACGTCTGTAATTGACCATTTTTCATTTTCCAACGCGGTCCACCAACAAGCGTTGCATTAAACATTACATTGGTATCGCCACGCACAGTCATCACACCATTAACATCAACATCGGACATATTCATTGCCGTCAATTCCACAGACGGTGTCATAAATACAGATACGGATTCTAATCCCATATCAAATACAAATTGTTTACCAATTTCCGTATTTAATGTCATAGCATTATAACCATCGGTTCCATCCAAATCGACAATATGTTCACGAAATGCTGCATCAACAAACCACCCATTTTGGGTTGTTAACATTCCATATGCACCGACCCCATATGACGTTGAATTTAAATTAACATCACTGTTATCAGATTGTGCCATTGATATATAACCCAGGGCCCCTGCATATACATCAAATGATTTACCCGCAAATAATTTTCGGTCATAACCAAATTCAACACCAGATTGACCAACGGACACATCACCAATTTCTGCATTTTTATAAATACCGCGTGTCCAGAAACCATTTTTACCGGCATCAGTATAACCACCTGTTTTTTCATTACGCCACATTAATTCACCAACACGTTTTTGCATACTGTTTGTCATTTGGCGAACCAAGTGTTTTGATATTTTGCCAGATGCAATTCCATCGTTAACAGCCACAGGATTCGTTTTTTCGGATGCAATTTTAACAAACCATTCATTGGCAATTTGCGACAATTCCAAATCATATATTTTCGTATATGTATCAATTGTATTATTTTGCAATTCAAATACATTATCGTTTGTATTAACCGTCGCAAATAAAATTGGTGTATCTGTTAACGCAAAACTTAATCCATTAAATGCAACCTGTACCTTTTCATCATTGTCCAATCGCAAATCCGATATTGACACATAATCAACCGCATTTGTTTTTGCATCTATATCAAAATTAAATTTATTATTACCGGACAAATATAACGTCGGCAAATCCAACGATTGAATAAACCCATTAGATAAATCTAATGTTGAATTTTCCATTGAAAATTTGACTGTAATATCCGTTACATCATTTGCAAAGCCACCAAACGTTTCTGTTCCTGTATAAGTATCTGGCGTCTTTCCAAATCCAATTGTGGAATTAATCACAGATACACTTGTTGGGTCATATATTTTATTATTAAAATATACACCCCCTGTATTATCACCATTTATTTCAATATCATATTTTGTATAATATTCTTTTGTACTTGCATAATCTTCATCATCCGGATCCATTGTTTCGGCGATATGTGCATCAAAATAATTTATACGTTTACCTATATTTTCCGTATCCCATTCATGCCTCAATGCGATATTATCGTTTATAGTATATGTTCCATTATTTAATGCTGATATGTTTAATATAGCACCGAATTGAACCGTAATCGCATTATCAAAACGATATATTTTGGAACTTTCAAGATCTTCATATTTTTGATAATTATTTGAAATCAAATAATTATTACCATCAGCCAATAATGCGATATTACCAGTGCTATAAATTGCCCCACCAATCAATCCAGTGTTTTTAATTAAATTTCCTGATAAACGTCCAATATTTCCGTAAATTGCCCCACCAAGATCACTAGAATGATTGTCTATAAAATTGCCATTCATCATTTCAATATGTCCATTAATTGCACCAGCCATATATTCAGACGTATTTCCTATAAAATCACCCGTCATATTTGTTATATTACCGTGTACAGCACCACCGGGACCACTAGAATGATTGTCTATAAAATTGCCATTCATCATTTCAATATGTCCATTAATTGCACCAGCCATATATTCAGACGTATTTCCTATAAAATCACCCGTCATGTTTGTTATATTACCAAACACAGCACCACCGGGACCACCAGCAGCAGAATTATTAATAAAATTCCCCTTCATATTTGCTATATCACCGTATACAGCACCACCGGGACCACCAGCAGCAGAATTATTAATAAAATTCCCCTTCATATTTGCTATATCACCGTATACAGCACCACCAACACTACTAGATTTATTATTGATAAAATCACCAGTTATATCACCGACCGTTCCACCAGAAATCTCTATTGCCCCAC
>JAKSTF010000041.1 GCA_024402715.1 Alphaproteobacteria bacterium
CCCGTGGCAGTGGTGTTATGGGCGAAGACATTACCGCAAATTTATTAACAATCCCCGATATCCCCAAAAAATTAACCGGTAATTTTCCATCTGTGATAGAGGTTCGTGGCGAAGTTTATATGGCACGCACAGATTTTTTATCGTTAAATCATATTGCCGAACAAAATGGCGACAAAATTTTTGCCAACCCACGTAATGCCGCTGCGGGTTCGTTACGTCAATTAAATCCCGCAATTACAGCGGCCCGTCATTTATCTGCATTTGCATACACCTATGGTGATTTATCAGAACGCACATGGACAACACAGAATGAATATTTTGATAAATTGGAATCGTGGGGATTTCACACAACACGTCAATGGGCCCATCGTGTAAATAATTTGGATGATATTCAAAAAACATATAACGACATAATGATTCAACGGGCCGACATACCATTTGATATTGATGGGTTGGTATTAAAGGTTAACAACGTCGACATCCAAGAACGCATGGGTTCACGTGCAAACAGTCCCCGATGGGAGGTTGCATACAAATTTCCCGCCGCACGTGCAATAACAACTTTACGCGACATTACAATTCAAGTTGGCCGCACAGGCGTATTGACCCCTGTTGCGGAATTAGAACCAATTAATATTGGTGGTGTTTTGGTATCACGCGCAACATTGCATAATGCCGATGAAATCACACGATTAAATATTCATATTGGCGACCGGGTTATTGTCCAACGTGCAGGGGATGTAATTCCACAAATCGTTGGTGTGGCAGAAAATTCCACAGATGCCACCGCATTTATTTTTCCAACAACCTGCCCCGTATGTGGTGGTACGGTTATCCAGGAAATGGGCCAAGTTGCCCGCCGTTGTATAAACAGCCTGTCATGTCCAGCACAACGTATCGGCGAATTGGAACATTTTGTATCACGGCACGGATTTGATATAGATGGTCTGGGGGCAAAACAATTGGAATTATTTATATCAAAAAATTGGATTCAAAATGCAGCGGATATTTTTACATTAATTTCACGTCACGGGCCAGATATAAAACGTTTGGACGGCTTTGGTGATAAATCTGTATCAAATTTAAATACCGCAATTGAAAATGCCCGCAATATCGATTTACATAAATTCTTATTTGCAATCGGGATTCCCGACATTGGTCAGGTAACCGCAAAAATACTGGCACGTAAATTTGGAAATTTGGATATGTTGCGTAATGCCCCAGAATGGAAATTACAACAAATTGACGGCATTGGCGAAACCATGGCACACGAAATAGTATCTTTCTTTGCTGATGAACATAATGCCAATATTTTAGACAACATTTTAAAATATGTAGCCATCCGTGATACCGATACAAATTCTGAAACATCTGCAGGACCATTGACCGGGAAACGTGTTGTTTTAACGGGGACATTAACAAAATATACCCGTGACCAGGCACGTGAAATATTGGAAAAAATGGGGGCAAATGTTTCGTCCAGTGTATCCGCAAAAACAGATATTGTGTTGGCCGGTGTGGATGCAGGTTCAAAACTGTCACGGGCGAACGAATTGGGAATAACAATATGGTCAGAATCTGATTTTGAAAATGCAATTTCTGATTCACAAACGCAATTACGACTTGACAATTAAAAATATTTGTATTACTACTACAAGTGTAAATAAAATAAGGATAACAATTGAATGAAGCCAAACGATTAAATAAATTGACCGGAAACCTGGTTTCTTGCAAAATGAACGATGGCGAAAAAGCCGTAATAATTTTGAATCTATATAATACAAAACATAATTTTTCGACATCGCATTCCCATAAACGTGTTGGTGACAGTGTCCGGCGTTTTGTAACAAATACCGGCCGTGGGACAACAAAAATTCAAATTAAAAAAGCAATATCAGAAAATCGATCATTTATAATGAATATGGTCCACAAAAAAATAAACGATTTTCAAATATAACCCCTTTTTTCTTTTTACATTGTAAAAAATACGAGTTAATAAAATAACGGATAAAAAATGGAACATTACAAACAATTACGCAAAATAGTTAATTCTAAAAAATTTGAAACCATGACGGCACTGGAACAAAGAATAATGAAAAAAGAGTTATTCTTTTCAAAACACAGAATCGAAAATTGGTGTTCTGCCCATAAAAAAGCACAATACAAAAATATTGTTAAAACACCACAACGTTGTAATGAAAAGGCACAACTTCAAAAACACATATCCGAATACAACGATTACTATATGTTCATAGCAAAACAACCAACCAACCAAAACATTAAATAGTTTTTATAGTGTTTTGCACAACCCATAAAAAATCCGTTCATGGGCGGATTTTTTATTACAAATAATAACTTTTACCATTTTATTTATTTCATCCCTGCATAACGCCCTGTGACACAATACGGGGGATTTTATGCTTGCAATAATATATATATATATATTACGATTTGATACAGGAGTTAAAGATATGAAATTTTTTACCTGTCTTATTATTACAACATGCATAACATTGTGTTCAAATAATGTTTTTGGGGCAGAGTCGTCGACTTTTTCTCAATGTGCTAGCGGTGCTGTGGCTGGTTCAAAAAGGTGCGCCCTAGTGTTTTCGGGGCAACATCCGTATAGAACTGACGTATCTGGTGGAAAAACAACAACTCTATGGCTTGATACACCAGTTTGTTGCAAACAGTGGACTAAAGATACGGATACAGAATGTGAATGCAAATCTGAAAACCGTTTAAGCGGTGGCGCCAATGCAGTTACAAAAACATGTAACATTTGTGGCAGCACAGCCGTTACGTTAAGTTATTCCCCAGGAACAACCGGTGGTGGCACAACAACCGGTAACGGTGTTGATTGCACCGCTTCAAATTGCAGCCAAGCACGTATAACCGATGAAAATGGCACAATATATTGTTTAGTACAAACCGATTTGTACAATAGTTGTTCTGGGACCTCAAACGCCCCAGGTTTTGATACGTGCGGTCTGTTTTCTTCTAAATGTTATGGCGGTTGGGGTGTAACGGATTCAGGGGGGAAAGCTGATCGTGGTCCCAAAACATGTAAATCTGGATATCATAAATACCGATGGACATGTATAAAGGATTGTTCAGTCGGTTATTACGGAACCATAACAGATTGTCAAAGATGTCCCGAGTTTAATTCACCAACAGATGGAACAGCATCTGGTAAATATGGCACAACCACATCTACAAATGCCAGCAGCATAAATGAATGTATCATGAGTGCCGGCACAACGGGTTCCGATGGACGCGGCAGTTATAAAATATCAGCCAAGTGTTCTTATCAATAATCACGATATAACTTCCGTTAATAATTTTTTGTTTATAAATTGATT
>JAKSTF010000042.1 GCA_024402715.1 Alphaproteobacteria bacterium
TGCGGCCGCATTATGCAATTAATTGATAAAAAAATCAACAAATTTTATTTTTATGTGTCCCCTTGTAAAATCCGAAAATATTGCCATATTTTATGGGCATACTATTAATAATAGAAAGGATAAAATATGTTTGCACTTAAATTTTTGAAAAAAGCGCAATTTGATAATTATGATGATTATGTACAAAATGCTGTGCCGGTTGTTCCTGATAATTTTAATTTTGCATATGATGTAATTGATGTAATTGCAACAGAAACACCTGATAAAGTCGCCTTATTATGGACGGATGACAGTGGGGAAAAACGAAAATTTACATTTCGTGATATGTCACTGATGTCAAACGCAGCTGCAAATTTTTTAACGTCACGTGGTTTAAAACGTGGGGATACGGTATTGGTATTTTTGCGTCGTCGTTGGGAATATTGGATTTTGATGATGGCAATGCATAAATTGGGGGTGATTCCAATTCCATCAACAAATCAATTAAAAGCCGAAGATATTAAATATCGTGTTGATACGGCCCAGGTCCAGGCAATAATTGCATTTGATGATGGGCATATTCTTGGTGAAATTCATAGCGCTGTGGGGGATATGTCATTACCTTTGATTTTAAATACAGATGTTACAGATGCAATAAAGACAATGCCAACATCGTTGGAACGTATTCCAAACGAAAATACAGATACAATGGTAATTTATTTTACCAGTGGCACAACAAATTTACCAAAAATGGTTGCACATAATTATACATATCCATTGGGACATATTAATACAGCTGTTTTTTGGCAACGTTTGCGTGATGGTGATATACATTTTACATTATCTGAATCTGGATGGGCAAAATGTTCATGGGGAAAAATGTATGGCCAATGGTTGGCGGGGGCAACAGTGTTTGTTTACGATTTTACGGGCAGTGCCGCTGCACATAACTTGTTGACTGCGATCGCAGAAAATCATATTACATCATTTTGTGCACCGCCTACGGCATATAAAATGTTGATACATGCAGATATGTCACAATATGATTTGTCGTCATTAGTCAAAGCAGATATTGCAGGAGAAGCCCTGAATCCAGAAGTTTATGAACGCTTTTTAGAAAAAACCGGAATAAAGGTTCGTGAAGGTTTTGGCCAAACCGAAACATGTGTAATGTTATTTAATAATGAATGGATTGAACCTAAACCCGGCAGCATGGGCAAACCGGCCGCAGGTTGGGATGTTATGTTATTGGATGAACGCGGACATCCAGTTGAGGATGGGGTTGTTGGGGAAATTTGTATTTCATTAAAAAACAATCGTCCGGTCGGATTATTCCAGGGATATCATAATGGTGAAAAACAAACAGCCGCAGTATTTCGTGATAATGTATATCATACGGGGGACGTTGCATATCGCGATTCAGATGGATATTTTTGGTTTGTCGGGCGTAATGATGATTTAATAAAAACGTCTGGATATCGTGTAAGTCCATTTGAAGTAGAAAGTGTTTTATTAGAACACCCAGCAGTACGTGAAGTTGCTGTTACTGGTATACCAGATTCATCACGTGGAATGGCGGTTAAAGCGACAATCGTATTAAATAAATATTTTCAACCAACAGATGTTTTGACACGTCAATTACAGGATCATGTTCGAACACGCACAGCACCATATAAATGTCCACGTGTAATAGAATTTGTCGATGCATTGCCAATGACAATAAGTGGCAAAATACGTCGTGCGTTAATACGTACATTGGACAGTGCCAAGAACACAATTTTGGAACCAGTTAAAAAAGCGTAAAAAAATGGGGGCAGGTGCCCCCATTTTTATATTTTGCAATTACAAAATTTATTTGCAATAATTCATCGTTATGAAACGAAAAAAAACTGTAAAAAGCATAATTAAATATTTAAAACGGGTAAATTTATCGCATATTACTATTTGGTTTGTGCCGGTGGTTGTTGCCCTGTTAATCCCAATAATTGTATGTATATATTTGTTTGGTATATATTCACCAATTGATGATGTTGTTATTTTCCGTTTGGAACACGGTACTTCTGTGTCGGCAACCGCTGATGCATTGGCACAACAGGGAATAATTTCGTCTGCGGATATGTTTAAAACATTTGTTCGATTTAACGGTGGAAAAATTCAAAGTGGTGATTATGAATTTCCACGCAGGGCCAGTTTGTGGCGTGTGGCACACATGATGACGCATGGCGATATTGCTGCAACGGTTATTGTTATTCCAGAAGGTTTAACCATTCGTCAAATTAAACATTTATTATCGTCGCATCCCGGTTTAACGGGTGATGTTGAATGTCATGTTGGTGATGCAGTCGTTTGCGATTTACATGATGGGGATGTTTTTCCCGATACATATCGTGTTGCTCGTGGAACACCGCGCTTGGCGGTCTTGGATTTGGCGCATAAAAAAATGGTGTCTATTGCACGGATGTGGGAAAAAAACGGACGTTCGATGCCGACACCACTGAAAAATTGGAACGATGTTGTTACATTGGCCTCAATCGTGCAAAAGGAAACACCGCGTGAATCAGAAATGCCAACGGTGGCCAGTGTTTACTTAAATCGTTTACGTAAAAATATGCGATTACAAGCCGATCCAACTGTTGTTTATGCATTGACTAAGGGACTGGGGGATATGCGTGGTCGACCGTTATTGCGTGGACATTTGCGTATAAACAGCCCATACAATACATATACACATTATGGATTGCCTCCGGCCCCGATTGCCAATGTTGGGGACGCGGCATTAAGGGCAGTTTTAAAACCTGCAGATACAAATTATTTATTTTTTGTTGCGGATGGTAATGGTGGACACAATTTTGCAAAATCTTACGAGGAGCATAAACGTAATCATGCAAATTGGCGTCAAATCAAACAGATTAGAAATAATAAATAGAAAAACAGCATTTGCATTCTTGCAAACAGTAATACCTCGATTGATGCTTTAATTATGTACTAAAAAGCTTATTTGTGGTATTTTTGATGATTTTGTCAATACGAACGGTTGTTTTTTTGGACTGTGACTAAAAAAGTTTGGGAATAAAACATTTACCAGGGTGAAAAATCCATTTAAAGCACTAATAAAAAAATTGTCATTATAAAATGGTTGTTTTTTTTACAAAAAAGGCGTTTTTTTAAACAAAAAATTAAAGCGGGATGCCACATTATACTTGACATTTACAGACCCGATGTTTATAGTGTGTTCGCTTTCTGTATAAATACAGATGGCAGAAAATACAGAAATTTGCGACATTTGCAGGGATATAATCACGGGAAGTCTCGTTGAAATATGTCTGGACGCGATTTTTGTGCAACCAAAAAATTGAATAAAAACAAAGA
>JAKSTF010000043.1 GCA_024402715.1 Alphaproteobacteria bacterium
AAAGAAATGTGTTCGGACATGTAATGCCGGATATACAGCATGGTAATATAACAACTAAAATATCCGTATAATATAAAAACGCACCTTTCGGTGCGTTTTTTACATTCAGGGTATTAACACAAAAATCATTTACTATATTTTAACGATTCTGTGGCACGATGCAGAAAATCAGAATAAACATTAACCAATTCTTGTGGGGCGATTGGGACAATTTCACCACGCCACTGAAACAAATACCACGCCATTTCCCACAGCCCATCACATTTCATTTTTATTGTTAATGAACCATCGTTGTGTTTTATAATTTTTTGACTTTCATGAAATGTGTATCTACATGCAGCCGGTGCAGCATTTTTAGATACATGCCATACAACATCATATTTGCCGTGTTCACTGTGGTATGCACCAAATGATTCAGATACATATGAATTTATATCAAATTTAGATGCATTAAAATGGTCTTTCTTTATTTTTAAACTGGTTATTCTAGATAATATAAATTCACATACATTGCCAGAAACGGTATCTTTGTATGCCAATAAATAATTATTACTGTTTCCATATAAAAAACCAACGGGGCAAAGTGTATATTTTTTTAAATCCCCGTCTGCAGAATTGTATTTAATCTGAACCTGGTGGCCGGATAACACCGCATATTGTAAAGTGTGCATAATTTCTGCATCTATTTCTATGTGCGGATATGGGCGGACAACAGACGTACGGGATAAAATTGCACCTTCTAAATCATTCATTTGTCGCACCCCCTTTTTCATACCGATTATACGGTTTAATTTGTATTCCAATGATGATAATGGTTTGTTTATTGTTTCGTTTTTTATCCTTTTTACCGCGGCATTTAATGCCAACATTTCATCATCTGTTAAATATTCTGGTGGCAATCCATCGGGGCTGTCCAATCTGAAACGTTGTATTTTGGGATTAATTGGATCAGATGTTTTTTCAAACGAATCTGGAAAACGTTCAGATAAAAAATTAATAATGCGTTCCACAGTTTTTCGTGAACAATTCAAACGTTCCATAATATCATTGTATGACATCCCGCCAATTGGCCGGCACATATCTTGGATTAAATCCAATAATTCATCAAATTTTCTGTAATCGTCTCGTGCCATTATTTATTCCTTAGATTTTGTGTTTAAAAATTTATCTGCTTTCGTTATACCACTTTATACTCCTACATAACCGGTGTTTTTCCCACCACCGCCCTTTTTATTTTCTCTACATTTTTAATGTATACCATATATCCATAAAAAAGGTATCAATAATATCAATTATTTTTGTGTCTGTATAATATACGGCACTTTCTGAAGTTTGACGATTTCATTTAACAACACAGAAACATAAAATACCGCCACATATACGACACGTAAAAAATATTTTTTACACAAGAAAACAATCAAAATTCCCATAAATAGGCCCAACAACAAGTTAATTTAATTGCAATATTTTCGTACTTTTACCCTTTTATTTTTAAAATTCCATAAAATCAAACCAGGAATTTTGATAGCGATTATTATACAACTACATATTATAAGAATCTTGATAATCACCGTTTTCAAATTGGTCTACAATTGCAAGTAAATCATCTGGAATATATTTACGGGCGGTTTGTATCATGCCATCTGGAATACCATAGTATGCCTCTACAACCGCCCCAGTAATTGCACCGATTGTATCGGAATCTCCACCAATAGAGATTGCATTGCGTATCGCGTCTTCAAAACTTTCTGATTCAATAAAACATTGCAACGCCTGTGGGACAGTGCCCTGACACGAACCATCCCAGCTATAGTTTTCTTGCAATTCTTTAACGCTGGCGCACCAGTCATAATAGTTTTTAGTTATATATTGGGCGATTTCACTTTTGTCTTTACCCATACGCGCTAAATAAACCGCAACTGCTGTTGCTTCGGCGCCTTTGATACCCTCTATATGGTCGTGACTAATCGATGTAACCATGTATGACAGACGTTTTACTTCACTGATACTGTTACCAATCCAACCAACAGCAGATACGCGCATTGCAGCACCATTACCCCAACTATCAATTGGTTCGTTTTCTTTATTAAACAACCATCTTGCAAACTGAAATCCATAACCCATATTTGGATATTTAAAGCCAATCTTGCGCATAGATTCAACGGTATGTTTTTGCAAATCACCACCATCACGTTTCCAATCCATCAACGCCTTTGCAATCGCAATGGTCATGCAAGAATCATCAGTGATATATCCATGCATTGGAAAGAATGGAAAATCTTTGGTCTTGATATTATCAAATTCATAGATCGACCCAACTATATCCCCTATAATCGCACCCCATATCATTTTTAGTCCCTTTTATTTTGATGGTATTTCTATAAACAAAGATTTAAAGCAACCATTTTTTGCATCACATTCGTAAAAATCATCCCAATCAAATATATAATCGTTTTGAATATAAAATCCACGATTTTTCTTGATATAATCTGGTACGGTTTCTTTTGATTCAACATTCCAATGATGTGCACCATGAACATGTATTCCTGTTCCTAATCTAAAAGCAAAAGATTGAGCATTTACATCATATTTTTCATTTAGATAATACATATCGTTTGTAACGAATATGCAAACACCAGTACGTGCTATATCATTATCAATCAACGTTTCTATTCTGTGTATATCTTTCCAAAAATCGTATCCCCCTAAGTCCTGAGCACCATGATTTTTAAGAATATGTTTTATTTCTATATTAGTGTTTTCATAAATATCATCCGATGGTATCAAACGTGTTTTATATTTTAATTCAATCGGATACATATTTGTCCCATCTGTAACCATAATGTCTATATATACAGTATGCCCATCGCGCAACACAGGAAATTCTAACAAGATTTTTACATCTTTATCGCCAGCAAATGTTTTTTCTAATTCCATTGCCAATGTATGCTGGAAATCAGCCTCTGATACAAAGAATCTTTTATTTTTCAGATTTTCAAATGATTTTCTTATTCCTTGGATAATAGCATTATCATTTTTATCTGTAGAGTCATTTTCCATTTGTGTAGATTTTGTTTTGTACCACT
>JAKSTF010000044.1 GCA_024402715.1 Alphaproteobacteria bacterium
CTATGTTCTGCAGCAGGATTTAAATTTTCATCGTGTTCTGTCTGTTTTTGTTCGTTTTGTGCGATATCATTACGTGTTAAATCCATTCTGGATATATATGCGACAGACATTATTTTAAAATTGTTAAAAGTATTTTTGAACAATTCTAATGCTTCACGTTTGTATTCGTATAATGGATTTTTTTGGGCGTAACCGCGTAATCCTATGCCTGTTTGTAGATAATCCATTTGTTGCAGATGGCGTTTCCAGACATTATCTAATGCACCTAACATCATTTGACGCATTGCCATTTGCATTAATTCTGGGCCATGTTTTGTCAATTGTGCTTCGAAACGACGTAATGCTAAGTTGTGTAATGTTTCATATGCCTTGCGTTCACTGATTTGTTCGTCAGATTTCCATTTTTCAATATCTGTTATATCTAATGCAAACATCTGCATCATTGCGTTATGAATGCCCGCAATATTCCAATCCATTGGGTGTGACTTTTCCGGAATATTATTTTCACAAATAATTTCCACCACATCGCCAATTATTTCGTGAACCAATGGCGATAAATCAGTGCTGGTCATCAAATCGTCGCGTTGTTTGTATATAACACCACGTTGTTCATTCATAACATCATCGTATTTTAATAACTCTTTACGTGCTTCGAAATATCTGGCTTCAACACGTTTTTGAGCTTTTTCTTATGCCTTGGTTATCCATGGGTGTGTTATGGCTTCGCCTGGTTTTAATCCTAAGGTTGTTAACATTCCATTTAAACGCGTTGCACCAAATATACGCATTAAATCGTCATCTAATGCCAAAAAGAATTTTGAATCCCCTGGATCGCCCTGACGACCGGAACGGCCACGTAATTGATTGTCGATGCGTCGTGATTCGTGTCGTTCGGTTCCAATAACATATAAGCCACCTGCGTTTAATACCTTTCTTTTGTTTTCTTCAATACGATTATAAATTTCTTGTTTTTTGCTTTCGTAATCCGGTGCGGTGTTATCTAATTCTGAAATTAATGCCTCGGCATTACCACCCAATTTAATATCGGTTCCACGTCCTGCCATATTGGTTGCGATTGTAACGGCCCCTGGGGTACCAGCCTGGGCAACGATTTTTGCCTCTGATTCGTGTTGTTTTGCATTTAATACCGCCGGATTAATTCCTAAACGATTACGAACAATTGTGGCCAATTCTTCGGATTTTTCAATCGAAGATGTTCCAACTAATACAGGCTGCCCATGGCTCATACAATCTTGGATTTGTTTTACAATTGCGTCAAATTTTTCAGTTTTGTTTCGATATATTTCGTCATGATGATCAATACGGGCAACCGGTCGATTGGTTGGAATTGAAACTACACGTAATTTATATATTTCTTCAAATTCTGCAGCTTCGGTCATGGCAGTTCCCGTCATACCTGATAATGTTGGATACAGACGGAACAGATTTTGATATGAAATACTGGAAACAGTCTGGTTTTCTGGTTGGACGGTAACATGTTCTTTGGCTTCGATTGCCTGATGTAAACCTTTGCCAAAACGCCGTCCCGTCATAACGCGTCCTGTGAATTCATCAACAATTAAAATTTCACCGTTGCGTACAACGTAATTAACATTTTTTTGATACAAATGGTGGGCTAATAAAGATTGTTGAATATGCATAACTAATGCAGCATTTTCTGGGGCATACAAGTTATCTCCAACCAATAAATCAGTATTTTTTAAAAGAGTTGTGATATTATCAACACCAGAATCAGTTAATGTAACATGGCGATCTTTCTCGTCTTTTTTGAAATCTGCGGGGGTTAATTGAATAACTACGTCATCAATACGAGCATATAATTCACTGCTGTCTTCAGATGGACCAGAAATAATTAATGGTGTACGTGCTTCGTCAATTAAAATACTGTCAACTTCGTCAACAATTGCGAAAAAGAATGGACGTAACACCTGTTGTTCTTTGGAAAATTTCATATTATCCCGTAAATAATCAAAGCCTAATTCAGAATTTGTAACATATGTTATATCGCATGCATACGCCGCACGACGTTCGTCATCAGTCATATCATGTTGAATGATGCCGATACTTAATCCCAAAAATTTATAAATTTGTCCCATCCATTGGGCATCGCGTGATGCCAAATAATCGTTAACCGTAATCAAGTGTGCCCCGCGTCCGTATAATGCCTTTAAGAACAGAGCAGATGTTGCAACCAATGTTTTTCCTTCACCGGTACGCATTTCGGCGATTTGACCATGTGTTAAAACCATTCCGCCAATCATTTGAACGTTAAAATGGCGCAGACCGATTGATCTGTTTGCAGCCTCGCGGACCAGGGCAAATGCATCTGGTAAAATATTGTGTTCATGTTCGCCGCCAATTAAGCGTTCGCGTAATGCAATTGTTTGGGCCCGCAATTGATCATCTGACATTGCACGATATTTGGGTTCTAAATCGTTAATTAGGGAAACAGTTTTGTCATACGATTTAACGATTCTATCGTTCGCCGATCCTAAAAATTTACCAATGATTGTATTTAACATAATCAAATCCTTAATATTTCTGCATATTTTATATCAATTTTGCGACTTGCGGTCAAGGTTCTTTATGTATATAATACGTGTGTAAATATTAACAAGTGTTGTAGATTAATTTATTTCCAATATTTGGGGGGATGAGAATGGAAAAAGTGAAAAATTTATCGCCAACGAAGATAGTGGGTGAAGTTTACTATGTTACGC
>JAKSTF010000045.1 GCA_024402715.1 Alphaproteobacteria bacterium
ATGTGGCAATATAAATGTATGAATCTTTAACCGCGGATGCATTATTGGCGCGTATGATGGCACGTGTTCCAGATTCTATTGATAAACGTGAAGGATCCATCATTTATGATGCGTTGATGCCCGCTGCAATCGAATTAAAAAAATTATACATTGAACTTGATGTTGTGATGAATGAAACATTTGCAGATACCGCAACACGAACATATTTAATCAAACGTGCTGCGGAACGCGGTTTGGTACCATATGTTGCAACCGCTGCAATTGTTGAAGCACATTTCAACATCGATGTTCCAATCGGATCACGATTCAATTTGAATAGTTTGAACTATATTGTTACAAATCGTGTACGATCTGGCGTTTACCAAATGACTTGCGAAACATTAGGATCCGCCGCTAATAACAATATTGGTTCATTGATTCCAATTGAATATATTGAAGGTTTGCAAACCGCAGAAATCACCGAAGTTTTGATTTTGGGTGAAGATGAAGAATCAACCGAACATTTCCGCCAACGGTATTTTGATTCATTTCATACAATTGCATATGGTGGCAACAAATCCGATTATAAAACAAAAGTTGCTGAAATTGCGGGTGTTGGCGGTGTAAAAGTATATAGCGGTGCAGAATGGAACGGTGGTGGCACCGTAAAAGTTGTTATTACTGATTATGAATACGGTGTGCCATCCGATGAATTGGTTGATCGTGTTCAATCCATAATTGATCCGATTGTAAATTCTGGTGATGGTGTTGGGGTTGCACCAATCGGGCATTTCGTAACAATTAAAGGGGCAAATTCAGAAACAATTGATATTTCTTGCAACGTTGTATTTGGTAATGGTTATTCATGGAATCGTTGTTTGGAAGAAATTCGCGCAACGATAAATGAATATTTTACACAATTGAATGCAAATTGGCAAAATCAAGAAAAAATAATTGTTCGTATTGCACAAATCGAATCACATATTCTGGGTGTTGATGGTGTTTTGGATATTTCCGATACAACCTTGAACGGAAGTGATCACAATGCAATATTGGATAAAGATTCTATTTTGGTTTTGGGTGAAGTTGGTGAACCATAATGGCAAGAATTGTTAATGTAAATAATTATTTACCGCCCGTTGTAAAGGATGCGCGCGAATTCAAACGAATTGCGGATGCAGAAAATCCCGAATTCAATTTGCAATGGGAAAATATTGATGTTTTATGGGCAAATCAATATGTTATGGAAAGCACGATTGAAGGTGTTGAACGTTGGGAAAAAATTATTAATATTTTACCCCGTGCCAATGATACATTGCAGGATCGTAAAATCCGAATTCTGTCATATATTAATAGAACGTTGCCGTGCACCATGAAAGTTTTATTGAATTATCTTGAATCCGTGTGTGGATCTGGTAATTATTCAGCAATCTTGGATCCCGTTGCATATACATTGCAAATTAAAACCATCGGTTTATCTGAATTTGCAATTGAAGATGTTTCGGAAATGTTGGATATTATGATCCCCGCGGATATCGTATATACATATACAAATCAAGTGGGGTAAAGATGGAAAACGTGTATGTTATTTTATCAATTTTAACAATCATTGCGGGTGCATTGTTTTTTCTGGCAAGTTGGTTATATATAAAACCATTTAATGAAAAACTTGAAAATTTATCCCGCATGATGGAAAAAATCAATAACACATTGGAAAATCTACGTGTTGATGCGGGAAGTATGCGCACCGATATTTCGGTTCTGCAACGTGATTTAAAAACCGCGTTTAATTACATCGATGAACTAAAAGCAGAAATCAAAGAATTAAAAGAAAAATGAAGGTGATTTGATTGTTCGATAAATTCAAGGATATTTTTTCAAAAGCAACCAAAAGCATCAAGAAAAAATTGAACGGCATATCACAACCAATAAAATTCGTTATTATCGGATATTTTTTGATTGTTGTTGCGTTAATTCTTTCATATTATGCTGCATGGGTGTTTTTATTCACAAATAACAAAGCGTCTTTAAATGATTTATTGGTATTAATAAACGCGATGATTGGAACATCAATGATCGCGTTTATTACTTTTATCGCAGGATGCTTTGTTGATCTTGATGGTAATGGAATACCAGATCAATTTGAAAAAGAAGGGATCCAAAAATGAAATACTTTTCAATAGCAAAACTATAAATATGCAGAATTTTTTTACCA
>JAKSTF010000046.1 GCA_024402715.1 Alphaproteobacteria bacterium
AGGAATATAAAACTGTTTTACCGGAACATATTGCTGCTGTGGTCAGTCGTTGGACTGGGGTACCTGCCGATAAGTTAAGCATTGAGGAGCAGGCAAAACTATTAAATATAGAAGAACAATTGCGTAAACGTGTTGTTGGACAAGATACAGCATTGTCTGTTATAGCGCGGGCGATTCGTAGGTCACGGGCGGGGTTATCCGATCCGCATAGACCGGCGGGTTCATTCATGTTTCTGGGGCCGACCGGCGTCGGCAAGACAGAGGTTGCCAAAGCATTAGCCGAATATTTATTTAATGATGACACGGCTATGACACGTATTGATATGAGTGAATATATGGAACCACATTCTGTTTCACGTTTAATTGGCAGTCCCCCAGGATATGTCGGATATGAACAGGGTGGGGTATTGACAGAAAGTGTTCGACGTCGTCCTTATCAGGTTTTGTTATTCGATGAAATCGAAAAGGCGGCACCAGATGTATTTAATGTGTTCTTGCAAATATTAGATGATGGTCGTTTGACAGATGGTCAGGGACATGTTGTGAACTTTACCAATACCATAATAATAATGACCAGTAATTTACCGGATATGGATGCGGTAAAACATCATTTTCGGCCAGAATTTATTAACAGAATTGATGAAATTGTATTCTTTAATCAATTGGGCAAGGATGTGATGTCAGGAATAGTACAGATTCAGTTGAAAAATTTGGCAAAACGTTTAGCCGAACGCCGTATAATATTGGATGTATCTGATGCTGCGATTAAATGGTTGGCGGAACATGGATTTGATTCTGTGTTTGGGGCCCGTCCATTGAAACGGTTGATAATGTCGGCGGTCGAAGATAAAATTGCCGATTTGATATTATCAGGAACAATTTCTGATGGCAGCACCGTTCATGTAGATGTTTCTGGTAAAGAACTGATTGTAAAATAAAAAAACGGGGTATTTGCCCCGTTTTTTATCTGGTTACAATTAAGCCGATATAGCCCCACGAATGTAATTTATTTATGTTTTTATCAAATTTTTTTAACAATTTGTCATACATTTGGGTACTTGGATTGGTTTTACGCAATTTGTTTATCAGTGATATTGTATCTTTAAATTCTTTGGTTTCTTGAATTGTTTTTTTTATCACTGGGTCTAATTTATCTTTGTTTGTAGATAACAGATCTAATACAGACTGATTAAAAATTTCGGATTTTTCTTCCCATTCAGTGGTTCCACGTGGGGTGTTAACCAAATCCATCATAGTCTGACTGGCTTTTTTTTGTAAAATATTCATTTTATAATCCTTGGTCGTTTTGTATTACAAAAAATAAAAATCCCAGAACAAAATGTAACTGGGATTTTTCATGTTTTTTATAAAATTATTCAGAAATTTCTGCAGTTGTATTGTTTTCAGATTTTTCTGTTGCTGCTTCTTCAGTAACATCAGATTCAACTTTTTTGGTTCCGAATGTCAAAACCTTACCTGAAACCAACGCTTCAATTTCGTCTTGGGTTTGGGCAACATAAACCGTTACCGGAACAACAACATCCGGATGTAATGCGATTTTTGTATCAAATGCACCAATTGATTTGATTGGGCTGCCCAATAAAACTTGTGCAGATTCAACAGATACCCCAGCAACGTCTTTTAACATACGTGCGATATCACGTGTTGATACAGAACCGTATAATTGACCCGTATCTCCGGCCTGACGAATCATGTACAATTTTGCACCTTTAACGGCATCTACATATGATTCTGCGGATTTTTTTGCAGCTTCTTGACGTGCAGTTAATTCTGCTTTTTTTGCTTCGAATATTGCAACATTTTCACGTGACCAACGCATTGCCTTGCCGTTTGGTAACAAATAATTGCGTGCAAAACCGGTTTTAACGTCAATAGTGTCCCCAATATTGCCTAATTTTGTGATTTTTTCTGTTAAAATAACTTTCATCTTATCTGTCCTTTTTTATAAAAGTTAGGGATGTGAAATCCCAAATTTATTTAATTAACCCAAATTGTTGCGAACAAATGGCATTAAACCCAAATGGCGTGCACGTTTAATGGCCTGGGCCAATGCACGTTGATCTTTTTGGGAAACACCACTGATACGTGATGGAACAATCTTTCCACGTTCTGTGATATAGTGTGACAACAATTTTGTGTCTTTAT
>JAKSTF010000047.1 GCA_024402715.1 Alphaproteobacteria bacterium
AGGAATATAAAACTGTTTTACCGGAACATATTGCTGCTGTGGTCAGTCGTTGGACCGGGGTGCCTGCAGATAAGTTAAGTGTCGAAGATCAGGCAAAATTATTAAATATCGAAGAACAATTGCGTAAACGGGTTGTAGGCCAAGATACCGCATTATCGGTTGTTGCACGTGCAATTCGCCGTTCACGTGCGGGGCTGTCCGATCCAAACAGACCATCGGGTTCTTTTATGTTTTTGGGACCAACCGGTGTTGGTAAAACAGAGGTTGCCAAAGCATTGGCGGAATATTTATTTAATGATGATACGGCAATGACCCGTATTGATATGAGTGAATATATGGAACCACATTCTGTTTCGCGTTTAATCGGCAGTCCCCCAGGATATGTCGGGTACGAGCAGGGTGGGGTATTAACCGAAAGTGTTCGCCGTCGTCCATATCAGGTTTTATTATTTGATGAAATCGAAAAAGCGGCCCCAGATGTATTTAATGTATTTTTACAAATATTGGATGATGGCCGCTTAACCGATGGCCAGGGACACATTGTAAACTTTACCAATACGATAATAATAATGACCAGTAATTTGCCGGATATGGATGCAGTAAAGCATCACTTTCGCCCAGAATTTATTAATAGAATTGACGAAATTGTGTTTTTCAATTCATTGGGCAAAGATGTTATGGCGTCAATTGTGCAAATCCAGTTAAACAAATTGGCAAAACGTTTATCTGAACGTCGTATGACATTGGAGGTATCCGATACCGCCGTTAAATGGTTGGCGGAACACGGGTTTGATTCTGTATTCGGTGCCCGGCCATTGAAACGATTAATAATGTCTGCGGTCGAAGATAAAATCGCAGATTTGATATTATCGGGTAATTTTTCAGATGGCAGTATAATTCACATCGATGTATCAGGTAAAGAATTAACTGTAAAATAAAAGATGGGGCAAATGCCCCATTTTTTACTTTGTTATAATCAATCCGATATAACCACATGAATGTAATTTATCTATGTTGGCATCGAATTCTTTTAACAATGTTTTATATTTGGGATTGTTTATGTCGATTTTACGCAACGTTTTCATAATTGACATAATTTTTTTATATTCCTTGGTTTTGGTATATTGTCTTTTTTATGACAGGATCCAATTTATTGTTATTTGATAAAAAATCTTTGATTTGTTGATCAAAATTTTCGGCTTTTTTTAACCATTCTTCTGTTCCACGTGGGGTGTTGGCCAAATCCATCATTGTCTGACTGGCTTGTTTATGTAAAAAATTCATTTATGTATATCCTTTGATAATTATTTCAGAAAATAAAAAATCCCAGAACAATTGTCACTGGGATTTTCTTTGTTTATAACAAAATTATTCAGCAATTTCTGCAGATTCTGCGTTTTCTGATTTATCAGCTGCTTTTTCGTCAACTGTATCTTCTTCGACCTTTTGGGTACCGAATGTCAAAACCTTACCTGCAACCAATGCCTCGATTTCATCCTGTGTCTGGGCAACATATACTTTAACCGGAACGATAACATCTGGATGTAATGCAATTTTTGTATCAAATGCACCAATTGATTTAATCGGGGCACCCAATAAAACCTGTGCAGATTCAACGGAAACATTTGCAACATCCTTCAACATACGTGCAATGTCGCGTGTTGATACAGAACCATACAATTGACCTGTGTCACCGGCCTGACGAATCATGTATAATTTTGCATTTTTCACAGCATCAACATATGATTCAGCAGTTTTTTTGGCTGCTTCTTGACGGGCTGTTAATTCTGCTTTTTTTGCTTCAAACACTGCGATGTTTTCACGTGACCAACGCATTGCTTTGCCATTGGGCAACAAATAATTTCGTGCAAAACCTGTCTTTACTTCGATTGTGTCACCGATATTTCCCAATTTTGCAATTTTTTCTGTTAAAATAACTTTCATTTTATCTGTCCTTTTTTATTAAAAGTTAGGGAAGCTATCCCAAATGTATTAAAATTAACCCAAATTGTTACGAACAAATGGCATTAAACCCAAATGGCGTGCACGTTTAATAGCCTGGGCCAATGCACGTTGATCTTTTTGGGAAACACCACTGATACGTGAAGGAACAATCTTTCCACGTTCTGTGATATAGTGTGACAACAATTTTGTGTCTTTAT
>JAKSTF010000048.1 GCA_024402715.1 Alphaproteobacteria bacterium
TTTAACAATCCGTACATTAAATATTAAATTTTCCGATTCGTTAAAATATAAAAAATTGTATACATAGAAAATTAATCTACCATCTGCATTACAGCATTTTATTTAGTTAATCAAATTATATAAATCACCATCAGCCCCCCCCCGGTGCATTTACGTTAGCAGAATAAAAATCTAATATCATAGAAGAATTATTAAATACCAGCGTCAAAATAACGCAAGAAATATTACAAATCGGCTAAAAAAAATTCGAATAGACCAAACATCTATTGAGAAATGAATGATATATTTTATAACGATTTAAAATAAGTATAGATATTCTAAAAAATAATTATTTTATTCATTGTTATGTACAATAATATTAGTAATCATCTGTTTATTGTTTAATCTTTTGATAAATATGGGAAATGAATTTCATCACCATAAATAAGATACGACATATTATCACATTCTAAAATAATTGCCCCATCGACATTAATACCGGTAAATTTATATATTTTGCCACGATATTCAACATTTTCATTTAAACCAATTGCCGATTCCATCCATCGGTCACGAACATTATCAAATGATGCATCCAACCATATATCCATATTTTTTAATAATCGTGACAACAATTCTGATTGCAAAACATCCGCATAATTTTCCAATTTTGTTGTTTTATAACCAGAAACGGTTGGATTCGATTTTATATTCACCCCAATACCAACAACCACATAATCACCAACAAATTCAATCAAAACACCACAAACCTTTTGCCCTGCAATCAATATATCATTTGGCCATTTGATTTGTGCGTCCACACCAAACGATTTTATCGTTTGGACAATTGCAACCGCAACGGAATATGCAATTTGTGGCCGACGAACAGGTGCATCATAAATTATACTGATATACAAATTACCATGATGCGAAACCCACGAACGGTTATACCGCCCATACCCCGCCGATTGAGCTGCAGCACATATAACCATGCAATTTTCCGCGTTTCCACGTTCAATCAACCCATGTGCGTATGTTTGGGTACTGGGGATTTTATCAAACATCAATACTTTATATCCGGCCAATGGTATAAATTCCGTCGTTTTGTAAAATGAAATCCCGACCATATTTGTGTCGCAATTGATAAATCGCGGTATCAACCGCATGTGTCGAGGCATCCGGAGAATACCCCAGTGCAACTTTTAAATCATTTGCACCAACACCACCGCTTTTATCCAATATGGCAATAATCTGTTCCTGCATTGGTGACAATGACACCGGACGACCAAAAATTTTACGAATAATCTTTGAACGGTCCATGGCATTTAATACCGCAATCTGCAAATCCATAATATCAACCGGCCGCGGTATATCTAAAACATCCATATTTACATCGGCAGTATTTGGCACATCCAACACAACCGCCCCCAAATCAACCAAAATTTGTCGCCAAAACACATCTGATGAAAAAATTCTAATTCCGTCAAACATTACCCACAGAATAATACACATGCATAACAAATGTCCATAAAAAATACAGTCCCATAACAGGACTGTGTTCTAATCTAAAATTAATCGTGTTTTTTTGTATCTATGTATTTTGTAAAATCTTGTATTTTCGCACCAGTCGACGATAAAATTTTTGAAATACTGTTGGTTGATGGCCAACGTGGCTGTCCCGCCCTGGACCAACGTTTACTTTTGTTAAATGTTGTTGGATCTAAACCGCTGCTTTTTGCCAATCCCGAACATGACATACCATGTTCAGACGCGAATCGCTCTATTGCCAGCCATACATCATCATGTGTCATTTTCATCCCCTTTTTTTAAGAAATTCTGTCATAGGCCCTTCACCTATGTAATAAATTTTATTCCCAAACACTACTTTTTTTCAACAGGTCGCATTTCCTAAAAACCGCTAAAAACCGCCATTTTTCACAAAAATTTCCGACCAATAATAATTGGCCAAATTTTTTTTTGACAATTATTCTTGACAAATCAAATTTAATGTATTACATTTCGATTCGTCAAAGGAACAAAACCGATGACCAGGTG
>JAKSTF010000049.1 GCA_024402715.1 Alphaproteobacteria bacterium
TATTCAACTATATATTTTTTTATTAAATTTTTTTAAGAAAACCTACATATAAATTTTAACAATCCGTACATTAAATATTAAATTTTCCGATTCGTTAAAATATAAAAAAGCATTAGAGCACGCAAAAAATTCAAACATAAAGATAAACATATGTTTTTTATATAACAATATGCAAATATGTATTAATCAGGTTTCAATATAAACAATCAAAAATAAAAACAAATACTATATTTTGTATCTTCTCATACAGTCAAAATAGAGGATTTTTAATCCTTTGACAAATATGGGAAATGAATTTCATCGCCATAAACGAAATACATATTATCATCACGTTCTAAAATAACCGCACCATCATCATTAATCCCGGTAAATTTATACATCTGCCCACGATATTCGACATTTCCATTTAAACCAATTGCCATTTTTATCCAACGATCCCGAACTTTATCAAAATCTGCTTTCAACCATACATCCATATTTTTTAATAATCGTGACAATAATTCTGACTGCAAAACATCCGCATAATTTTCCAATTTTGTTGTTTCATACCCAACAACGGTCGGATTTGATCTTATATTTATGCCGATACCTATCACAGCATAATCACCAATAAATTCAATTAAAACCCCACAAACCTTCTTCCCATCAATCAATATATCGTTAGGCCATTTTATTTGTGTATCTACACCAAACGATTTGATTGTTTCCGCAACCGCAACTGCAACCGAATATGCAATTTGTGGTCGACAAACCGGGGCATTATAAATAATACTGACATACAAATTACCATGATGCGAAACCCATGGCCGATTATATCGTCCACGCCCTGCCGATTGGGCCGCCGCACATATAACCATGCGATTTACTGCATCGCCACGCTCAATCAAGCCATGTGCGTATGTTTGAGTACTGGGAATTTTATCAAACATCAATACTTTATATCCGACCAATGGTATAAATCCCGTTATTTTGTAATATGAAATCACGCCCATATTTGTGTCGTAATTGATAAATCGCTGTATCAACCGCATGTGTCGCGGCATCCGGCGAATACCCCAGTGCGACTTTTAAATCATTTGCACCAACCCCACCACTTTTTTCCAATATGGCAATAATTTGTTCCTGCATTGGTGATAATGATACAGGGCGTCCGAAAACTTTACGAATAATCTTTGAACGATCCATGGCATTTAATATCGCAACTTGTAAATCCATGATATCAATCGGCCGCGGTATATCTAAAACATCCATATTCACATCGGCTGTATTTGGTCCATCCAATACAACAGCCCCCAAATCAGCCAAGATTTGTCGCCAAAATACATCGGATGAAAAAATTCTAATTCCGTCAAACATCACTTACAGAATAATACACATACATAATAAATGTCCATAAAAAACACAGCCCCCAAACAGGGCTGTGGTCCTAATCAAAATCAATCGTGTTTTTTTATATCTATATGTATTTTGTAAAATCTTGAATTTTAGCACCAGTAGACGATAAAATTTTTGAAATACTGTTGGTTGAAGGCCAACGTGGCTGCCCCGCCCTGGACCAACGTTTACTTTTATTAAATGTTGTTGGATCTAAACCGCTGCTTTTTGCCAAACCCGAACATGACATACCATGTTCAGACGCGAATCGCTCTATTGCCCGCCATACATCATCATGTGTCATTTTCATCCCCTTTTTAAGAAATTCTGTCATAGGCCCATCACCTATGTAATAAATTTTATTCCCAAACGCCCCATTTTTTCAACAGGTCGCATTTCCTAAAAACCGCAAAAAACCGCCATTTTTTTACATCTTTTTACCCAGCAACAATTGGCCAAAAAAATTTTTGACAATTATTCTTGACAAATTAAATTTAATGTATTACATTTCGATTCGTCAAAGGAACAAAACCGATGACCAGGTG
>JAKSTF010000005.1 GCA_024402715.1 Alphaproteobacteria bacterium
CACCAGAAATCTCTATTGCCCCACCAACACTACTACTATTATTAATAAAATCACCAGTTATATCACCGACCGTTCCACCAGAAATCTCTATTGCCCCACCAACACTACTACTATTATTAATAAAATCACCCGTTATATTACCAATTATTCCACCCGAATTAGAAATCGCCCCACCATTAGAAGAAATATTTCCTATAAAATCACCCGTTATATTACCGACCGTTCCACCAGAATTATAAATCGCCCCACCAGGTGCATTGGTTGAATTATTAATAAAGTCGGCCTTAATATCCCCAATTGTTCCGCCAGCATTATAAATCGCCCCACCCGGACCGCCATAGATACCACCAACAGATTGATTCTTTATAAATTTTCCAGAAATTTGACCAATTATACCATTACCGTTATTATAGATAGCCTTACCATTAGAACCATTGTTACCAATAAAAATTCCAGCAATATTATCAATTACCCCATTATTACCAATAGCAGAACCGTTTGCACTGTTATTATTAATAAAAACGCCCGAAATATTTCCAATATGCCCCGTTTCATTTGCTATTGCCCCATAATTACCCGCATAATTATTTATAAATGTACCCGTTATATAATCCATATATACCAAAGAATTATTATAAACGGCCGCACCATTTCCACCACCATCGTTATTAATAAATACCCCGTTTACACCACCATTAATTTCTGCAACCTGCGATGCAGAACCATAATAATAATAATTATTATTGGAATTATATATAACACCATTCCCATTTAACGATGGAACCGAAATAAATACACCGTTAACCGCTTCTATTAAACCATCTGTATTATGTATATTCGCCCCAAACCGTCCGCCATCAATTTCTTTTCCGTCGACAATTCGTGTCCATTTATAAAATTTTGCCACCCATTCCCCATCCGCATTTTTTTGATACGTTTTTATAATATTGGCACTTTGCAGGCTTGGTACAGCTGCATTTTGATATTGTGCACTTTCGGTTTCACTTAACTCAATAAATTTTAAATTATTATTTTCATACGATTTAATACTTGGAATCTTTGTATTATCATTATACTTATAACTGTAAAACTTAGCAACATAGTCACCAGATTTATCGCGTTCATACGTTTTTATAATTCCATTATCATGCAATTGTTCATCGGTGTATTGTGATACTAATAAATAAATTTCATCTGTTTTAGTAATTTCTGAAAACAACAGATTTTTATTATCATTTTGAATTGCCACGGCATTTGCAGCCAAACAAACATTCAATGCAATTGCACTTATCAGTGTTTTTTTCATATTCTCTCTCCGTTTTAATATGATTTATTTCACAGGTATTATATCACAGACAAATACCGTTTTCAAATTTCAGCAATCAAAAACGCCCCAATTGGGGCCTTTTGTTTCTACATAACAACCTATTTCTTTCGGTATATCGCCAATAAAAATATTATTGTCCCCGCCACAAACATTATCCCCGACAGCAATTGCCCCATCGTTAAGCCCCACGATGTCAAAAAGCCAATTTGCACATCTGGTGCTCGAAACAATTCACAAAAAACACGTGCACAGGCGTACCCCATCCCCATAATTCCGGCCAATGCCCCCGGTCGATGGCGCAAGCCAGTAAAATAATATAGTACCTGCATTAAAACAAATAACAACACACCTTCAGTTGCGGCTTCAAACAATGGGCTGGGATAATGGGGGACGGCATCAACACCCGCAAACATTACACCGAACGGCGAATCCGTAACCCGCCCCATTAATTCCATATTTATAAAATTTGCAATACGCCCGAAAAACAACCCAATTGGCGCAACAACCGCCATCATATCTAATATTTTCCATGCGTTTATTTTGCGTTTATGTGCAAACAAAATAACCGCGCATACCAAGCCAACCAATCCCCCATGAAAACTCATTCCACCGTGCCACAAGGCAAATATTTCCAACGGATTCGATATAAAAAATGGTAAATTATAAAATAAAACATACCCTAAACGACCACCAAGTATTACGCCAAATATCACAAACGTTAATAAATCATCCAATTGATGTTTATCCAATTTTAATTGTGCATCTGTACGTCCCATTAAATACTTAAATAAATAATACCCGCCAACAAATCCCACAATATACGCCAACGCATACCAGCGCACAGGCAAACCAAACACAGAAAACGCAACCGGTGAAATCGGATTGATCATAACGGACATTTTATTTTTACTAATTCCTAATTAATATTGTTTCAGCCGAAAAATTTCCCTAATAATTTTAACAATATCTGTTCTATTTTTATCTAAATTTTCCAGATAATTCAACGAACTTTTACAACTTTTTAAAAGAATTTCCACATTTTCTATATTTTTATAAGTTTCTTTATTTTTTTCTTTTTCGTTTTTCAAACGTTCTAATTTTTTACTGTATACATCTATCAAAAACAGTTGTGTATTAACACATTCTTCATACGAGTTGGGTTGAGTTGCGTGCGTGTGTTTTAAATATTTTGATTCTTTTGCAATTTTATTGATATCCATAACTATATTCCTTTTAACCTTGAAAATCGTACCAAATTATACCATACTTATTTTGAAAATCAAAAAGGAGTTTTTCAATGAAAACACAAAACAATGGTATTCAATTATACTTTAAACGCGTATTTGCATTAATGTTTGGTGCCGTTGCATTAACAGCCATTTCTGCGTTTATTACAAGGGCAACACCACTGTGGACCATGTTAATCCGCGATACGAGTTTTAGCGCGCTGTATTACATATTGGCGTTTGGGGGTGTTGGTTTATCCCTGTGGGCACAGGCCCGGGCATTTAATATGCGCCCCACAACTGCAGGATTAATGTTAGCAATATATTCCATTACATTGGGCATCGTAATGACACCATTGTTATTGGTTGCCGCAACAAACAACCCATTTACGATATTAGCCGCATTTATAATTGCCGCATTAATGTTTGCGTGCATGGCTTTGTTTGGATATAAAACAATCAAAGACCTGTCATTTTTGGGTGTATTTTTAACAATAGGCATGATTGGATTGGTATTGGTTGGGCTGGCATCATTTATATGGCCGGTAATCATGGGTGGAACATCTGGAACAATAATATGTTTGATTGGTGTATTAGTGTTCGCCCTGTTTACTGCATACGATATGCAAACATTGAAAAATGTATATAACCAAATTGGCGGCGATGAAAAACAACGTAATCAATTGGCAGTGTTGGGGGCATTACATTTATACATATCGTTTATCGCCATGTTTGAATATATATTAAGCCTGTTAAATCGCGATTAATTAACCAATTAACACAAAACAACAAAAAAGGAAAAAAAATGGCGTATAAAATAGATAATTCAAAATGCATTGGTTGTCATACATGCATGGGTGGATGCCCCGTTAGTGCAATATCGGTTGGACCAGACGGAAAATGCATTATAGACACAACAAAATGTATGTCATGCGGGACATGTGCCGCAATATGTCCGGTCGCAGCAATCACACCAGACGTGAAATAAAAATTACGGGGGCGCTTGCCCCCATTTTTTATATGTTTCTATTCATTTCATAAATCAAAACTGTACCAGTTTACAAAATATATTAAAAACATATGTTGCTATTTTGATTTATATACGTAATATGTTTTTACCGTTCAAAAACATTGCCAATTTTTTATATTGCAAAAATGCGGTTTGTATATCACAATATATCCCGTTAAATTCAGAGGTTAAAATATGCCAGCAAAAACAGTTAATGATATTGTCGCATTATGTAAACGACGTGGTTTTATATTCACAGGTTCCGAAATTTATGGTGGTTTAGGGGGGGCATACGATTATGGTCCATATGGCGTTGAGTTAATGAAAAACATTAAAAACGCATGGTGGAATGCGATGATTTATTCCCGCAATGACATCGAAGGTTTAGATGCCGCGTTAATCAGTAATCGTTTAATGTGGAAATATTCTGGTCACGAAGGCAGTTTTTCTGACCCGTTGGTTGAATGTAAAAAATGTGGTGCACGCATGCGCCAAGATAAAATGATCGATCCAACAAAATGTGATAATTGTGGCAGCACTGAAATTAGTGCCCCGCGTGAATATCAATTGATGATGGGCCTGTCAATTGGTGCAACCGCAGATGGTGCAATTAACGCGTATTTGCGTCCTGAAACAGCCACAACAACATATGTTAATTTCAAAAATGTATTAGATTCAAAACCACATAAATTGCCATTTGGAATTGCCCAAATTGGTAAAGCATTTCGTAATGAAATTTCACCACGCAATTTCGTATTTCGTATGCGTGAATTTGAACAGGCCGAAATGCAATATTTTGTTCGTCCAGGAGATGACGAGACACAACACGAACAATGGAAAAAAATCCGCATGGATTGGTGGATAAATGTTTTAGGAATACCAGCAGAAAAATTACGTTTCACCCCACACGACAAATTAGCTCACTATGCCAAAGCAGCATTTGACATTGAATATGAATTTCCAGATGGATTTGATGAAGTCGAAGGGATCCATAATCGCCAAGATTTTGATTTGGGTTCACACACAAAATCACAAAATGAATTCAAAATCAACGCAAATGTATTGGAAAACAAAGACAGTACAACAAAATTGTCATACAGCGATCCACAAACCGGCGATAATTTTATCCCATTTGTAATTGAAACTGCAATGGGTGTAAATCGTGCAATGTTGGCCGTTATGATACAGGCATATACAGACGAACAATTGCCAGACGGTAAATCACGCACGGTATTAAAATTGAAACCAAAATTAGCACCAGTAAAAGCCGCCGTTATACCGTTGGCACGAAATGTTCCAGAATTATTGGATACTGCAAATAACATTGAAAATGAATTGCGCAAATTGGCCATTGGACGCATTGAATTAGAAAATTCCGGTAACATTGGTAAAAATTATCGCAGACACGATGAAATTGGTACCCCGGTATGTATAACGGTTGATCACCAAACATTGGAAGATAACACGGTAACATTACGTCACCGAGATACAATGGCACAAGAACGTGTTAATATTAAAGACATTCCAAAACGCGTTCTGGAAATAATTAATAGTTAAGGAAAAAACGCCCAAATGGGCGTTTTTGTATTACATAATTTTTATGTTATAATTTCATAAAACATATAAAGGTTCTGTATACAATGGAATACACAGGTCTAACATCCGCCCAAATAATTGCAAACCGTAAAAAATACGGTGCAAATATTTTACCAAAACCAAAAATAAAAAACATTTTTGATTTTTTGTATGAAGTTTTTACAGACAAACTGAATATAATTTTAATATTTTTAGCGGTGGCATTTATAATACTATCAATCCTTGGACTGGGCAGTTTAACCGAAGCCATAGGTATACTGTTCATATTATTTTTAATTGCAATAATTGATACTGCAACTGGATTACGTGCACAACACCATACACAAAAATTACAAGAATTAGTCACAATACGGCATTGCGACGTCATCAGAAATGGGAAAATACAAAAAATTAAAACAACCGATATTGTGGTTGATGATATAATAATATTACACACAGGTGATTCTATTCATGCCGATGGCTATTTATTATCTGGTGAAATATCTGTTGATAATTCTGTATTAAATGGTGAATCAGAACCCGTAAAAAAACATTCTATTAACAATTATAAATATAATCCGGACAAAAAAATTACCGGTGATTCATACGTTGATAAAAACAGTCTATTTGCAGGAACAACCATACAATCTGGTCGCGGCATAATGATTGCGACCCGTGTTGGCACCGGCACAGAAAATGGAAAAATATTGACCAGCATTCAAACCATTTCTGCCCCAAAAACATCATTGGATATCCAATTAGATAACATGGCAACCAAAATCAGCAAATGGGGAGTTCTTGGTGCCATAATTGTTGGCACAAGTATAATAACAACAGATATTATTAATATAGGTGGAATAAATGCATTTTTTTCAAATGGAAAATTAAACGTCATTTCAAACATATTATCCACTTTAGCAATTTCATTAACCATTATTGCTGCCGCTGTTCCAGAGGGGTTACCATTAATTGTCAGTTTAATAATATCACAAAATGCACGTAAAATGGTTCAACACAATGTATTAGCCAAATATGCCAATAAAATACCCGAAGCCGGTAACATCCAAATACTGTGCACAGATAAAACGGGAACATTAACACATGCAAATCTGGCCCCTGTTGCAAATTTTTTAGGGAATGGTATGAAAGTATCGTTTACCATCCGAAACCAAATAAATGAAATATTTTTTCGAAACATTGTATTAAACAGTGGTGCAACATATGATGCAGATAATAATATATCCGGTGGCAATGCAACAGGACGCGCATTATTAAATTTAATTAAACCCAGCGATAAAATTTTTACAAAATTAAAATCAGATAAAATTCAACGTGAGATTCCATTTGACAGTTCTAACAAATATTCTGCAACAGAAATAAAAAACAATACGAAAACCCATACATACGTTATGGGGGCCCCAGAACTATTATTAAAAAGATGTACCAATTATATGGATGAAAACGGAAATATAAAAAAATTAAATCATGAAAAAATAAATAATTTAATTTTAGAAAAATCTAACCAAGCTATGCGCTTAGTTGCCACAGCATATTGCAATACACCGTTACCAAAAAACGGCTTGCCAAATGAGATGATTTTTATATGTTTAACATCATTACGCGATAAAATTCGTAACGGTGTACCACACGCAGTTCAGACAATGCAAAACGCCCATGTACAGGTTGTTATGATTACAGGCGACGCATTAGATACAGCCCGCGCAATTGCATATGATACAAAAATAATGGATAAAAATTCTGACGACATTGCAATAAATGCAACTGAATTAGATAATATGCCAGATAATGAAATATTAAAAATATTACCACGTTTGCGTGTTGTTGCACGTGCAATCCCATCAACAAAATTAAAATTAGTACATTTAGCACAAAGTATGGGGATGTGTATCGGCATGTGTGGTGACGGAACAAATGACGCACCAGCATTAAAATTAGCCGATGTGGGCTTTGCAATGGGATCCGGAACAGATGTTGCCAAATCGGCCGCTGATATAATAATTACCGATGATAATTTTGTTTCAATAACAAATGCCGTATTATTAGGGCGCACATTTTTACATAACATAAAAATGTTTTTGCATTTCCAATTACCAATAAACATTTGGTTAATGACGATTTGTTTGATTTTTCCACTATTTACCGGTGCCCCCGCATTTTGGGCAACACAAATTTTAATAATCAATATTATTATGGACAGTTTAAATTCATTAGCATTTGGCGGCGAACCCCCAAAAACAGAATACATGCATGAAGCCGTTGTAACCAAGGGGGCCGCATTGATACCAAACAAAGACATCCATAGCATTATATGGAGTATTGCGGGGTTTATATTTACATTTGGTTTATTGTATATTCCACAAATTGCCAACCAATTTAATACAACTGATCAAATGATAACTGCCCGTTTTGTATTATTAATTTTTGTAGCAATGTTAAACGGATTTAACATACGATCAACAACAATAAATCCATTGTACAAAATACAAACAAACCCAATCTTTTTGTTAATAACATTATTGGTATTTTTTGCAACAATCTTTATGGTACAATTCGGTGGTCCAATATTCCATATTGGTAAATTAAATATCAACCAATGGTCAATATTATTTTGTATTTCTTTGTTAATATTACCTTGGGGAATAATTGGAAAAATATTACAAAACAAAAAACAACGTGGTTGATTATTCAACCACGTCTTCTTTTAATTCCTTGCGAATTTGTGCGACACGATGGGCACGAACTTCTATCATGTCATTCAAATTTGCCTTTGTTAAATCAGTCGTAAATTTGATTGAATTTGCAAACGCCAACGCATCACTGTTTCCATGTGTTTTAACCGCAAATCCTTTCAAGCCCAAAAATGTTGCACCGGCATATGAACGCGGATCAATTTTATGTTTTAAACGTTTAAAAACATGAACCAAAAAGAAACCGCCAACAATAGCTAAAATTGATTTTTTCAAATTTTCAACCAACACCCGTTTAATCAAACGAGCTGTCCCTTCAACCGTTTTTAATACAATATTACCAGTAAAGCCGTCTGTTACAACAACCTGAACGTTACCAGCACTAATATCATTACCTTCTACAAAACCAACGTATTCATACGGCAATTCATCTTTATGGGCCGCCAATACATGATTTAAACGCTGTAATGTTTCATTTCCCTTAGTATCTTCTTCACCGATATTTAATACACCCAATTTCGGCCGCGGCATTTTTCCAATAACTTCGGCATAAACACTGCCCAATATGGCAAAATCGAACAAAATAGTCTCGTCACATTGAACATTTGCACCCAAATCTAAAACAACCACACGTGAATCACCACCACCAGATGGTAACATTGTTGTAATTGCCGGTCTTGAAATACCATCAATTGTTTTTAATGCTAATTTAGATAACGACATCAAAATGCCGGTATTACCCGCACTAATAACCGCCGAACTGTTACCTTCGCGTACATCTTTGATTGCCATATACATCGATGTATCCTGGGCATGACGAATGACATCACGAACCTTATCTGTCCCCTTAACAACATCTGGTGCATGAATAATTTGACAGTTACGTGCAACGCGGGGATACTTTGCCATCAACCCCGTCAAAATCTGTTCATCCCCAAAAACACGAAAATGAACATTATCTTCACCATATTGATATAAGAACTGATTTATTCCCCCCAATGCAGCATTTGGGCCTTTATCGCCCCCCATTGCATCAATAGAAATGATTTTTTTATCAGACATCATGATAATATATAAAAAAAGCAGAAAGGCACCTTGGTGTGCCCTTTAATCTGCCTAATTAATTTTTAACCCAAGCATTACTTTGAACCACATGCTGCACAAACATGATGTGGACGTTTCTTTTCGCCACAGGTTTTGCACACACCACATGGCATAATTGTCAAAGCATCATGTGAACGACGTTGTGCTGAACGTGCTTTACTGGTCTTACTTTTTGGCGTTGCCATTTCAATATCCTTTTTATTTACAGTTCTGTATTTTATTATAATCTGACGGCATTGCAAGAAAAACTTTCACTACAATCCGCAATCTTTATTGTCCCTTTGGCACATAAATTGTATGTACCAAAGAAACGATCTTAATGGATTATATATCCATCAACTGTTGTTGTTCCCCGCCTTCGCGTGCCAATTTTTCTGCCTTTTCTTCGGCTTTGGCAATTTCACGAACACGACGGACATATGCACCCGTACCAATTGGAATCAAACGACCAACAATCAGGTTTTCATTGATACCAACCAATTTATCAGTTGAACCAGAAATCGCTGCATCTACCAATACTTTTGTGGTTTGTTGGAAAGATGCATTTGATATAAATGAACGCGACGTTAATGATGCACGGGTCAAACCAACCAACACCTGAGATGCTTCGGCCAATTTACCACCATCACGTGCAACACGTGCATTTTCTTCTTCAAAGTCAACACGATCAACAACCTGTCCCATCAAGAATCCAGTATCCCCCGGATTTGTAATTTCAACACGACGAGTCATTTCACGTATCAAGATTTCAATATGTTTATCGTTGATGCTTACACCCTGCAAACGATAAACCTGCTGAATCTGTTCAACCATAAATGTTGCCAATGCTTTCTGTCCCAAAATACGCAAAATATCTTGTGGAACTGAATCACCATCAACCAATTTATCGGCTTTGCGAACAACATCACCGCTGCGAACTAACAAATTCGTTCCCTTTGGTACAGCATATTCGAATGGGGCAGATCCATCATCTGGTTCGATACGAATTATTATCTTAGATTTTGCATCTTCCAATTCAACCGTACCATCTATTTCTGCCAACAATGCAGGATTTGCAGGACGACGAACTTCTAATAATTCATTAACACGTGGCAAACCACCGGTAATATCCCCCGTCTTTTTCGCCTGTACCGGAATACGGGCCAAAACATCCCCAGCTGCAACTGTTGCACCATTTGCAACATTCAACACAGAATATGTTGGAACCATATATTCGGCAATCTTCTTACCGCCCAAAGATACAACATTACCCTTTTCATCAACCAATGTAATTGATGGGTTCAATGCTTTTTTAGTATTCGCTTTCCAATTAATAACCTTGCGAGAAACGATACCTGTCATTGGATCAACTTCTTCTTGATAAGAAACGTTTTCTACCAAATCTTTGAATTGAACGATACCGTCTTTTTCTGCAATTATTGTATTGGAATATGGATCCCATTCCGCAACCTTGGCGCCTTTTTCAACCATATCTCCATCATTAACAATCAACATTGACGAATACGGTAAATCTGCTGTGAACAACTGTGTTCCAGCTTCATCAACAACAGACAATTTACCATTGCGTGACAAAACAACAACACGACCAACAGAATTCTTAATCGTATTTACACCCGTTAATTCTATTTTACCAGCAACCGGAACTTCAATAAAATGACTTTCCGCACTGCCACCAGCAATACCACCAATATGGAAGGTACGCAATGTCAACTGCGTTCCAGGTTCACCAATAGATTGTCCCGCAATAACCCCAACAGCTTCACCAACATGAACCAAAGCATTACGAGACAAGTCCATACCGTAACATTTTGCACACAAACCATCACTGCAACATGTCAAAACACTGCGAACATCAACAGATGGCAAACCAGATTCATTAATTTTTCTGGCGGCAACCTTATCAATGTATTCACCCGCTGGAACTATCATTTCTTTGGTAATTGGATGAATAATATCACGTGCAGCGGTACGTCCAAATACAACATCACCCAATGCAACAGACAATGTTGCACCTTGATAGACAGGTTTTGCAGTAATGTATTCAGATGTTCCACAATCATGCTCTGTAATAACTGTATTTTGTGCCAATTCAACCAAACGACGTGTCAAATATCCAGCATCAGCTGTTTTTAACGCCGTATCTGACATACCCTTACGTGCACCGTGTGTAGACGTAAAGTATTCTGCCATTGTCAAACCTTCTTTAAAGTTCGAAATAATTGGAACTTCAATAATCGAACCATCAGGTTTTGCCATCATACCACGCATACCAGACAACTGTTTAATCTGGTTCTTGGAACCACGGGCACCAGACAACGCCATCATCAAAACCGAGTTCCAATTATCACCGGTCGTTTTACCCAATGCAGCATATGCCAAATCAGCCAATTTATCTGTTGTTTTCTGCCACAAATCAATCAATTTGTTATGACGTTCGCCACCAGATAACAAACCGTTTTGATATTGTCCTTCGATTTCTTCAGCTGCTTTGTTTGCCTCTTCTATCATGGATTTCTTTTCAACAGGAATCACAATATCATCGAAACCAATTGAAATACCACTGCGGGCTGCTTGTTCAAAACCAGTATTTTTTAACGAATCGGCTAAAATAATCATCGCCTTGTCACCACAACGTTCATAAGTTGTTGCCAACAAAGATTCAATTTCTTTTTTGCCCATAACTTTGTTTACCAAATCAAATGGCATATTATCTGATTGTGGCAACAATTGTCCCAAAATCATACGTCCAGCGGTTGTTTTATAAATTTTACCGTTGATACGGGCAATAATTGGAGTATGTAAAGTAATGGTTTTGTTTTCCAACGCCATTTTTACTTCATCCATACTGGCAAAACGTGACGATTTTTCAGTGTGTTCACCATTAATCAATGAAATATAGTAAACCCCCAAAACCATGTCCTGTGTTGGAACAATCATTGGTTTACCATTTGCTGGCGACAATACATTATTTGATGCCAACATCAATGTACGGGCCTCTAATTGAGCCTCTAATGAAATTGGAACGTGAACAGACATCTGGTCACCGTCAAAGTCGGCATTAAATCCAGCACAAACCAATGGATGTAAACGTATGGCCTTGCCTTCAATCAAAACAGGTTCAAATGCCAACAATGACAAACGATGCAACGTTGGTGCACGGTTCAACAAAACCGGATGTTCATAGATAACCTTTTCCAAAATTTCCCATACGATATCTTCACCATTTTCAACCATTTTGCGGGCTGTTTTCAATGTATTCGCATAATCACCAGCCAACAAACGTGCAAAAACAAATGGTTTAAACAATTCTAATGCCATTGCCTTTGGCAAACCAACCTGATGTAATTTCAAACTTGGCCCAGACACAATAACAGAACGTCCAGAATAATCAACACGTTTACCCAACAAATTCATACGGAAACGTCCTGATTTACCACGCAAAGAATCAGATAATGATTTTAATGGACGACGGTTTTGTGAAACCATTGGTCGTGCCTTGTGTCCATTATCGAATAAAGAATCAACAGCTTCTTGTAACATACGTTTTTCATTACGAACAATAATCTCAGGCGCATGCATTTCCATGAAACGCTTTAAACGATTATTACGTATAATAACACGACGATACAAATCATTTAAATCAGATGCTGCAATATTCCCTGCATTTAACGTTACCAATGGACGCATATCTGGTGGTATTACCGGCAAAATATCTGGCAACATCCACGCAGGATCTGTTTTTGAATCCAAAAACGCTTCAACCAATTTCAATTGCTTAATCATTGCCTTGCGTTTAGATTCAGATTTCGTTTCCGGCAATTCTGCACGCAAACGAGTCCGTTCATCACCCATATCTAAGTTTGCAATTATGCTGCGAACGCCTTCGGCCCCAATACCGACACGAAACGCATCCGCCCCAAATTCTTCAACAGCATTTTGATATTCATCTTCACTGATAACATCATACTGTTTCAAATTAGTCAAACCAGGTTCGATAACGATGTATGCATCATATGAAATAACCTGCTCTAATTTTTTCTGTGGCAAATTGTTTAACAATGTTGCGATTTTACCTTCGCGTAAAAACCATGTATGTGCAACAGGTATTGCCAATTTAATATGTCCCATACGTTCGCGACGAACAGATGACGAGCCAACCTCAACACCACAACGTTCACAAACAACACCACGGAATTTTATTCTTTTATATTTTCCACATGCACATTCATAATCTTTGACTGGGCCAAAAATCTGCTGACAAAACAAACCTTCTGCCTCTGGCTTTAACGAGTGATAATTAATCGTTTCTGGTTTTTTTACCTCTCCATGAGACCACGACAGAATTTCTTCTGGTGACGCAATGGTAATACGCAATGCGTCAAATTGCTCTTTATTTTCTATTTGTCCAAATATCTTCTGCAACATATTTGTCATAAATTCTGCTCCTTTTCAAGTCGCGTTAAATTGAATATCCATATTGACCGAATGAGAAAAATCCCACCCGATCAATTTTGATTCTTAGTCGATTTTCTTTGGTGTCAATGCTAAACCCAAACCACGTAATTCGCGAACGAACACATTAAACGCTTCGGGCGTTCCGGTTTGAATATCATCACTGCCAGAAATAATCGATTCATACATTTTATTTCGGCCGGCAATATCATCAGATTTTACAGTCAGCATTTCACGCAACAAATGTGCTGCACCATGTGCCTCCAATGCCCAAACCTCCATTTCACCCAGACGCTGACCACCCATGTGCGCTTTTCCAGATAATGGCTGTTGGGTTACTAATGAATAACTGCCGACAGAACGTGCGTGAATCTTTTCGTCTACAAAATGATGCAATTTCAACATGTACATTACACCAACGGTTACAGGACGTGCAAATTTTTCACCCGTCATACCATCGTACAAATCGAACTGACCAGTTTCAGGCAAGTTTGCCAATTTCAACATATTATGAATATCATCAGGTGTCGCACCGTCAAACGTTGGGGTTGCCATTGGAACACCATCGCGTAACAAAGCTGCTTCAGCACGAACATCGGTATCCGTCATCTTTTCTAATTTTTCTGCAACGTCTTTACCGTATATTTTACCCATAACAGAACGCAAATCGTCTGTAACAGCACGTTTCTGTTTAACTTCTTCCAATACCTGACCAATTTGTTCACCCAATGCACGGGCAGCCATACCAAGGTGGGTTTCCAAAATCTGACCAATATTCATACGTGAAGGCACACCCAATGGATTCAACACCAAATCAACCGGTGTACCATCCGCCAAGTGTGGCATATCTTCGACCGGAACAACCTTTGACACAATACCTTTATTACCGTGACGTCCAGCCATTTTATCACCAGGTTGCAATTTCATTTTATGTGCAATGTAAACTTTAACTTCTTTTAAGTCACCTGCACTTAAAGAATTGCTTTCTGTTGCTTTGGCAACTTCGGCATCGGCTTTTTCATTCAAAGCCTTTAATTTTGCGACATGTTGTTCACGCAATTCATCAATCTTGATTTGCGCTTCTTTATTACGCACAACCAATTTTTTGACGTCTGCTGGTCTGATACCATCGAATACTTCTTGGGTTAATTTTTTACCAACAAATGGTTTCAAACTGCCGGTACCTGAATCAATGATTTGCCCTTCTGCAATTTGGAATATCTGATCCGCAAAACCTTTCTCAATAATATTCGTTTCTTCTTCTCGATCCTTGTTAATCTTTTCAATTTTTTGCAGTTCTATCATTTGGGTACGTTCATCTTTTTTAACACCATGACGTGTTAAAACATTAACCCCAATAACAGTTCCTTCCTCATTTGGACCAACACGCAAAGAAGTATCTTTTACATTCAATGCCTTTTCGCCAAAGATATTGCGTAATAAGGCTTCTTCTGGTGTCAACAACGTTTCAGATTTTGGCGAAACACGGCCAACCAATATGTCACCCTGCTTTACACGGGCACCGACATAAATAATACCTGATTCGTCCAAATTCTTTAACGCTTCTTCACCAACATTTGGAATATCACGTGTTAATGTTTCTGGTCCTAATTGTGTATCACGAACACGGAATTCTTTTTCAACAATCTTAACCGAAGTGAAAACATCTTCACGTGAAATACGTTCAGAAATAACAATAGAATCTTCATAGTTGTATCCACGCCATGGCATAAATGCAACCAATACATTACGTCCCAACGCCAATTCGCCATAATTCATAGACGAACCATCCGCAATAATATCCCCGGCCGCGATGCGATCACCAACACGAACCAACGGTTTTTGATGGATTAACGTTTCACTGTTGCTGCGTTCAAATTTTTCCAAATTATAAATATCAACCCCAGTTACAACGTTGCGACTATTCATACACTTAACAACGATACGGTTTGCATCAACAGATTCAACAACCCCACTATGTTTTGCCACCGTCCCTGTACGTGAATCACGTGCAACCTCACGTTCAATACCTGTACCAACTAATGGTGCCTGAACACGCAACAATGGAACCGCCTGACGCTGCATGTTCGATCCCATCAATGCACGGTTAGCGTCGTCATTTTCAACGAACGGTATCAACCCAGTTGCAATCGATACAACCTGACGTGGTTCAACGTCAATCAAATCGATTTCATCTTTCGGAACCATAGTAAATTCACCATCAACACGTGCGGTAACCATTTCTTCAGCTAAAACACCTGCAGATGTTGTCGGGGTATTTCCCTGGGCAATTTTATGTCCCAATTCTTCATCCGCAGTCAAATATACCATTTTATCGGTAATTTTGCTGTTTTCTACAACATAATATGGCGTTTCAATGAAACCATATGGATTTACACGCGCATATGTCGACAAATGGTTAATCAAACCAATATTTGCACCTTCTGGGGTATGAATTGGGCACAAACGACCATAGTGCGTTGGATGAACGTCACGAACATCAATACCGGCACGATCACGATTCAAACCACCAGGTCCCAATGCAGAAATACGACGTTTATGTTCCAATTCAGACAATGGATTATACGAATCCATAAACTGAGACAATTGTGACGTTCCCAAAAATTCAGAAACCAACGACATCAATGGTTTTACATTAACGACATCCTGTGGTTGCATGTTTGCAATATTCGGGCTGGACAAACTTTCACGAACCAATCGTTCTATGCGAACCATACCTGTACGGAAATTCTGTTCTAACAATTCACCAACCATACGAACACGACGATTCGACAAATTATCAATATCATCAATCGTATCTTTACGATCAATAATATTGGTTAATGTCTTCAACACTGCTAAGAAATCGCCTTTGGTTAACAAACGTTCATCTTCTGGTTTTTTACCTGTTTCTATTTTCAAACGCTTGTTCATTTTGAAACGACCAACCGCTGACAAATCATAATACGCTGCATCAAAACCTTGACGCATAAATAAATTTATTGCAGCTTCTAACGTCGGACGTTCACCCGGACGAATAATATTATATATTTCGATTAAGGCTTCTTCACGGTTGGTTGTTTTATCTGCAACCAAAGTATTACGCATATGTGCACTGATTGTTGCATTATCAATTGAAATCAATGAAATATTTTTGACATCCATTTTCTCTAAATCTGCCAAAACTTCTTCTGTGATTTCTGTACCGGCTGGGAAAATAACCTCATCACCATTTTTAATTGTATCAAACAAATACTCACCAATCAGGCTTTCTGTCACAACACCAAATTCTTTGGCCGCAGATGTAATTTTCGCCAAACGTTTAGCATTTATACGATCACCCTTGGATGCCAAAACCTTTTTATCTTTTGGATTAATCAAATCATAATTCAAACGATATTTATCCAATCCTTCGAATACAGATGTTTCCCCACACCACAATTTACCATCAAAATTTAATGCAATACGTTTGTAGAATGCACCCAAAATTTCTGTATCATCCATACCACGGATTGTTGTTTTATGTGGATCTGCAATCCATTTCTTTTCATCTTCTGCTGCGGGTAAACAGCGCAACAAAACAGTTGCCGGAACTTTACGACGACGATCTATGCGAACATAAATTACACCTTTGGATTCTTCAAAATCAATCCAACTGCCGTGTTCTGGAATAATGCGCGCGGTATACGTTGTTTGATTGCCAGCAATCTTCGATTCTTTGGTTGTATCAAAAACAACACCTTGGGCACGATGCATTTGTGAAACAATAACGCGTTCAACCCCAGACGCAATAAAACTGCCGCGTTCAGTCATTAACGGCACTTCGCCCATAAATATCTCTTGTTCTTTGATATCGCGTAAAGTCTTTTTGCCGTCTTCTGCGACATCCCATAAAATCAACCTCAGCTTCAACTTCAATTTGCTGGAATATGTCATATTACGCAACATACATTCTTTAACCGTATAAACAGGCTGGTCCAATGTATATTCAATGAATTCCAAATCAGCAATTCCCGCATAATCTTTAATTGGGAACATAGATTTGAATACATTCTGTAACCCAATATTTTTTCTGTTTTCTGGGGCTACATCTGCCTGTAAAAAATCTCGGTACGAATCGTACTGAATTTCAACCAAATCAGGAAGCGGGGTTTGCAAAAAACTTTTTCCAAAAGATTTTCTAAATTTTTGAATGACTGCCATAGATCTCAATCCTTTTTTTCCGTGCGCTTTGCAAACAAATATTTCTATATACGTTTTAACGTCTCATGGCCCGCTTGGAAAAACACTTCCCAAGCGGGCTTTCGACGGTGGGTATCACAACACCCTTTTTCGGAACAAAAACTGTTCCGCCATTATCAAATTATTTCAATTCGATTTTGGCACCAGCTGCTTCCAATGTAGCTTTCATTTTTTCAGCTTCATCTTTTGCAACTGCTTCTTTAATAGCTTTTGGTGCAGATTCAACCAAAGCTTTTGCTTCACCCAAACCTAAACCTGTAATATCTTTAACTGCTTTGATAACAGCTAATTTATTTGCACCAGCTTCGGCCAAAACAACATCAAATTCTGTTTTTTCTTCAACTGCGGCTGCGGCTGGACCGGCTGCAACTGCAACAGCAGCAGCGGCACTAACGCCCCATGTTTCTTCTAAAGCTTTGGACAATTCAACTGCTTCCAAAACTGACAATTTTGACAATTCTTCAACCAATTTTTGAATGTCTGCCATTTTTTAACTCCTAGTTTTTATATAATCAAAACGTTATATTTTGATGATTAGTTTTTCTTCCCATACTCGGCAGAAACACGTGCCAATCGCGATGCCGGTTCGGCCAAAATACGTGCGATTGTTCCACGAATTTCCAACAAGGATGGTAATTTGGATAATTGCACAACGCCGTTCACATCCAGAACATCTGCATCCATTTTACCACCAACGATTGTCAAATTTGGATGTTCATCCGCAAATTTGGCCAACACTTTGGTAACTGCCAACGAATCAGTTGCAACCGCAACCGCTGTTGGACGTTTCATCATATCGGATACAGGTGCAAAATCAGTGTCTTTCAACGCCAATTTCATCAAACGGTTTTTAACCACCTTGAACAAAGAAACCATTGGGCGCAATTCATTACGCAATGTTTCCATTTCTTTTACGGTCAAACCATGATTTTCAATAACGAAAATACCGTCTGCTTCTTTCAAGGACGACTGCAACGCAGAAATCAAATCTGATTTTTCTTCGCGTCTCATATCTTTTATCCTTTATCCTGATTGCGAAAATTTCGCAACCCCCGTTTTGTTAAACTTTCCATCCGGTTTCCCAGAATGGGGCCTTGGTTCCTGCCCCAAAGAATTTTATCTTTGTCTATGATGGGAATTAAGCCAATCTTTTCTGTGGCACCATCAGTCTCGGACAGAAATCTGTTTATGGTGTGCAACATTCAATTACACACCATATGCTTTATTATTTTACCTCTATCTTCAAGCCCGGACCTTGTGTCGTCGCAACAGACGCACCCAAGATATATTGGCCTTTAGAGGATACAGGTTTTACTTTCTTTAATTGTTCAATCAATGCATTTACATTTTCAACCAATTGTTCTGTTGTAAATGACATCTTACCAACACCTGCATGAATAATCCCCTTCTTTTCGGCACGGTATTCAATCTGACCCGCTTTGGCTGTTGCAACAGCTTCTGCTACATTGTTTGTTACCGTCCCCAATTTTGGATTAGGCATCAAACCCTTTGGTCCCAATATACGTGCAACCTTTGACATTTTTGGCATCATATCAGGTGTTGCAATAACGCGGTCAAAATTAATTTCACCCGCTGCAACTTTTTCAATTAAATCTTCGCCACCAACAACATCGGCCCCAGCTTTTTTAGCTTCGTCCGCACTGTTTACAGTAAACACCGCAACACGAACAGTTTTACCCGTTCCATTTGGCAAAGACAACATACCACGAATATTTTGATCAGCCTTGGTCACATCAATTCCCAAACGAATCGCAACTTCCAAGCTTTCATCAAATTTTTTAGATACATATCCACGTAATGCTTCGATCGCATCAGCCAAAGAATAAACCTTTTCCCGATCCAATTGTGCCCACGCTTTCTGTCTTTTGGTAATCTTCATATCTTAATCCTCCACCTTTACGCCCATAGAACGGCACTGACCCGCAACAATATTCATCGCAGATTCAATGGTAGAGCAATTCAAATCCGGCATTTTATTTTCCGCAATTTGTTTTATTTGTTCTTGGCTGATCTTACCAACAAAATCACGACCTGGCTTATGCGAACCAAGTTTCAACCCTAATGCCTTTTTAATATAATACGACACAGGCGGCAATTTCATAACAAATTCAAAACTGCGATCTGTATAAACTGTAATAATACATGGAATCGGCATTCCAGGTTCTTTATCAGATGTTTTATCATTAAATTGTTTGCAGAATTCTGCAATATTAACACCAGCCGCACCCAACGCCGGTCCAATTGGAGGGGCAGGATTCGCCTGTTTTGCAGGGACAACTATTTTAACTATCCCTTTTAATTCTTTTTTTGCCATTGTTTTTACTCCATTTTTTATCGAGTCACGTGGTACGATGTGGCCCATCCACCACGACATTCTTGCAGAATTTTATAGAAAAAATTCTAAAAATCCACAAAAATCTTTCACTTAGATACGTTCAACCTGTGTAAAATCTAACTCAACACTAGTTTCACGTCCAAAAACCAAAATACTAACAGTCATTTTTTGTTTTAAATTATCAACTTCGGCTGCAATACCATTAAAGCCCGCAAACGGCCCATCCGTAACATGAACCTCTTGTCCAACAGAATATTCTGCAACATCCGTAGAAAACGCACCATCTTCAACCTGTTTCAACAAACGACGTGCTTCTTCTTCACTGACTGCAATAGGTTTATTTTTTGCCCCCAAAAACATAACAACTTGAGGCATCAATTTTACCAACGAAAAGGTTTCATTATTCAAAACCATTTGAACAACAATATACCCTGGAAAAAACTTCTTTTCAGTTTTCACACGCTTTCCACCCTTAATCTCGGTAACTTCACGTGTAGGAACCAAAATTTCCCCAAACAACGCATTCAATCGACGCTTATCAATTTGTTCACGCAAACCACGCGCAACTTTATCTTCACACCCCGTATGAACATTTACAACAAACCATTGCATATTATTTTCCATTGCACACCCTTTTGTACGTTTTAGAAAATCCAACTAACCAACATATTCAGCAACCCATCAACTAAAAAGAAAAACAAAGCTGCCAAACCTGAAAAAAACAAAATCATCATCGTTGCCCGCACAACCGAATCACGCGCCGGCCATACGATTTTAAACCATTCGTTACGAACCGATTTAATATATTCCAGTACTTTTTTCATAAAAATTATCCATAATTTCCGACCATTAACCGCATAACAGTCCAGAATCTTCTTGGCAGGGGCTAAAGGAATCGAACCCTTATCCGCGGTTTTGGAGACCGATATTCTACCGTTGAACTAAGCCCCTGTATTGATTATAACTGCACACAAACAACCACACACAATCCACATGGTCCGCGATACAGTATCACACCCGACAAAAAAATCAAGTATAAATATTATACTTTTTTATCCACATTCACGCAAGCGTTTTTTGACCACACAACCCAACTTAGATTTAATTTAACCGCTTTTTTACTTGCACAACGCAACAATTTTTGTCTACAATTATCAAAGAATTAATGAAAGCGAGGGAATTTTATTGTGCAAAACCGCATAGAGCCACCAGTTTTACTGTCCAGATTGATGACCTTTGTATTGGCCGGCGCGTTAGTTGTTTTAACAACATTGGTTGTAACCTTATATAAAATGTTCCCCATTAATCGCCCCCAAGTGTTTTTTTTATCAGCCAGACCACAAAATGATTTGCAGATAATTTTAAGCGAAATTCCACCGACAAATAAAAACATGGATTGGTACAAACGTTCATTTATACGCGAATACATACGGGTGCGGAATGAAATTGTTCCAAATGTGAATGAAATGCATAATCGTTGGTCAAATAATGCGGGCGGGCTAGTTCGTGCATGGTCAACAACACCCGTATTCCAAGAATTTACCCAAACAAAATTATGGGCAGTCATGATGAACAACGTATTGGGGAATTATTTTACGTGTCGCGTTGAATTCAAAGACGGTGCATTAACACCACGAACACACGATACATATTCAGCAGAATTTAAATATTTTTGCACAGATATTAGTGGACAGGAATACCAAAAAGATTATACAATCGTAATAAAATTAGAACAAGAAAACACCAGCCCAATGAAATGGTTCGAAATTTTAGATAATCCATTGGGATTACGTGTATCAGAATATAAAATAGAATCCGATAACGGTGACCCATTAAATATTGGATACCAAATGATTGGTAATCAAAACGGAATCTATTAACAGACATACAAAGCTAAGGAATGTTGACATGTTATTAAGAGATGCAGTCAAATTAAATACATCTATATTCTGTTTGGTATTGGCAATGATGACTAATATCTCATTTGCAGACGATTACGGTGTACAAACGGCTTGGGACAATCCAAGTGCCAATATGACCAGTGGCAGCAGCAAACCTGGATATGCACAATTATCATGGGCCGCGGGCAGTGTGTTACCAATCAAATTACGTAATGGGATGGTAACAATGTTAACATTGCCAAATGGCGAACAAATTGCAGATGCCGTTGTTGGTGACAACGGTTTGTTTGCCATTGATGCCACCCAGGGCGATCGCACAATGTTCATCAGTCCGGCGCCCGAAAATCAAGGTTCGGATACAAATTTGATTGTAACAGGTAAATCAGGTAATAAATACATATTTTATTTGCGCAGCGAACCCCGAAATGCCAGTGAAATTACATATTCCCAGGTTGATATTGTTTTGGATGGCAATGCCACATTACCGGGTGCTGCAAATACCACTGTTACATCAGGTGGTGCAAAGTCTATATTTAAAAAATCAGCCCCTGCCCAAAGTGTCGTTGGTGTTGACGGCGAAGATTATGGATGGATAAAATCAATGAAAATAGATCCATCTGAGTTCAGATTTGATTTAGATATATTTGTTCCAAATCCAGATGATTATGTTATCGCCCCCGAACGTGTATGGCGTGATAGAATATTTACATACATTGATTTTGGTGACAAAGTTATTGCGATGACACAACGTCCGGTTGTATCACTGTTAGTCGAAGGTGGGGAAGCCCCGGTTGGTTTCCGCACAGATGGCGAAGATGGGCGTCTATTAATTGTCGAAGCGGTCGGTGATATGGTGCTGCGCAGTGGTCAACGTTTGGTATGTATAAAAAAACGTGAAAAACCATTCTTAATTGCCGATACCGCATCTGTTATGGCATTGGCCGAGGCAAATGTTGCCCAATCCATGATGTCCAATCAATCGTTAAATAACATTGCATATACAATGAATCAAAATGCAATTAACATGGGCGGAATGAACTATACTGGAACCCCCGTTATGATGGGTAATATGCCAAATAATTCAGGTGCTGGTTATTATATGCCAACATCGTATTCCGCGTCACAAAATTATGGCACCAATACGGGATTAACAATGATACCAACAGAACGTGTAACGGCCGGTTCATATTTACCACAAACAAATATCCCATTAATTACCAGCAATCAAAACGGTGTTGCCGTTGAATTAAAGGCAGACACTTCTGTCAAAGCATTAGATGATTATTGGGCCGGATTATTATCAAAATTCAGTGGTGAAAATGGTCAAGGTTTATTAACACCATACAAAGACAAAGTATTCTTTGCCGTTGATGAACAGGGTGTTGGTGATTTGGGGGCCGCATCATCAACTGCACGCCTGTATCGTTTACGTATTGGTCCATTATCGGATATTGACGTGGCACAAACACTGTGTGACAAATTATTAAAATTCAGTGGCACCAGTTGCAGTGTGGTTCGTATTCAATAAAAATTATATTGGTAGATTAGATTACAATGAAGCTGATAAAGAAAAATATTTTTAACCTGCAATCAATACCCAAAAATACCCAATGGTTATTATTGGCGGCAGCGTTCATATTAGTTTTGATAATGTTAACATTGGTGTTAACAGACCACAAATCTGCCACCGTTGTTGACGATGATACACCCGTCAATTTAACAATCACTCCGGATTCAAAATCCATTGATTGGACAGATACCCCCCTGAATGTAACAAAAACAGAAACATTTACAATCGGTGCCTCTGCGGCGGCAAAAGTATTATCAGTTGAATTTGCCCCAGAAATTGCGGGTATGACCCAACCACAGGAAACATGTTCACATATTGGTGAAATTGATGACAAAATAACATGCACAATAACAATAAAATATAAACCAAACGTGGAAATGATGGCAGAAAAGGCCACACTAACAATTAAATGGCATGTTGCTGCACAACCAGATGAAATGCAAAAAACGGACACCATTGAATTTGTTGTTGGTGCAAAAAACACAAAAAAAATTGTAACAACCAACACTGAAAGTGAAACACAAAATAAAAAAATAGATTACACAGATAAAAATGCAACGTCTGAAAAAACGGTGACAACGCCCCCTGTGGAAAAAGATGTTGTTGCGTCAACACCAACAGCAACATCCACCATACCAACAATCACGCCAGACGAATATGACAATATTGATGATACGGATGACATGATAGATATTATTGACACCCCAAAGGTAAATAATACAAAAACAGAAAAAACTGTATCACAACCCATATCACCCGCACCAGAAAAATCAAACGTTGTTCCACGTGCCGAATCGTGTTCAGATTTTGCATTTCCGGGATACGACACAACCGGTAAACAAATTGGTTGGATACGTCCCGAAAAAGGTTCATATTATTTTCACCCATTTTCCGATAAAAAATGTGACACCCCAACCGGTAAATATAATCCAGATACAGGTATGATTTATGATATAAATAATGCAGGTAAAAAAATTGGAACCGATGCCGACCATATGGGGCGCACCAATATTCGTACCAACGGCGTATTACCACAATTATCATCCAAACAACAAAAAAATATTAACCGTGCAAAACAATTGGATTCCATTGAATCTTTTAAACCATCTGGTGGTGGAATGACACGTTTCAATCCAAATGCCAAAGAAGGTGAAAATGCCGCCCGCAATATTGACACCGGATTAAACATAACCCGTAAACAGGATACTACAATTGTTGGAACCAGTGGCGAAGCCATATTTTCGTCAGATCCATTTGACAGAACATTTGTATTACGTCAATATAAACCGATTCCCGCCACAATAGTATCAGAGGTTCGTGCAGACCCATCACTGTATAACGATAAATTGGGCAGCATTTCTTTGCCCGTCCGTGCAACAGTTGACCGTAATGTATATTCAGACAATGGCCGCACAGTTATTATACCAACCGGAACATTATTATTGGGATATGTTACTGGAACGTTGCCAGGCCCATATAAATCAATCGGCCGAATGGACATAAAATGGTATCAATTTATTTTACCAAATGGTGTTGAGTTTAATTTTGGTAATATTGATACTGACCACCCGTTTTCTGGGGATTCACAGGGGCGTTCCGGTGTTCCCGGCCACGGCAGTACCGATTATGTTCAACAAATGGTTATGCCAATGTTAACGGCAATTGTTCCGGCGGCGGTAAATATGATTGCCCCAATATCCGATAAATTTATAAATCAAATTAATTTGGATAATAATACCGTCGTGCAATCGGGAACGGTTCGTTCATCGGAATTGGCAAAAAATGAAATTGTTACGGCGTGGAATCAAATTGCACAAAAATTAATGGTTGATATGTTGGATAATACCGTTCCCCCATTTTCCATTGCCGCCGGCACACGTATAACCGTGTATTCACCAAATGATTTGGTTATTACATGTGGGGATGATAATTCAAAAAAATGTTCTGTAAAAAATCAACAAAAGAATATTGGAGACATGCGAGACATACGCAATGAACGAGCCGATTTATCCAGAATTTCCAGGCCCACCCCTGATTACAATGATGGGTCATGGGTTGGCCAGGCACGTTCATTCAGTATTAACCGTGATGAATTTTGTGACTGTAAATCTGATGGTTCTTGTCATGCAAAAACAGGTGAAGATGCACAAGAAAAAATGCAAAAAAAAGGATACGATTTCACAACAATTGAATTTTACTGTCAGACATTAAGTTACAAGGCAATTAATAACGCCAAGCAAGAGGCCGTGTACAACAATCAAAAAAGCAGTTCCAATCAAAACAGCATAGCCTCAATTGGTGGGGGCGAAATAGGCACTAAAAAATACAATGAAAATGTCTTGGGCTTAAAATACGATGAAAATGGTGCGATTGAAAACCCATTTGCAAAACCCGCCACCCCAGAATCCGAACCACAGGCTGCAACAATCACATGTGAAGACGGCACCGTCCCAGATACCAATGGTTGTTGTACCGGTGAAATATACACAGATATGGGCGAACAGGGATTTAATTGTTGCCCCGAAACAGGTGGCGATTGTTTCCCACCAATACCAATGTAAAAAAATATATGCTTGCCCTAATGGCAAGCATATATTTTTTTTATCCAACCACATTTCCACAAACATAAATCAATCCCGCACAAAATTACGTTACATGGTATATAAAACATATTACAATTCACATATTATTTTATCTTTTTATTATAACACAATACATTACCTTGATTACAAGGTGCATTTTAAATACCAAAAACAGAAAAAAACATATTATAAAATATGTTTTATTTAAGCGTCACCATATGTAATAAACATCTATACACTTTACACATTTTATTACATGTTAAAATACGTTAAAACAAACCGCCACAAAAGTGGCGGTTCGTTTTATTATTTTGCACGTTTTTGCAAAATATAAATTTGAACGATTCCGCACAGATTTGATACTGTCCAATACAGAACCAATCCCGCTGGGAAAAACGCAAACATAACCGTAAATATAATCGGCATCCAACGCATTGCACGCTGTGTTGCAACCGCCATGTCATTACCATTCGATGTTGTACGTGTTGTATTTTGCATTTTTTGTTGCAACCACATTGTTCCCCCCATCAATATCGGCAGTATAAAATATGGATCCATAACCGCCAAATCAGATATCCATAAAAACTGTGCACTGCGCATTTGAACGGACACCAATAACGCTTTGTACAAAGCAAAGAAAATCGGAATCTGAATCAACATCGGCAAACACCCGGACATCGGTGATGTTTTATGTGTTTGATATAAACGCAACAATTCCATCTGCATACGGGCCTTATCATTCGCATATAATTTTTGAATACGTGCCATTTCCGGTTGCATTTTTTGCATAGCAATCATTGATGTGAATGATTTACGCGTCAATGGCCATATCAATAAACGTAACATTATTGTAAATAAGATAATCGCAATACCATAATTACCAACAATGGAATTTAATGAATTTAATGACCATAACATCGGTCGTGTCAAAAATGCAAACGTCCCGTAATCCATGGTTTTATTTATTCCAATAATTTTACCGGCAGCAACATCCAAAGTAACCTGATCACGTGGTCCGGCAAACATTTGCGTTGTAAACGAACGCGATTGTCCAGCCGACAATACAACCGGTGCAACATTTATATCGGCAACATAAATATTTGCATTTTTACGAATACGCATTGTTTGATCTGATGCATTTACCTGGGCAATTGTTTCCCAATACTGATCTGCAAATCCTAAAAAACCATTAACAGTTGAATACATATATGACTTTTTATCTAAATCAATCCAATCAATATTTTCAATATCTGAATTTATATATGCAATTGCCCCTGTATCAACACCCGTATTTTTATTTTTTACGTCACGTGCCATACGTACAAATGGGGCCACAGATACATCATGATGTGTTACATTATTTATAGTATCTGTAATCGTTACAATATTTCCATCAATTGTAAATTCACGTCGATATGTAACACCATCTGTGGCACGCCAAATATATGCGGTGCCTTCACGTGTCCATACCGTATTCGCCATAGGCCCCGTGGTCCCCGTCATTTGAAAACCGATTTCTGCATAACATTCTGCACAGTCCAATAATGTAACCGCAGACGCATTATCCGAAAAATCATTTAATTTAATATTTGAAATTCGTAATCCCTGAACACGTGCGGATATTTTTTCAGAATTAAATTCATCCGCTGGCACATCAGAAATATCTATATCATCCAAAAACTTTATGTTTGTATTATCGACATTTATTTTATTAAAACCGCCAAATATCCATAACAATGCAACGAATACACCCGTCCACATAAAAAACGATTTTAATTGGAATTTTTTATTATTGTTTTCTGCATTACGATTTGCATTCCATTGTGCAAACCCAGAATTTTGATTATTTAAAAATTGAACCATTTTATTTTTCACCTTTTTATTTTTTTGCCCCACGACGTTTATATGCAACATACCAATTCAACGCATATAACCCAACACCAACACATATACAGATATCAGCAACATTGAATGACGGATAATGCCATGCACCAACATGAAAATCCAAGAAATCAATTACCGCGCCAAAACGTATGCGATCGATTAAATTACCAAACGCGCCACCACAAATTAATGCCAATGGCATACGTTCCGCATTTTCAGCACGCATGAACATATAATGTCCCAAAAAACCAATAACAAATGCGGTTAACAGAATTATAATCAATGGTGCAAATTCACCAATATTTCTAAATAATGAAAATGCCGTCCCCGGATTCCATGTAAATACAATATTAAAAAAATTTGTTACATGTGTTATAAAATATGGATACGGCACCAATTCCCAGGCAGTACCCACAACCGGCACATGTCCCGATACCATATATAACAATACACCTTTGGAAAAAACATCGGCAACAATAACTGCCAACGCAATCGCAATATATTTTATCCAACCTTTCTTCATATACATCCCTTTAATTACATAGCAAAATATACCACGCGATAATACAAAATCAAATACAAATCGCATATCCAATCATGGTTATGCGATTTAATTTATACATAAAATATACTTATTTATCTGGTGCATTATCCGCATCCAACATCGTATAATTATTCGCACGCAACAAATCCAATGTTTCATCAATTTGTTTTTCATCAACCCCCAATATTCCTAAAACGTTATAACCTAACATAAATGATGTTTCAATTGTTTCAGGTAATGCCTGTGATGCCCCATCTTTGACCAATACACGCGATTCTGCTAAATTACGTGCTCGTGCAAAAATTTTTACGCGTGGGACGATACTACGAACAATTTGTACAACATTTTGTGATTCTGCCGCATTATCCAATGCAACAACAACCGCACGTGTATTACGATTTAAGCCCATTTCACGCAAAACATCCGCATTTTTACAATTACCGTATACAACATTATCACCACGCTCACGTCCCATCATTACCGAATCAACCCCCAAATCAATTGCAACATACGAAACGTTATGCATAGTCAACATTTTTGCAACGATCTGACCAACACGTCCAAAACCACATATAACAACCGACGGGGCATCTGCACCACGCATATTCTTTGCCTGTGCTGCGGCCTGAGTTAACAATTTACCAGACCTTTGCAATCTATCATAAATCGCCAATAACAACGGTGTTACCATTATGGACAATATGATTGTCGCGGTTAAAATCTCTTGATGAGAATTTGATAACACATCAATCCCTGATGTCCGCATTGTCTGTAACATTAACAAACCAAATTCCCCACCCTGGGATAAAATCAATGCAATTCTTGCTGCATCATTTATAGGCACATGCCGAACACGTGCCACAATAAATATTGCCCAAAATTTAACTGCAACCAATCCAATAACACCCGCAAATATCATGTACCAACGCGATAACAACAATGGTAAATTTAATCCCATTCCCAACGAAATGAAAAAGAATGCCAAAAATAGTGTTGCATATGGACTGATTTCAGCAACAATTTGATGTCGATAAATTGTTTCTGACATCAACATACCGGCCAAGAATGCCCCCAGCCCGGCAGGCAATCCAATTAATGTAATCATCACAGCCCAGAATACAATATTTAACATTGTTGCTAATAAAAATGCTTCTTTGGATTTTAATCTTGATACCTGACGCATCAATGGGTTTAAAACAAAACGCCCAACCACAGCCGCCCCAACCACCAATGCAGCAGACGATACCGTAATATCAATAACAGACGCACCAAAACTGAACGTTTTACCGGCAAACACTGGTAACATTGCCAATAATGGAATCGACAACAAATCCTGAAATAATAATATGGAAAATGTTTGACGCCCCATATCTGTATTTACCTGATTTCTGTCTGCCAATAATTGCAAATCTTCAGATGTACTGGACATTGCCAACATTAATGCGACCATTACGCATACCATAACCGACCAATTAGTTATCCCAAACAATATTGGGAATAACATCACAGCCACCATCATAACCTGGGTTATACCAAAACCAAATATCGTTCGACGCATTTCCCATAAACGACGCATATTGATTTCCAACCCCAAATTAAACCACAAAAATAATATTCCTAATTCCCCCAGAAAACTCCATGTTTCAGTTAATTGAAATAAATCAAAAATATATGGTCCGGATAATATACCAGCAATTAAAAATGCAACCAATGTTCCAATACGTGCAATACGCAACGCAAAAACCAGCATAAAAACAATGGCTAAAAATAGCAATACAGACAGTGACATTCTCTCTCCCTTATCCTGTTTGTGTATTTATTATATCATAAAAATTGGGCTATTTTTGAAAATATTTCAGGTGATAATTCTTCGGCCCGTTCTGTTCCATTTAAACCGAATTTATTCCAATCAACCCCAGGCATAATACCGCGTATCATTTTACGTCGATGGCCAAATAACAATGCGGTTAATTTTTCTACACGCGCCACATCCCCCAATACGCGAATTTTATCAATATTCGGAATAACCTGAACAACAGACGACTGAACCTTTGGCCGTGGAACAAATGCGGTATTTGGAACATCAAATAAAATACATGCATCTGCAATCAATGATGTTAAAACAGACAATCTACCGTATTCAGAATCACCAACATTGGCGGTAATACGACGTGCAACTTCGCGTTGGAACATTAATGTCATTGATTTAATTTTTGCCCCACGGGCCGCAGATATAATCCAACGAACAAATAATTCTGTTCCGACATTATACGGCAAATTTGCACATATTGCATATCCATCTGGTGCCTGCGCATTACAATCAACATGCAAAGCATCATCATAAATAACCGATAATCGACCATCCGATGCCGCCACAACACGCGACAAAATAGGTTCTGTTGTTTTATCTTTTTCAATCGCAAATACCCGTCTGGCCCCCGCTAATAAAATGGCCCGTGTCAATCCAGCAGGCCCCGGTCCAATTTCAATAACGGTGGTTGTATCAATATTTGGTACACTGCGTGCGATACGCCCCGTTAAATTTAAATCAAATAAAAAATTCTGACCAAATTGTTTTTTGGGTTCCAATCCACAATCACGCATCATTTCAGACACAGGTGGCAAAGATGAAATCATATCCGTCATAATGTTTTACGCCCCCCGAATGCTAAACTTAATGTTCCATCATCCAAATAATCCAAATCACCGCCCAAAGGTACACCAGATGCCAATTCTGAAAATATAACCGATGATCCCTCACCAATCACAGACATAACATAATGCTGCGTTATTTTGCCTTCCACCGTATTTGGCAACGCAAAAATAATTTCAGAAATTTTTTCATTTTTTATACGATGCCCCAAACCATACATATTTAAATCATCGGGGGTTATACCACTGGTCCCCGATAATAAACCGCCCAATATGTGATATCTGCCATGAAACACAGCCGATTTTTCCAACGTCCACACATCCGCCAAATCACGCACAATACACAAAACACCATTTTCTCGTGCACCATTGCGACAAAACTCGCACATAGTATTCACATCAGTTAATACCCCACAATTTGGACATGGACGAATCGTTTCCGCCGCATCTAATAATGCTGATGCCAATGCTGATGCACGTCCTGTTTTATCCTGCAACAACGACAATACGATGCGACTGGCCGCCCGAGAACCCAAACGAGGCAATTTTGCAAATTGTTTTATTAATTTTTCTATCTTAGGATTCATGTTATAACCATAATAATATTTTAATGAAAAACGAAACTGTCTATACCGTTGGCATCAGCACGCATTTTAATATTTTGTGCCGTTGTTTCCGTTAATCCACCGATACGAACACGATACATTCCATTCGGTGCAATCTCAATTTGTGCATTTACCCCAAGTTTATTTTTAACACTTGCGATCTGAACATTTGCCGCATCGCGTGAACTGAACGCACCAAATTGAACACCAACACCACCAACTGTAACATACTGTGATTTTACAGGCGTTGACCCAGCCGACACATTTTTACCACCCCCAGTGGTTGCAGCCATATACGCCGCTGATATTGTTGGAGCCACTTGTTCAGCATAAACAATAGGCTGGGGGGACGAATAACTTGATACCCCCTGCCCTTTGGCAGCAAAACCCTGATTTAATAAATTGGTTGCGACACTGGCCCGAACATCTTTATTTTGAGCCCCTAAAATAACCGCCATTAAATGTTCACCATTACGTTCAGCCGTTGCAACCAACGAATAGCGTGATTTATTTGTGTATCCAGTTTTCATACCATCACACCCCGGATAAGTCCCCAACAAACGATTCCCATTCGTATATGTTTTACCGTTGTATGTCCACGTTTTAATACCAAAATATTTCCAATATTGCGGAAAATGTTTATACACCGCCATAGACAGCAAAGCAATATCACGTGCCGTTGATAAATGATCATCATTTGGCAATCCAGATGAATTTTCAAAATTCGTCTGTTTCAAACCAATTTCAGATGCGACCCGCGTCATTAAATCAGCAAAACTACCTTCTTTACCGCCTTTTAAATTTTCTGCCAACACACGTGCAACATCATTTGCACTCATTACCGTCAACGCCTTAATTGCATCTTCAACACGAATTTTACTACCTGCGCTTAAGCCTAATTTTACAGGTTCTGCTTGGGTGGCAAAATTTGATACAATTAAATAATCATCCAAATGTAAGCGTCCATGTTCCAACGCATCAAACGTTAAATACACTGTCATAATTTTGGTCAATGACGCAGGATAATTAGGTTCATCTGCATTTTCTTTGTACAAAACCTGGCCGGTATTCATATCTGCAACCAATGCCGCACGATATTGTGCACCAAATGCCGCACCCGCTGTAAACATAATCAGTAAAAAAAACGCACTAACATTTCTCATTATACTTAATCATTCTACAAAAAAACAACTCAACGGGTCAACAACAAACAAAAAAACACCCCTGTTGGGGTGTTTTTTTTATAATAACAAACGCTATTATTTGATTGTGCGCAGGCTGATTTCTTCACCATCAACAACAACCAATTTACCCGCATCAATACCACAACGACGGGCAGCAGCAAATGCATCACGTTTATCAAACATTTCTGCATTCAATACAGGCATAACTCCGCGTGAAATACACAATTGGCTGGCAATAACCTGTTCTTTGCAAACCGCAACAATTGGCATATCTGGACGACGACAAGAAATCTGCATTGCCGCATCACAATCAGCAGCAAAAACAACAATCGCTGCAGCATTATTTAAACCGGCGACGCTTGCAACACTGTATGACCAATCATTTTCAACCGTATCATCAATCACACAACCCTCAACACATTCATTTTCAATTGCATCCGCATCAGAATATGCCAAAATCTTTGCCATTGTTTCCGCAACAAATGCAGGATTATTGCTAATTGTTGTTTCTTCTGATGTCATTGTTGAATCAGCGCGTAAATATGCAGCTGTTGCAACATCAGAAATTTCTGCACGTGTTGGGAAATCACTGTTAACCATCGAGCCCAACATTTGTGTCGCAATAATTACAGGTTTGTTCATTGCGCGGCATTCACGGACAATATGACGTGTAATTGCAGGAACTTTTTCAAATGGAACTTCTACAGCCAAATCGCCACGTGCAACCATAATTGCATCTGCAACTGCAATGATTTCAGAGATACGTTCAACCGCATTTGGACGTTCAATTTTTGCAATAATTTTGATTGGACGTGATGTACGTGCTTTGATGAATTCACGAACTTCAATAACGTCTTCCGGTTTTTGAACAAAAGAAATTGCAACCCAATCAGGATTTTTTGTAACCGCATAATCCAAATCAACACGATCTTTGGCAGTCAAAACAGATGTTGCAACTTCAGTATCTGGCAAATTAAAACCGCGACGTGACCAAATTTCTGTTCCACGGATAACAGTTGCTTCGATTTTATCTGCACTAACTGCATCAACACGCATTTCAATTTTACCGTCATTCAACAAAATTCTGTCCCCAGCCCCCAATGATTTCATAACATCTGCGTCTGGCAATTGAACACGTTGTGAATTACCTGGTGTCGGATCTGTATCAAAAACAAACTTTTGTCCAGGTTCAATTGGGAATTTATCTTCGGTTTCAAAATTGCCGATACGATGTTTTGGACCCTGTAAATCAACCAAAACAGCCACTGGTGTATCCAATTCATTAGAAATTTCACGAATCATATCAATTTTTGCCCCCTGAACATCACCTGTATCATGGCTGAAATTCAAACGGCAAATATTAACACCGGCACGAATCATATTGGTCAAAACTTCGCGACTTTCGCTTTTTGGACCAATTGAAGATGTTATTTTTGTAAGTTTTTTCATTTTTTGCATCCTCTTGCTTTTTTGTTTTTCTTGATTTTTGCGTTTAATTGTATATCATAAACTTTGTAAATAAACAAGGGGAAATCTGCAATGAAAAACGCAAATCATGGTGCATTTGATAATGCTGTCTTAACCAGTTTTATCGAACGTGTTGAAAAATTGAACGAAGAATCTGCCGCAATTGCCGCGGATATCAAAGAAATTTTTAACGAAGCAAAATCTGCAGGATACGATCCAAAATACATTCGTCAAATGATACGTTTGCGCAAAATGGATCCAGACGAATTGGAAGAAACGGATGAATTGACACAAATGTATCGTACAGCATTGGGATTATAATGGCATTAATTATCAATACCATCAAAAATTCGTCAACAACCACAATGTGGCATGTGAATTCAGGGCAATGGAAAACAAACCATGCCCTGTTTTGTTTTCAACGATAAATGCATTATTTGATACTAAGGGAATAATATAAAATGAACACACGCAACCGCGAACCAAAATCCAAACCACAGAATCAAAAATCATACAGAAACCCAAATTTAATCTTTTGTTGTCCGTATTGTCTAAGCTGTTTACCATTATCCCAATCATCCACAGAACACGAACCCCCACAATCCCGTCAAAACGAATGCGGCGAAAGCAAAGAAATTTTAGCCTGCAAACAATGTAATAACGAAAAAAGCGCATTAACCAAAACCGAATACACACAATGGAAACAATTAAATAAAATCAGGGGCGGTAAAACGGGAACAGACCAAGGCAACTTATCTGATGCGGATTTTGCAGAATTCCAACGTTTAAATGCAATTAGAAACGGTTTGTATAAACAAAAATAATCATTTACACTTGCAATCAACATAAAAATTTATACCCTGCCAATATGCAGGATTTTTTTCGTCGCCAATTTGAAAATAAATTTTTATGGTTGCCTTTTTTTATGGCCGCTGGGGCAACAGCATATTTTATGATTTCAACCGAACCAAATGCCCTGGCGTGTTATACGGGATTAATAATCTGCATAATTTCAATATTTATCCATAAACATGTTTGGCTGCAGGCAATTTTTACCATGATATTTGGGTTTTGTTATGCCGCCACATTCACAAATTTAATTAACACACCAAAATTATCACGTGACATACGCGATATAAATATAACAGGGATTATTACAGATATTGATTATACAAACACAACACCAAAACTATATTTAACCATACCGACCAATGATATTTTCACAAACGACAAAACAGCATCTGTCCGTCTATCAATCAGTAATGACCAAACCATTCCAAACATTGGTGATATTATAAACACAAACGTTGCACTATTTCGTCCCGACATCCCCGACGTTCCAAACGGTTTCGATTTTGCCCGTTGGGCATACTTCAACAATTTAACCGCAACAGGTTATATAAAATCATATGAAACAATAAAAAAATCGAATACACATAATATAAAAATATTACGGGCATATATTCACAATCGTGCAAATTCTTTTTTAACGGACGGATTAATTTTAGGCTATAAAAACGCAATTAATAAAAATGACAAATCTATTTGGACGACCGCTGGAATCGGACACGTATGGTCAATCAGCGGATTTCATATCACATTAATATCAGGCTGGCTGTATGTAATATTTTATACAATTTTTCGTATATTTCCGCAAATCACACGTCGCATTCCTGCAAAAATACCCGCAACATTATGCACAGGAATCGGTTTGATATTTTATCTGATATTATCCGGATCAGCGGTTGCAACAATTCGGGCTTTTTTGATGACAATACTGATATTTTCTGCTGTTATATTCGGCCGACATGCAATTTCCATTCGCAATATATGTATCGCATTTTGCATATTATTTTTAATAAACCCATATAATGTTATGCAGGTTGGGTTTCAGTTATCATTTTCTGCAATATTTGGTCTGACGTGGTTATGGACAGATGTAAATCCCAAAATGCCAGAAAATAAAATTTTAAAAATCATTTACGCTGCATTATTAACTGCAACCGTTGCAACAATATTTACCGCCCCATTTGTTATTTCGCATTTTCATACATTCCCGATATATGGAATATTGGGTAATTTAATACTGTTACCAATATTTTCTGTGGCAATTATGCCATTGGTTACGCTTGGAACAATTGCAGCTATTTATGGATGGATGGCCCCATTAAACATTGCCCACAATATTTACCAACACACACTTCTTTTGGCACAACATATTGGCAATTTTCCAGCATCAAATTTAATCGTCCCCGATATACCAAACATTGCTATGTTTTTTATTATAACGGGTTTTATATGCATAATGTTATTACAAACCAAACGACAAATTAATCGATATATGATTGCAGCCATATCTATAATAATTGGTATAATAATAACCATAACATCACCCCGCCCTGTATTTTTTATAACAACCGATCACGAATTAGTTGGATTCGTTGAAAATGGTAAAATCAGTTTTAATCATGCCCGCAACAGTCATCATAAATCTGCATTTGATACATGGCGACAAATAAGCGGCGAAATAAATGATGGCAAAAACAAACGGCACACCGCCCAAAACGGTATTCATACATACAGCAACGATAATTTCAAATTAGTATATATACAAAAATTTGTTCCATTGTTGAAAAATATTGAATCATTATGCAATGACAAAACATTGCAATATATTGTTTCATATTTCGATATTTATGCACCACAATGTCACGCAAAAATTTTATATGACGGTTTCACAATTGCACCAAACGGCACAATAAAATATATCATTAGTCATCGGCGCTGGCATAATCAGCCGAAATAAAATACAACCCCGCTGCTGGTGCAGTTGGTCCAGCGGCAGACCGATTTTTTGCGGCAAATATTTCATTTATATTATATGGTTTCCCCAACCCAATTTCTATCAACGTTCCAACCATATTTCGTACCTGATGATGCAAAAAAGAACGTGCAGAAAATTCAAAAATAATTTCATCCCCATCTATGGTTATTTCACATTTATCCATCGTTTTTATTGGACTGCGAGCCTGACATTCACTGCTGCGAAAACTGGTAAAATCATGTTTTCCAATCAATTGCATTGCCGCCCCACGCATTGCTTCAACATCTAATTTACGTGGCACCCACCATACACGATTTTTTGTTAAAACCGGTGGGGCACTACGATTTAACACAACATATTTATAATGACGGGCAATGCAATCAAAACGGGCATGAAAATCAACTGCGACATTATCACATGATAATATTGTTACTGGTTTATCATTTAAATAAAAATTAGCCGCACGCATTACAGTATTTGCGTCAAAATCACCATCTAAATCAAAATGTGCAACCATTGACACCGCATGCACCCCGGCATCAGTTCGCCCAGCCCCAACAACATCAGGACGCATACCGCAAAATTTTTCAATTGCGTCTTTTAACAAAGATTGAACAGATGGACCCTGACGGTTTTCCTGCCAACCGATTAAATCAGTTCCATCATATTCAATATTTACCCTATACCGCATAATTATTATCTTTGACGATTACGATAATTTCCAGACAAAACAAAATTTGAGCACGTTTCATTCCATTTTACACAACGTGGTCCAAACACTTCAACACGAAGTGAAGTCACATCAAAACATATCCGTTCATTTGAATGATTATACGGTCCTGAATTTTCACAATACAAACAAATTTTTGGAACATCAACTGAACGAACTGATTTACACCCATCGCATTTGTGTGATGATGTTAACATTTTTTCACAATTATTACAATTATTATGGTCAACACACCCCATACATTCACACAATCCATTATTGTTAAATTTAGATAATTCAACACGTGTTTCAAATTTACCACACAAATTCGTTTTTGACATTACTATTCCCCTAATTTTATATCCGCACCATGCAGACCATTTACAAAACTTTTCCAATCCATAGACTTTTTTCCAGCCGGCTGTAATTGAATAATATCCAATTTATCACCATTAACGCGCGTTTGCAAAATTTTTACATCCATACCATTTATTTTTGTTCGTCCCGCCCCCAATGCACGTATTTGATTATGAATATCACACACTGATTTTGACCAATCAATAATTTCATCGGCACCCGTAAATTTACGTGTAAATGTCGGCTGTCCATTTTGTTTGATTGCACCATACGCAGTCGGATTCTCCAAATATTTTACCAACATTTGTGATCCAATTTCAGACACACGTTTTTCAACAATTTCATTTGTATCATTTTCATCAATTTCAAATTCACATCGCATATAAATGTCGCCGGCATCTAAATCAGGGGTTATTTGCATTAAACATACGCTGGATTTTTTATCACCATTATAAATAGCCGTCTTAATTGGTGATGGACCGCGATATTTTGGTAAGTCACTGGGGTGAATATTTATACACGGCGCACTGTCCAATACATTATCACGTAATATAGCCCCATATGAAACAACAACAACCATATCCGGTGAAAAATTATATTCCGATGTTTTATGAAAAACGGGCAAGCCATATTTATCCGCCCAAACATGAACAGGCGATTTGGTTAAAATTTGCTTTCGTCCTTGGGGCTTTGGCATGCGTGTAAAAACCGCCATTATTTCATGTCCTGCGGCATGCAACGCCTCAAACATAGGAACAACAAAATCATTTGTTCCCATCAATACTAATTTCATTTTTTATGTCTCCGAACCTTGCGCATAACCATTTCCCGATGAACGGGTGATAAATAATCGATAAATAATTTTCCATCCAAATGATCTGTTTCATGTTGAACAATACGGGCGGGCAATCCGGACATTTCAGCCTGCATACGCTCACCAGATTCGTTTGTCCAGACAACAACAACCGCATCAGGGCGCACAACATGCGAAAATACCGGCAAGTTATCAGGTCCTAAAACAGATAAACACCCCTCTTCCATTTTGCACGTTTTGGTACTGCGTGATATTATTTCAGGGTTAATCATTTTAAACACCTGATTAGTATCAGGATCCGTCATAACCAAAAAACGCGATGTAATACCAACCTGGGGGGCGGCTAAACCAACCCCACTTTGTTCACGCATCATTTCAACCATTTTGTCTAAGACATTTAATAAATCGTCTGTAATTACATCAACCGGTGTACATTTTTGACGTAACACCAAATCACCGCACAAACGCATCTGTAAATCATTCATCATCTTCATCATCCATTTTTCCACCAGCAATCGCCAAATTTTTCGAAACCGTTAATCCACCCTGTTTCTTTATTTTTTCGAACCAACCAGATATACTGCCACGGCCATCTGTTAACTTATTTAAACCACCATCATATGCAGCCTTGGCACGATTTAATTCATCCCCAATTTTTTTATAATCTTCGGTAAAACCCGCATACTTATCATACAATTTTTCTGCATATTCAACAATCTTACTGACATTTTGATTTTGTTTTTCAATTTTCATCAATGTATCAATTGTTCGTAACATTGGCAACAATAACGATGGGGTCGCTATTGTAACACCACGATCAAATGCAAACTTATAAATATCATCCTGATCACGATTCATCAATTCAATATACGCATGTTCCAACGGCATAAACATACAAACATAATCAAACTTTCTGTCAACCACCTGATTATAATTTTTATCACCCAATTCCACAATATGCTTTTTCGTTGCATCAACGAATGCACGCCACAATCGATGTTTTTCTCCAGGATCTTCGGACGACAAATAATCCATGTAACTGTTCAAAGACATTTTAGCATCAACCACAAAATGTTTGTCACCAGGCATATGAACAATATAATCTGGGATATCATGACCACCAGATAAATGTTTCTGGGCATCATACTGAACACCAGGGGTCCATCCTAATATTTCAAATAAACGTTCAACCTGTATTTCACCCCAATTACCCTGTAATTTTTTCTTACCACGCAAAGCATCTGTTAAATCTGATGCCTCTTTCTTCAAAGCCATGCTTGATTCCAACATATTTTTTATCTGACTTTCTAATGTAGCCCGATTTTCAGTTGAATTTTTTAACACATCTTTGATTTGTTTATTAAATTCTTCCGTTAATTTTTCAATTTGCACACGAAATGGTGTAATTGTCGTATTTAAATTTTGCGTTTGTTCAGCATTTGCATTTTTACGGGTTTGTTCCAAAACAGCAATTGATATATTTTTAAATTCCGCCATCATTTTACCGCGCATATCTTCTAAATTTTTCACCCGTTCATCAGCAGCACCAGCCCGTGCGATTAATTGCCGATTTTCTTGTTGAATATGGGCAATTTGTTCCTTTAACAATTTAATTGCCCCCGCATCAACAGACACCTTAGTATTCATTAATCGCGCAATTACACCACCAAATACCAAACCCAAAGCAAAACCAATTAACAATGACTGTAAATCCATAAAAAACCCCTTAGACCAGATTATAAAATAAAAAAAACAGATATCAAGCATGCCAAAAAATAATCTGCCAAAACGGCAGATTATTTATCCGATTTTTCACGGTTATGTTTGCGACACAGCATAACGCAATTATCTTCGGTGGTTTGCCCACCACGGGACCATGGGATATCGTGATCACCCTCCATTTCTTCAAATGCCCAACATTTATTTTCATTTTGTGTCCCACGACACATGGGGCAAATACCCTTTTGGCGTTCATATACAGTGCGTTTTATATTGTCATCAAATTGGCGCAGATTTAAATGCTTTGAATCATTATCAAAAACATATTCGTATATACCACGTTTATTTTCAACCTCGCTATCACTCATCAATTTAAAGACTGTTTTTTCCAATTCATCGGCATCATATTGATTTGCATGATATGTGTTATAAAGTTTTCCCCAATCAACAGATTTCATTTCTTTGCGATATTTCGGAAACAGCAACTTTATCCAATTTATAACAGCGGTAAAATACATCCACAACTCGTTATCATTTGAATCAAGTTGATGTGCGTTCATATAAGATTCTATTTTTCCATCTGATATCCACGATAAAACAGTTTCCAAGCCTTCCTGTCGGTTCCATTTTGCGTTTATATATTTATCGCCAATGGATTGTGCCGGGTTATTATTTTTAGAAAAGTGCTTTTTAGCCGCCATCAACCATGGTCCCCGATATGTGGCATTGCGTAATTCTTGGTCGGATAATTTTTCGCCGGCGATATTTATTGTTCGGAACCATTCCAGTTTTTCAGAATCTGTTCCGTCACTGCAAACATAGACCTGTAATTGATAGTTTAATATTTGTTCCTGTTCGTCTGTTTCCAACGAATCAAATTGTCGATCATTTATTGAAAAATATCCGTTTACATATTGGCATATTGATATGGTTCGTTGTTGTCCGTCCAGTATTTCAAATTGATTATCACCATTATCAACCCAATACATAACATTTAATGGGAAACCCTTTCGCACAGAATCAATAACAGAATCACGTTGTTTGTCATGATATACAAATTCACGTTGATATGCCGGCCGCACATCCAAATTTCCGCCGTATGCGACAACGCCATCTTCCAAATTATCAACATAGCCGTTGGCCAATTCACGAACAGTAATCGGTTTTAATTCAATCTTCATTTTTTGTATCCTTTTTTCTGCGAATATAAATTCTTCTATATAATGTTTTTCCATTTACAACATTGTCTAAATTTCCTAAAACACCCCAATGATCCAACTGTATAATCTCAAATTGCTCTGGATTGTATTTATCCAAGAAAGTAATTGGAACACCCATGATTTCATAATAATCAACGGGTATATCAGCGGTATTATTTATATTTATTGCATCATAATTATCGTATTTTGGAAAATCATTTTCATTGCCATAATAGTTTTTATAATTTTTGGGAATGAATTCGTCATGACGTTTTGAATAATCAAGATTTGTGTACCACCGAACACCCTTTACACGAATATATTTTTTACCGTTTTCGTCTATTCTGTAACCAACAGCATTTATTGGGTATGAATCTGGCACACCAAATTCTCTATCGCCACTATGAATGCTTTCGCCCAACCACATTTTATTTTCTTTTATCAGTGGGAAAATTTCTTTATATGTAACTGCGTTTATGTTTCCAATAATTAAAAATTTTTTATTGTATTCCATTAACTGTGCAACATATTCACGAAACAACGAAAACGGCGGATTGGTGACGACAATATCCGATTGTTTTAATAATTCAATACATTCTGGACTGCGAAAATCACCATTGGAAAATAACATTTCTTTTGTTTCAACATCTTGGCGGTTTATTTTGCCGTCACCATTTACATCACGACCACGTGTTATTGTTAAAATATATGACTTTTTATTTTCATCTGCTTCATAGTGTGTACATATCAGTTTTTTCAACCCCAACACCGAAAAATTATCGGCAAAATATTTGAAAAAATTTGACTCGGTCGGGTCATCACAATTACAAAATACAACCATATCTTTGAAATGGTTGTGTTTTGATAAATGGTTATAATTGTTTAACTCTTTTTCAATATCACTGCGTTGGGTATAAAATTCATCGTTTTTCCCTTTGCGTGCATTCGTTAACGCCCCCGTTGTATTCGCCATTTTCGCCCCGATTTTTATAAAAATAAACCGCCAACAGAAATGGCGGTCGGGGTGTTGGTAAATCACTATATCGTTGATTCTGTTGACCTTTGGGTAACCCCTGAACATACGTCAACAGCACACCCGACCATAATAATCGGGTTTATAACGGTGCAAAAAACACCGAAACATCGGATTACGATGCTTTCGCACCGGATATAGAGGACTTACCACAGTCCCGAACCCAATTCCCATTGGATTCATTTGCTATTTTAACAAATAAAATTTCATTAATCAAAAAAATATCGGCAATGTGCCGATATTTTTATTTCTGGGTTCGCAGGCCGGTTTTTGCATCAATCCAAACCTGTTCCGTCGCAATTTCCATCATTGGCATATCGGTTTTACTGTCTGAATACGAACGAACAACACGTGGAACAATTTTATTTTCTTTGGCCCATTCATCCATCGCAATAACCTTATTGGCACCCCAGCATAAAAATTTATATTTCCACGGACGTCTGGCATCCATTTGTGAACACATAACCGCATCAAATTTCATATCACGAACCAGACCAGGTATTAAATAATCAGGACTGGCCGATATTAAAACAACCATACGCCCCGCGGCACGTTCCGATGCAACCTGTTCTTTGGCCCAACCAAAACGATCCATTTTATGTTGTTCAATAAAACCTGGGGCGTATTTTTTTACCATATTTGGCGTCATAAAACGACGCATATTTTCACGCCACCACATTCCACCACGATTTAACCTGCGTGCAATGGCGGCGACGCCAATCATCGGTAAAAAAATCCATGGACGAACAGATCTGCGAAAACAATATTTTGCAAATTCAATATTCGAATCAAATGCCGACAACGTTCCATCAAAATCAAATACCACAACATCACGTTTCTGTAACATCAAATACCCTTTTGTTAATAAATACGTGGCGATTATAACAAATATTTTATTATCTGCAATTTTTATATTTGAATATATTCAGCACATAAAAAAACGGGGTTACCCCCGTTTTTTATTTTTGATGTTTACGGTTAAACAATTTTTTCAATCGCATCTGCAAACCATCCATCATAAAGAACAATGCCGGTGTTAATGCAAATGTCCATATCAAGGATGCCGCCATACCACCAATCATAACCGCTGCCATTGCAGTTTTCATACCATCGGTACTCCATAACTGTGGTAACATACCCGTAATAATTGCAATCGATGTCATTAACACCATATTCTTTTTATCGGTCAATTCTGCCCACAATGCAATACGTGCCCCCGCACCATTGGAAATACGTTTGACCGTTGGTTCCAAAACCAAAATATTATTATTAACAACCAAACCAACCAACATAACAAACGCCAACATACCACCAACATTCATTGATGCACCGGATAAAAACAACATGATAAATACACCGGCAAAACTGGTCAAAATAGATGTTGCAATTGTGATTGGATGAATACCAGAATTCAATATCGCCGCCAACAACATAATTGTTAATATTGTTGCCAACAAAAACGCACGTCCTATTTCACCGGTTGTTTCAGATTGTGTTTCAGACATCCCGGCAAATGTGGCCGTATATCCATTTTCCCAATCAATCGCGTCAAGACCCGCTTGAATCTTCTGTTGTACAGGTCCCATGGTTGATTTACCGATATTAATATCAATTTCTGTAACCCGACCTTTGTCCAAACGGCTGATATTACGTGTTGCAGGCGTTTTAACAATTTGTCCCAATTGTGACAAAGCCACCATTCCACGTTGTGAATTTACATACACATTATCAAACATTTCTGCTGTTTTAAATGGTTTTGCAAATTCCAAAACAATCGGATATTCATCACCGTTTTCTTTGTATTTGTAGTTATCATTTCCATACAACGCCGCACGTAATGTTGTACCTGCATATGCATTTGATACACCCCACGCACTCATTTTATCCTGATCTGGGATAAATTGAATTTCATTATTTGGATCTGGCAATGCAAATACCGCGGTTTGAACCTCTGGAATGGAATTTATCATATCCATTACTTGATACGCATACGCTTCACGTTTTGCATCATCTTCGCCATAAACATTTAACACCATATCAGATGAAACAGATGATGACATACCAGCCCCAGTTTTTATTTGTACATCCAAATCTGGAATCTGGGCCAACCGTGGCAAAAGTTGCCGTGCCAGTTCTTTATCGGATATACTGCGTGGATTACCTAGCTGGGCCAATTGCAATTTAACCTTAATATTATGCAAACCACGTTCACCAATTTTAATTGTTGTTGCAACAACATCTGGAAATTCTGCCATTGCATTTTCAATTTGCATTGCAATTTGTTCTGATTTTTCATACGTTGCCCCCATTGGTGCACGTGCGGTAATTGTTATTTCATTTGTATCCGTTGCCGGTGAAAATTCATTTCCAACAAATCCCATCAATTGGGCCGATGCAACCAATATAACAAATGCCCCCAATACAACACGTCCCGGATGACGATATTGATAATCAAACCATCTGCGCAACGGTGTTTTTTGTGTTGGAACATCTGCATCATCGGCAACAGGCGAACGCACAACAGCCGGTGCGGTTAAACGTAAAAACTTTGCAATCATCATTGGTGCCAATGTGAACGAAAACATCAGTGATAAAATTGTTAAATACACAACCGTCATACCAAATTGAATCATAAATTGACCAGCAATTCCGCCCATAAATGCCAATGGTAAAAACACAACGATATTTGTTCCAACACCCGCCAAAATTGGGACAGCAACTTTTTTTGTTCCTTCAATCGCGGAAATTTGCGGATTGTTACCATGTTGCATTTCCTGTAATGCTGATTCAATCAAAATAATCGCATTTGATACCAATGTCCCCAACGCTGACGAATAGGCCAACAGTGTCATAGAATTAATTGTAAAACCTGCATTGCTCATAAAGAAAAATCCCGCCAACAATGATGCCGGAATAACCGCACCCGCAATAATCGTTGACCGCCAGTTACGTGTAAAGACCAATAAAACGATAATCGTAAATATAATTCCCAAAACGATTCCCCAAATTGTCCCATAGGTATCATCTAATACAGATATTGATGAATCAGATACAATTTGCATTTGCCCATTTTGAAAACGTGTTTGCATATCGGCCTGTAATTGAGGCAGCCGTTTTTGCAATTCTTTGGAAATCTTAATTGAATTTCCATCTGATGATTTTACCACAGACACAATAACAACATCATCACCATTATAACGTGCACCGGTTGAAATATCACGTGCAGAATCAACAACCGTTGCAACATCTGACACACGGAATTTCTGTCCCTCCATCGTGGTTATTTGCAAATTTTCAATTTCTGCGACATTACGAAATTCACCGATAAAACGAACATTTGAAGATTGATTGCCAGATTCAATTTTTCCACCAGGCACATTCAAATTTTTATTTCCCAGTGCAGACACAATATCAACAATGGTAACACCGCGTGACGCCATTTGATCTGGGTCCATTTGAATACGAACGGCCCGTTCACGTCCACCGAACACAGAAACACTGGCAACACCATTAATCGCGGTAATTTTATTTGATAATATATCATCAACATATTTTTCCAAATCACGTGCATCCCCACCACGCAAAACAATATCCGCGACCGATTCCTGTAACGGATTTAATTTTTCAACGACCGGTTTTTTTAATGCAGATGGAAATTCTTCGGCCAATGCATCGATTTTTGTTTTAACTTCGGACGCCTTGTCATTAACATTTACCCCCAAATTAAATTCTACCATTACATACCCACCGTTTTCATATGCCTGGGATGTAATTTTTTTAACAGACGCCACCTGTGACACGGCATCTTCGGCCTTTTTTATAACCTGTGATTCTATTTCTGCAGGTTCCGCCCCGGGATACACAAACGTCGCCGTAACCATTGGAAAATCAACCGATGGTGTACGTTCAATATTCATTTTCGGAAATGAAACCAGCCCCAAAACAACCCAAAACATAACAAACATCAACGTGGTAATTGGGCGTGTTACAAAAAATTTTAACATAGTACTATTCTCCTGCAATTATTTTTTTATTTGAATTTTCTGTCCATCCAAAACACGTGACAAAATCAACATATCCCCATCATGCAAACCACGTGTTATTACAGATGTATCCGCATCGGAATGTGCAACAACAACTTCACGGATACGGGCAACACCATTATCAAAAACATATACAGAATTTGCATTGACTATATATGATGGAACAAAATATCCTGTTGTTTTATATTCAACATAGTTCAATCCATCTGATACACCACGTGTACGAACATCGTACATACCAGTTTCCAAATTCAATTTATTTGACACATATTCAATTTTACCCATACCAACACGTTGGCCTGGTTTCAACATTGTTATCAAACCATTTGCAGCAATTGCACGATTACGTTTTACCGTTAATGGTATACGCAATACATCTGTTGTTTTTTTTACATGCATAACATCAACCGGTATACCCGCATCTGCAGAAAAACGTGCGGGGTTAAAAACCTGCAAACGACGCTCATTACCTATTTCAACAAATCGATATGCAATCCACCCACACATCAACAGTGCAATTATTACATAAAATATTTTTTTATTGCGTGGCTGTTGCATCCACGTACGCAAATTATTTTTCATATTATTCACCTAATTTTTTTACCATTTGTTCAGACATTAAAATGTTGTATTTCGCATTTAATAACGCCATATCTAATTGATAAAGACCTGCTGATACCTCGGCCAATTCAACTGCAGATGTTTGCCCCGCTTCAAAACGTTGAACACTGAATTTGTACGCTTTGGCAGCCAAATCACGTGCATTTTGCAAATTTGATAAATTTTCCCGTAAATGATTATATTTCTTTATCGCGTTATCATATTCTTCGGTTTTTAACTTTTTTGATTTATCCAAATCTTGACGTGCAGACGCCGCATCCATAGCGGCAACCGTCGCATTTGCCCGATGCAGTCCCCCTGTAAATATTGGCATTTGTAATGCCAAACCAACGGACGCAGATTGACCACCTTTTTTTTCAAACATATTATCGTATTCCGTTCCCATGGCAATGTAATTATACGATCCGGTTGCTGCCAATGTTGGCAAATATTCAGCACGTGCCGATTTAGATTTAGATTCATACATACGTACCTGCTGATCCAATATATCCCATTCTGGATTAGACTTTAATGTCGTTATATCAATTTTTTTAAACTTCGTCGGAAAATCATCGGTTAATGTGATTTTTTCATCAACATCAATCCCCGCCAAAATCTTTAACATTCTGTATGCAGTATCACGATTAAATTCAGCATCAGACAAATTTATTTCTTTTGCCGCAATATCTGATTCGATTTTAACCAAATTACTGCGACTGGCACGCCCAGCGGCCCCCAATTTACGCCGTGCATTACGCGCAGCATCCAAATCAGATTTTGCCAGTGCAACAATTTGATCAGTCATTTTGGCCGTCCAATACATATTTATCGCGCTATAACGAACCTCTCGCTGGGTTAAATCACGACTGGATTTTGAAATTTTAACGGCACTGCGCACACTGTCAACCGCATGTCCAATTTTTCCAAATGTGTAAATTGGTTGTGTCGCAGATAAGCCAGCCATAAAAATATTATCTGGGATTGATATTGTTGCAGTATCATCTCTTAAGACGGTCTGAATAATTCCCCCCAATTCTGGTGGTAATTCCGTTGATTTCGTTGGATTCTCAACATTAATCATATTCATGTATGTTGCTGTTGCATTTATATTTATCCAACGGTTGGCATTAACCGCATCCAATTGTGCTTGGGCTTTTTTTACATTTGCATCCGCCTTTTTTAAATCTTGGGATTGATCCATAATTTTATCAACCACATCATCCAAGGACAAATCCACTGCAAAGGCATTTGCATTTACACACAACACCACCCCCAGCGCACACGCCGCTGTGCCGATTTTCGACATATACATCACTTACTCCATTTTTGTTAAAATCTGATTTATTGTTTTCAAAGATTCAACCATTTTACATTCGTCATCTGCGGACAAATCTTTGAACATATTACCAATTTCATCCATAAAATATTCCATCGCCTGACGTGCCAATTCTGCCCCACGTTCGGTCACCTGATACCACGTATTACGTCGATCTGTTTCATCAACCGCACGCAAAATCAATCCACCATGTTCCAATTTACGAAATGTCGCACACAAATTCGGTGTTGGAACCCCTTCACGCAATGCAATATCTTTTAGTTTGGCCCGTCCGTTTATATGTAAACGCATCAAAACACTCATTTGTTGACGCGGCATCCCAGTATTACGCCGTGGCGAACGCTGCAAACGACACGCCAAACGTTCCAATATCATTATATTCGATTCCATTAATTGAACCAATTCTTTCCGTGACATAAGTATTATACCATTAAATTATTTATTAATTTTTTTAATGATTATATGTTTTAATATTTAATTTTCAAGTTTAATTTTTTTATTATTGCAAAATAAATATCGAACATATATAATTGACCTGTTATTGGGGTGTCGTCTAATGGTAGGACAAGAGATTTTGGTTCTCTTTATCATGGTTCGAATCCGTGCGCCCCAACCAAAAATTTGGCCGCCTGTATGGCGGTTTAATTTTTGCGTTACGGGCCAA
>JAKSTF010000050.1 GCA_024402715.1 Alphaproteobacteria bacterium
ATACGATTATTGTTCAAAGTGCGTTAAGTGCATTTAATAATGCGGCCCTGGCAACGCCGGCGTTTGTATGGTGTGCAATTTTGGCATGTCCATTGTTTTTTGTTGCGGCAAAGTATGGTCATGATTTTTTTACGATTCTTAGATGGCGGGCCAATAATTTACGTACCCGCATTACAACATTATCAGTTGGTTTGATTATTGTATGGTTGATTTTATTCTGTGGCAATTACGATGTTTTGCGTGACAATGGCACTGTTTTACCATTTGCGGTTGCCGCAATTTTGTGTATTTTGTGTGCCATATTTACCCCACATATTAATGATTATATTTGCGATAAGTGGAAAAAAGCAACAACCAAACAGAAACGAATAATGGTCACATTTGGCGGAATCGGGATATTGGTTGTTGGATTGGCCGATACACACGCATGGTGGGGACCAATATTACCAATTGTGGCGGTTTTATTGGGAATCGCATTTGGTCGGCGTTTTACAAAAAATGATAAATACATCACTTCATTTATCACACCTGTTATCATTGCCATAACGACAGTCATTTTAATGCAACCGGAATTTTTCCGTTTTGGTCAATTAGGTGCATTATCGCCCGCACATTTATTATTTTTAATGTTCACAGGCATTGTCGCAACCGCAACAATTGCATTAAAAAATGTTAAACCACGGGAACGTATTTATGATTCTGCATTTATTAAATTGAAGTGGATGACACGTTTTGTGGCATCATTGATGGTTGCATTATTTGCATTAACAGAATCTGTCCCTGTATTTTTATCAATGTTATTAACATTTTTTATAATGTTTGCATTATCAATAGTTCATGCCGAACGAACACCAACAATTGATAATTTAAGTAATCAATTATTTGCATTAACATTGGCGTTATTCGGAATAATTACCACAATGCCTGTTATCACGGCATTGGCGGTGGCATACATGTCTGAAAATACACAAGTGCGTGATTTTGCGAAAATCAAATTCTTGTTATAATTGGTTATATTTATTTAATACAAATTGGCTGATATTTAATGTAATATTCGCCCTGAACATTAAATAATAAATAAAATAGGTTTTAATTATGACAGCAAATATTCATCCAAGTGCAATTATAAAGCCAGGGGCCGTTATTGGTGCGGATTGCAAAATTGGTCCATTTTGTATTATTGGTCCAAACGTTGTTTTGGGCGATCGTGTTGAATTAATTTCAAATGTTGTTATTGATGGAAAAACATCAATTGGTGACGATTCAATTGTATACCCATTTGCGGTTTTAGGTGTAATGAGTCAGGATTTAAAATGGCAGGACGAAGCTGCAATGACTGGACTGCGCATCGGTAAACGCTGCAGAATTCGTGAATATGTAACCATACATTCTGGAACACCGGCATCTGATGGGACGGTAATTGGTGACGATTGTCAAATTATGGTTAATGCACATGTCGGTCATGATTGCAAGGTTGGAAACAGTGTTGTTATGTCAAATTTGGTTCAGGTTGCAGGTCACGTTGAAATTGAAGATTTTGCAATTTTATCTGGGGGTGTATGTGTATTACAGTTTGCCCGTATCGGTCGTAATGCATTTATTGGCGGAATGTCAGGTGTTGGTAATGACATTTTGCCATACGCCATTTATGATGGTGCACGGGCCGTATATCGTACGATCAACCGCGTTGGTTTAATGCGACACGGTTTCACAAACGAAGATATGCATGCAATACATAATGTTTATTCCGCAGTGTTCCGTGGAACCGATGGAACGGTGGCAGACCGTTTGGCTAAAATCCGTCGCGATGTAAAAAATAACAAATACGCTATGGATGCGATTGATTTTATTGAAAATCGTTCAAAACGTGGGATTG
>JAKSTF010000051.1 GCA_024402715.1 Alphaproteobacteria bacterium
ACAACAAATAAAAATTCTGCGATTTGTTTTCCCAACACATCCGCATTTTTTATAATTGTTTTTGGTGCAACATGTGCCAAATCCGTTCCACGAATAAATTTGTATTTACGAACAACTTCCCGCCCCATATCAAATAATTCAACATCCAACACCGGTAATGGTGAAACATTTTTCATATAATCTACAATTTCTTTTTCCCGCTTTGCAATTTCAACACCATTGCGCATACATGAAAATTTATAGACATATTTTTTATCAACACCCAAAACCAAACTTTTACCCCCCGCCCCATAAAACCGTTCTATATTTACGTTTTTACCATGCATACGACGCACAAATCGCATACAGCGCGACAATGGGGCCGCAACATTTACACGTGTCCGTAAACGTGCCCCGTGATTATATACAAAACCTGCAATTATATTTGCATACATTTTTCTTATTGCAATTGGTGGTATCATTTTTTATCCCTATCACATAAATTTAAATATTTTGTCCGAACCATTTGCATAAAATCGGTTCCTAAATCCAAAGAACTTGTAAATATTTTAGAAAAATCACCATATTTGAAATCTTCCCAATCAATAACAGATATAATTTGCATTGTATTTGAATCAACAATAAAATTACCACATATATCCGTATGACACCAACCATTCATTATAGCACGTGGTTTGGCGTTATCTGGAACCAAATCGGCAATTTCATCGGGGGCTGATTTTGCAATAACATACATAAACTCAGCAATTTTGTCCGAAAAATTATCCCAATTTTCCAATATTTCATTTCGTTTCAATTCACCAAAAGTTTTTCCTGCAATATATTCATATTTACGAACACATACGCCCCCCATATCTACAATTTGCATATCAGGAATATGAATAGGTGAAATAGCTTTCATTGCCTTAACAATACGTAATTCTCGATTAGCCAGCGCATTTATATTCATATTACCAACCGGAAATTTATACGCCCATTTATTGTTAACTAATATTATAATATTTTTTGTTCCATACCCATACTTAATATGAACATTATACAAAGCAACGCCCAAATCATGACGAATAAAACGTTTATACCGCCAAATATCAGAATTTAAATATGCCCTAACCTGTTTACGACGTGCTTTTCCGGGGATAAAACCACAAATAATATTTACCAAAACGCGTCTTGCTTTATTCAAATTCATAAGAACCCTTTGTTACACACAAGTGTAAAGTATATTTACATATTTTCAACCAAATAAAACGGGCACCATTTGGTGCCTGTTTTATTTGCCTGTTAATATACTGCGGGCACGTTGTAACATATCAATTGCCAAATTAACAGAATCAATGTCCGGCGACATGCGTTCTATATCGTTATTTGGTCCAACATTCCCAACAATAATATTTTCAATATCTGCAGATGTTGGCAATTCACCTTTAAGTAACATTTTTTTTACACCTGCAATCGTCATACCACGATTATATAATAAATCTTTGATAACAACCAATGTATCAACCGTTTCTGGTCGATAATAACGATGACCACCCGCCCCTGTGGTCGGCTTAATCGCCACAGGAAACTGCTTTTCCCAATACCGTAATGTATGTGCAGGGATATTCAACTGTTTGGATACCTGTTTTATCGACGCAAAATATTCGTTTTCCATCACCCGTTACCCTATTTCTGTTTCATTTTCCACAACATCGGCATCTGCCTCATCATCACTAACAATCGATATTGCAGATACAACCTTTTCGTTATCAGCCGTACGTAACAATGTTACACCCGCGGTACTGCGACCGGCAATACGAACATCATCAACTGGCGTACGAATGATCTTTCCGCCATTTGTTACCA
>JAKSTF010000052.1 GCA_024402715.1 Alphaproteobacteria bacterium
TAACTATATCAACGCCAAATAAATTGGTTGAAAAATGCCGTATGGAGATTTTATATAAAACCTTAGCAAATAAAAATGGTATTCCACCAATTTTATCTGCCAATTTATTTATAAACGGCAAATCAAAATTATTAGATCAAAAATTAGCAAAAGAATTAATAAGCACTTGTAGTATCTATGTAGTCAATCAAAAAACACGTTAAAAATATGTTAAATTTGTACACCCCCGAATTTATTACAAAACTAAACAGCCATTTGAATAATGGCGGGGTTATTGCTTTTCCAACTGATACAGTTTGGGGGTTGGGGGCATTACCAACACGAACAGGGGCAGATGCATTATTCAAAATAAAAAAACCCCCCACCAATAAACACCTGATTGTTATGTCAGATTGTTTGGAACACATAATGCCATATATGCAGAACTTTTCACCATACGCATTTAATTTGGCAAAAAAATATTGGCCGGGGGCTTTGACCATCGGCACCCCAGTATCTGGAAATGACATCAGTATATTTGGTGGTGTTCGTGTTCCAAATTATAAACCATTTCATGATTTATGTGCTGTTATTACAGGACATTGTTTGGTTACATCATCAGCCAATATTTCTGGCATGCAGCCATTGAATAATGCAACAGATATTCGCAAACAATTTCCAAATATAATTGTCATAGACAACGCATATCAACCAATGGGGGGGGCACCCAGCACAGTCATTGTATTGGATGACAACGGAAAAATTACAACCGCACGTCAAGGTGCAGTTATATTGGACGCGACAGATGTAGACTGTCATTAATAACAAAACGCCACAATAAATCTGAATCTGAACCAGCAAAATCAATTCCAATTCGTCTCAAAGACACAATTTCAGGTATTGTATCTCTATTTTCTAGCCACATATTTGAAGCCAAATCACACAAATCTAATTTATTATCATGACACGATATATTTAATTTACGGGTTAATTTTCCCGGTCCATTACATTCATCGTATTCCAATGCCCGTATAAACACCGCAGCCGCCACCCCAGATTTACCCACAACAACATTCAGCATGTTATACATTCCATAACATAAATACACGTATATATGTCCACCATCTAAAAACATTGCTTCATTTGCCTTTGTTTGTCGTCCAGCATACGCATGACACCCACGTTCTGATTCATGATATAATTCTACATCACATATCTTTGCCCGAATAATCATCCCGTCTGGCATACGACGACATAAATATGTTCCCAACAATTTTTTAGCCATATCAATGGAATCATCCATAAAAAAATCACGCGATAAAATCATATTAAAATTATGCCATAAATCCCAATGCAAAAACAATTGATTGTGTAATAATACACATTATGTCACAAACTGCAAATTTTAATCGTACTGGTGCCATGGTTTTAGGAATGCATGATGCAATTGTATCATTGACCGGTTTAATTATTGGTTTAGCTTTTACATCTGTATCACGCATTGAAATCATATTAACATGTATAATTGCATCTGTCACCGCCAGTTTATCAATGGGGGCATCAAATTATTTGGCACATCGTGCCGAACAAAATTCACACGCATTACGTACCGCAGTTTATACCGGCACCACATATTTTATAACGTGTCTATTACTGATATTGCCATTTATATTTATATACGACCGATTTTTAGCAACATTTTCAACACTT
>JAKSTF010000053.1 GCA_024402715.1 Alphaproteobacteria bacterium
GACGATTGGATATAATTGATATGGCACAAAAATTGGTATCTGAAAATCCAGGGGCCGATGTTACAAAATTGGTTCCAATGGCATTAAAAATAATAAGTGGAAATAAATAAAATGAATAATGATACAATTTATGCATTATCATCTGGTCACGGTAAATCCGGTGTTGCGGTTATACGTGTATCGGGCAATCAATTACACGATATTTTCGCCCAAATGGTTGGCAAGGATGAATTTACGCCACGTACAACGTACTTTACAAATTTACGTGACACATCAAACGATTTAATCGATCAGGTAATTTTAATTTATTTCGCATCCCCAGCGTCATTCACGGGTGAAGATATAATTGAAATTCATTCACATGGTGCACCGGCTGTGATTCGAAAAATATTTGAATATTTAAACACTTTGGGTGGACGCATGGCCGAACCCGGTGAATTTTCCCGTCGTGCGTTTTATAATAACAAAATGGATTTAGCAGACGTAGATGGCCTGGCTGCATTATTGGATGCAACAACCGAACAACAACGTCGTTATGCATTACATTCATTAACCGGTGGGGACAGTCAAATATACAACACATGGCGAAAACAAATGATTGAAATATCTGGTTATGCCGCCGCAATATTGGATTATGATGCAGATGATTTGCCAAAAAATATTGGCGATGTCGTAAAAAATCGCACCCAAATTTTATATAATGAAATATCTAAATCGTTATCACATAATTCCGCCGTACGTGCAATACGTGGCGGATTTAATATTGTTTTGGCCGGTGAACCAAATGTTGGGAAATCATCATTATTTAATTATTTAGCCGGGGCCAATCGTGCAATTGTTTCAGATATACCGGGGACAACGCGTGATGTAGTTTCCATCAATTTGGATATTGATGGTTATTTGGTAAATCTGTCCGATACCGCTGGCCTGCGTAATGGCGGCGATATAATTGAACAAATTGGTATCGAAAAAACGTATCAGGAAATTGAAAATGCAAATTTAATTATACGCGTATTTTGTTCTGATACAGATATTCAACCAAATGAAAATGAAATCATTGTGATAAACAAATCCGATTTATTAAATAAAAAAACAAACCAAAATGCAATTTACGTATCTGCAAAAACCGGTGATGGAACAATAAATTTTATGAATGCAATACGCAATAAAATTCACACATTAATGGACAATACAGAAAATGCATTAATATTAAATGCCCGTACATATACATTATTAACCGACGCAGCCACAGAATTACAAAATGCATTAAAATTATCGGGGGATAATTATGATATATTTTCCGAACATGTTCACAGGGCATCCGATTGCATTGGAAAAATATTGGGACAAATTACCGCCGCAGATGTAATGGACGCAACATTTGGCCAATTGTGTCTGGGAAAATAAAGTATTGTTCTGTTCCAGTTATGCTTGGTTATGGTTTGAACACTGAAGATATTTATTATCTTACAATTTGTATAAATATATAATTTATTTACCTGTCAATTGATCGGTAATTTTACTTACATCTATATTATCTGCGGCACTTTCGACCATATTCTTTAAATTTGAACCGGTATCGGATTTTTTATCCGTTTTTTCACGATTGATTATCATATCACCAACCGCACCACCCACAACACC
>JAKSTF010000054.1 GCA_024402715.1 Alphaproteobacteria bacterium
CGGTCCGAACCAATTTACCAACCCCTTGGGTTGGATAAACAACATATTGACCCGCTTTAAAATCCATCTTCTTACTTGGCATAATTAAATACCTCTTTCCAGGGTTGCCATTCTCTCTGCTTGTATGTCATTATATCATAAAAAAACAGAAAAAACAAATATATTGGCAAAATTGTAGATTGTGTTTAAAATTATCTGATTATTTTTGAGAAGCCACCACGACGCATTAACGATTCGCGTGTTGTCTTGGAATCCTGTTGAACTTGCTTTGAACAAACCCATTCACCATTTTGCAAAACCGCAACTTCATCCGAACTGCATTTATGTGGTGATTCCAAACGCCATCCAAAACACCCCATCTTTTGATATGAAGCATACGTTGCAGTTTCTTCACCATTACGCGTATATGCCCCATATTGTGGATTCCATGCACCTGGAACCTCGCCGGCACACCATTTACGATCGCCAAAACACCATACACATGTTTTATCCGATGTACACAATTCCAATGGTCCATTTGTATCGATGTATCCGGTATTAACACGTTTACCAGATCCCATAGGCTTTCCCAATTCTAAATCACGACACCACAGTTTCTGACATTCAACGGTTTCTATTCCATTGACTTTGCCGGTTGAAACCAAAATATATCCAGGTTCACATTGTCTTTCTGCGGTTTGAGTCGTTGATGCCGCGGGCGCATTAACGGTATATAATAATGTAAATAATGTGAATAAAATTTCTTTCATATTTCTGTATAACCTTATGCCCATTATTTTACACTTTTTTCATCATTTTTTCAAACAGATTTTATTGTCCCAAACCGGCCGGCGAAAAACGCCCAATATTGTTAAACAATTCTTCAATTGCATTTAATTCAATTGCCGCCGGTATTTGTGTTTCCCCATTTGCAATATTTATATCAGGTAAATCGTCATCGTGCAAAACCAGTGTTTTTGTTATTATGTTACCACTTACCCACACCAATAATACTGTTTTGTTATCATATGTCTTTGGTAATGGCCCACGATAGTTTTCATCAACCCCGTAATAAATCCATATATTATCACCATTAATTGTTTTTACCTGCGGGTTGCCAATTTTATCGGTCAAATCAGCCGTCGTTTTTATTGATGCAATATCATGTTCCAAATTGCCCGGGAAAACATAACCACGGTGTTTGGTTTGAAATGTGCACCCAAAAATTGCCAACATTAAAAATATTGATAAAATCTTAGTCATGTCTGTAAATTTACAATAAAAATCCCACTATATGCAACAAGATTTATTTGAAATATTTCAAAAAATAATTGTTTTTGTGTTTGGGGCGAAACGGGGTCCATTGTTATTTGTTGGGTCTGCATTGCAGTGGTTATCGTTTTACCCCACAAAGTTTACCAACTTTGCGGTCCCCGATTGCCCAGCCGGATGCGAATAAATCCCCTCATTATCACAAATTAATAATCCCCGTTTTCACGGGGATTATCATTATCCGACCAATTTTTGCCACAACGATTTCTTTTTATTTCCACGTCCATTTCGACGCGCGCGCCGATGTGGTGCACTCATTGTCGTTTTTTTCGCATCAACATGACGTGCATTTTTCTTTTTTGCATCTGTT
>JAKSTF010000055.1 GCA_024402715.1 Alphaproteobacteria bacterium
TAAATGTTCCGTTTATTTACGAGGCCACATTTGCAACGGTAAACGGTGAATATTGTGCGATTGATATTTTGCAAAATAATTATGATGGCACGTGGAATATCATAGAGGTTAAATCGACTAATCATCCACATGATTACCATTTTATAGATACGTCTTTCCAACGTTATGTTTTAAATAAATGTGGGATGTCTGTAAAAAATTGTTATATTTTAACATTTAATCCTGATTATGTGCGGTGTGGTGATTTAAATTTGAATAATTTGTTTAAATTGAATCCGGCCGATGACGAATTACAATCGATTGAAACGGTTGAAGGGGAAATAAAACGGTTGCGGGCATTTTTAGAAGTACCGGTTTCAGATGTTTTTATATCAAAATGTAAATGCGGTAAGTTTTATGAATGTGGTTATAAAAAATATTGTTGGGAAAATGTGCCGAAATATTCTGTTTTTGATGCGTTTCGTGGTGATTTGGCAGACGAGTTGTATTCAAAATATGGGGCTGATTTAAAATTATTGCCCCCAGATGCGATGACAAGACAAATGCACCCCGGTGATATAGAGGCGTATTTGAATAACCAAGAATATATTGATAAGTTGGGTTTGCGGGAATTTGTAAATGGGTTGCAATATCCATTATATTTCTTAGACTATGAATCGATTCAGCCGGCGGTCCCGATGTTTGATAACAGTCGTCCATATCAACAAATATGTTTTCAATTTTCATTACATGTGCAGCGTTCGCCAAATGCCCCGATTGAACATTATGAATATTTGCATTCAGATAATGAAACAGATCCACGTCCTGGATTAATACAAAAATTAATTGAATGTTGCGGAACAACGGGATCTGTTATTGTTTATAATCAGGTATTTGAATACGGGCGAAATACCGAAATGGCACGTGATTTTCCAGAATATGCCGATGGATTAAATGCGATAAATGACAGAATGGTTGATTTGTTAATACCGTTCCGCACGCGTTTGTTGTATAAACCATGTCAGGGTGGCAGTGCATCAATCAAAAAAACATTACCTGCATTTGTTCCAAATATGTCTTATGACGATTTAGGAATACATAATGGAACCCAGGCCAGTAATCAATTTATGGATTTTATGACAGGTAAACAATCTATTGTTGAAAGTCAAAAAATGATGACAGATTTACATGAATACTGTGGCCAAGATACCATGGCGATGGTTGAATTGTTAAATGTAATTTATGGGTATATAAACGGTGGCGGGGGTGCAGGTAATTAATTAAAAACTGTTCTTTTTTTTCTATTGGGGGCCTGGTTGCACTGGGGGATTATTTTTTATCGGCTTAGGAATAAACTGCGATTGTGTAATAAAAAT
>JAKSTF010000056.1 GCA_024402715.1 Alphaproteobacteria bacterium
TTCAGATGGACCGAAAATATATCCAGACCCCAGGTTTATTCCCGCAGTGCATCCGTATAATTGTATTAAAAAGTTTGGTAACATTGCACATTTGTTTTGTTGCAAATTGGAATTTGCAAATGATATTGCGCGCGCACTAGATGGTCCCCAACACAGGGCGCCTTTGGATTTTATCAAAGATAAAAATTCATCTTGGGTCATTTTCTACTCCATCCCACGGGACGCTGCAATTTGTGCCGCCATTTGTGAAAGTCTGTCTGATGTTGCATTACCACCATCGCCACCGCCCGCAGTATGTGCAGGAACATAAATCTTTTTCACAGGGTTCGGTAACCAAATTGTTTTATTGCCAGATTGTTCAATGATAAATCTATCCAGATTATAAGAATATGGAAATGTGCGGCACATAAATAAATTATCTATATCCAACGCGCCGCCCCACATTAATGGCACACGAAAACGCACAGACATATTGCGTGGAATTGCGCGACCCGTTATTAAATCCATAAATTCATCAGGGTTAAGGTTTAAAAATGCAATTTCCTGACTGCTGTCCATCAATGTTTCCATAAAGCGATGAACCAACTCTTTATATTTTATAAACCATTCGGGGGATGCATGGGTCGGGGTGGGGCGGCATTCTGTTACCGGCATATCGTCCATGCCTAAATCTGCTAACCTTTGTTGTGCCGTTGTTTCATTCAGTTCCATCATATGTTCCCTATGTATTCAGCAACCGTTGTTATAAACCCAGAAAATGCATCAAAATTACCATCGTCATCATCAGGTAATGGCGGATTTGTGTGCGCCTGTATGTATTCGCGCAATTCATCAATTGTTGCAAAGTCCATAATATTATCGTTGTCTGAATTATCCAATGGGGCAACAATAAATGCATTTATATTTATTTCTATATCATCCAATGTATCAGAAAACACATCGCGCAATTTATCAATTGCCGATTGCATTTTGTCGTGTGTTATACCAACAGCACCGAGATATACAACCTCACCCGTGCCGGCGGCAAACAAAGATGTTGGAACACCGTTTATTATTGGTGCCTGTTTTACCACGAACCCCGCGTCTTGGAATATCTGTTTTAATTCATCGGTGTATTGTGGGGTGGTTGCCATTTGTGTGGGTGCAATATTTGTTGGTTCTGTCTTTACAGGATTAATTGGCGCACTATTAACAACAATTGGTGTGTTGGGGCGCGGTGGACGCACCGGTTCATTTATTGTCGCCGTTTGTGATTCGTTTGTTGGTTGCGCCGATTGTTTTTCGTTTGCGTTTTTTATGTTTTTACTTACATAACAAATCTCTGAAGGCAATTCCACA
>JAKSTF010000057.1 GCA_024402715.1 Alphaproteobacteria bacterium
ATATAAATTCTGTATATGGTGCGTTGATAAAGAATATTTGTGCGGACTATGGTTTGGAATTAAATGTTACTGTTCATGGTGTTAAATCGACCCCAATTGCAAATGATAATAATGTTCAATCATATGCACCGGCGCCAACGCTTGAAAATTCTGTTGCGTTCGATTCGTTCGTAACATGTGATGATAACGCGTTTGTCGTTTCGGCATGTAAAAAGATAGCGGCGGGGTCGGTAACATTTTCCCCGCTGTTTATTTATGGTGTATCTGGATGTGGTAAAACATTGTTGGCGGAATGTATTCGTTCATCTGCATCACGCGTTGTTATGATGACGGGCGCGCAATTTGTTGCAGAATTCACACGCAGTTTGCAAAATCATACAATCTTTGCGTTCAAAGATTTCTGTCGCAACTGTGATACATTTATCTTGGACGATGTTCAGGGGTTGTCCGGCAAACGTGCATCCACCGAAGAGTTTTTACAGTTGGTTATGGATTTGCGTAGTGCGGGTAAAAATATCGTTTTGACTGCGAATTGTGCGCCAAACAATTTATCAGGCTTTGACAGACGCGCACAATCATTGTTGGCATCGGGCCTGGTTGCGGATGTTGTTGCACCAAACGCGTTTGTTAAACGCACAATGTTGGTTCGTGGTGGTGTGTCAAATGCGGTTGCTGATGAAATTGCGAATCATATTGCAGGCGATGGCCATATGATTTCTGGGGTGATTAACAAAATCAAAACATATTCTGAATTAATGGGTTGTGATGTTGATTTAAATGTTGCACAACGTTTGTTATCAGATATGTTACAGAAAAGCAAAACACCAATTTCTATGATTAAATCTATGTGTGAAAAGTTGGGTGTTTCATACGATGCAATTTGTGGAAACGGTCGTTCACGTGCATTGGTATTCGCACGCCAGATAATGATGGTTGTTTTGAAAAATGTTACGCAATTATCGTTGGCGGAAATTGGTCAATATGTTGGTAATCGCGACCATGCATCGGTTTTGTATGCGATTCGCCAGATTGAAAAGCAAAAAATGTCTGATTTGGTTTTGAATGCCCAAATAAGTCAATTAATATCTGAATGCAAATAAATTTTTCAAAATTACTTTTTCTGGTTGGAAGAATAGTGTTTTTGTGATAAAATATCATAGAAATAATGTAGGAGTTTTTTATGAAAAAGTTTTTATTCGTATTAATGGGATTGGTTGTTGCAGGAAATGCATTTGGGGCACATAATTGTACGGTTTATACTTGCCCACAAGGCAAAGCTACA
>JAKSTF010000058.1 GCA_024402715.1 Alphaproteobacteria bacterium
AACCTCGGCAAACGCATCTAAATACGATTTGTTGCCAACATCTAACTTATATTGTATTTCACTCGGTAATTGATACATATTTTTTAAATATGTAACCAAATTGTCTGTTGTATATTTATTACCGGCATAATCATATCCTAAAAAAGGTCCATCGGCCGTCAATGCCAATAATGTGAATATTTGTTTATTATCTAAATAATCAAATGCAGATTTCAATACCCCTACTGCACCTGCTGCTGAAGCGGTCGCCAATTCATCAGTTGCACCAACCGATGCAAAACACCAAGGGTCCAAAGTGTTTGTCCCTGTCCCTGCAATACCACACATACGTGCCCGATAATAATTATTATCAATTTCCCAGTTAGATAACTTATATCTTTGATTTTGTCCCAACAAGAATTCAGATATTTTTTTATCAACATATTTTGATGTTCCACCAGAAAGCGAAACACCAACCACTGACATAAATTTATGTTGCAAATTTGAATATAACAATGGGGCGGCATTTTCAAATGTTGCGTATAACGCCGGTGATGTTGGTTCTTGATTGCTCATATCTGTTTTTGCACCACCCGTGGAATATATTAACAATGGTGCATTTGAACTGTTCCATATGGGATTAGTATAAAAATCTGACGCATATGTTTCCTGTGCCCCAAATCCCGTTGGATCATAATATGTATTAATTAAATTATAAAAATTTACTTTGGGGTCACTGGATGTAAAAACACCATCAATTGTTGCAGCATTTCTGTCACGTAATTCCGGTAACACAGATGCATTAACAACAACCGATGGCCGTGAACGCCCATTATAGTCATGATTATCAGGATATTGATTATCAGGATATTGATTATCAGGATATCCCAATAAACTTATTGCATTATATAATGCCTGATAATTTGTGTACACATTTGTCTGTTTCACCAAAACCAATTTATTTAAATCAAACTTATATACTTGTTTAACCGTGTATTCACCAATTTTAACATTATTTAAAACCAACATTCCATCCGAATCGATTTCACCGTTATATACAGTTTCACCATCCGAACTGGTTATAACAATATCATCATCACCATTTCTGGTAACATCAAATTCGATACCAAACAACTTAATTTTATCCCCCGTGACCAACGTTTCACCTGCAATCGTATAAGTACCATA
>JAKSTF010000059.1 GCA_024402715.1 Alphaproteobacteria bacterium
TCTGGAAAAATTGTCAAAATATTAAAATGCACGTTTTTTATTTTTGTTTGTAACGTTTATAACATGATAGACAGATGCCTAACATGGGTAAAAAATGTTCACGCGCAGCACGTGATTCAAAATTATATTTATGTATAACTTTTTCGTCGTGTTGTTCTGTTTCCAGATATGTTCGTAGTTTAAGCTTTTTGCAATATTCCATAACAGAGCATGTGCCTGTTTTTTCAACATGGGCACAATCTGTTGATATAAAATGCCCCGTTTTTTTACATAAAAATTCCATAAATGTTTCTGACATTATTTCACCATTACAACTTTATTTTGTATATTAACATCTGCACCAATAAAAGACAGCATTTCACCATTGTCTAATTCAATAATATCGCCGCCGCCAAAATTGTGAAAACATTCAATACGCCCAATTATTGCACCAGCACGCATAACACCAAAACCGATTAAATCTGTTTGATAATATTCATCATTGCGTAATTCGGGCAGGGTATCACGCATTACAAATAATTCCGTATTACGTAATTGTTCTGCACTATCTCTGTCGTCTATACCATTAATATGGGCAATAATAACATCAGAGTTTGGATTTAAGCGTCGGATAAATTTAAAATCAGGCCCCGTGAATTTATCTGATAAAATAGACATTTTTTTTAAATCATCCGGGGTTGTAGTATATGTTTGAACCCGAACATCTCCACGTATTCCCTGGGGGGCGACAATTTTACCAACCAATATTTTTTTATTATCTGACATGGCTAAAATCATTTCTTGTATATTTTTTCCCTGGCCGACTGTAATAATTTATAAGTTATGTATCGTTGGCAAAGCGACTTTTGATCTCCGGCTGGGCAGTGATTATCTGCGATACCAACCGTTGATATTTTGTCTTTTGTATGTGAACCACTGTAATACAATGGATCCTTGTATTTACAATAATCGTTACTAAATGGACAATTCCTGTTGTCAGTCATTATATTAAACCCCTGATCGTCATACAAAACCCGGTGTAACAACCGGGTTTGTAAAACAAAAATATGATAAGTTGTCTTATTCAGCCGCGGCTTCTGTAGCAGCTTTGGCGGCTTCGGCCGCTTTGGCTAATTTTTCAGCTTTGTCTTTAATTT
>JAKSTF010000006.1 GCA_024402715.1 Alphaproteobacteria bacterium
CAATCGCAACGCATATTTGATATTATTCTAAAAAGATGTAATATTGCCACTAATGCTATGCAACTGCAATCGCAACGCATATTTGATATTATTCTAAAAGGATGTAATATTGCCACTAATGATATGCAACTGCAATCGCAACGCATATTTGATATTATTCTAAAAAAATGTAATATTGCCACAATACAAAGAAAATAACTAAAAAACATCCCCTATTTCGGGGATTTTTTTAACACATTTTCAAATATTTTTATTCAATACCCAAAAAGTAAATTTTGAAAAAACACCCAAATTCATCAGATTCAAAAAAACATTTAATATATAAAAAAATCCACGGTTTTAACCGTGGATTTTAATCTTAATTCAACGGGGCGCCCCAATTTTGTTGGATATTTCGTTCTGTATCCATTGGGCTGACCAATACCTGTGGTGTTAATATAACAACCAATACATCACGTGTGGCCGATGATTCACGACTGCCCGACAGTGCCATAAAGTCTGGATTCCCCAATCCATAACGGGTATCATTATTTGTTTGCTTTTCAAATCCAGAAACAACCAACATCTGTCCCGATTCCATTATAACTTCTTGCATGAAACTGCGTTCTTCAACCTCTGGCAATTGTAATGTAACCTCGCCAATGGTTTGGGTTGACATTTTTAACAATTCACGAACAGACATACGGAATAACAATAATATCCGGCCATTTTCCAAAACATTTGGTAACAACTGCATTGAAAAACCTGTTTCCAAATCATCCTGATCAACCGTTGATGATTCAACCGTTGTAAAATTACGTGATTCAAAACGTTTTATATAACCCGTTGTTTTTGTATTATTAACCGGTGCAACACGATTGCTGCGCGTTGTAACACCAACATTTGTTACTAATGAAACCTTACCTTGTTTTGCCAACGCCTCAATCAATGCATTACTGCCGGCGGCACCAGACAATGAACCATTTTGTATTTTATCCTGGGTATATGCACCGGCAATCTCGGTTGATCCGGCCATATGCGTCGCCCCTGTCAATGCAGAAACAGCGTTTGATAATACGGCAATATTCATTGAACTGGCCTCGGTCGTGGCCAAATTATTTTTTGGATTTGCAACAATATTTAATCCAGACGCACTGTTAATTGCCGCCGCCAAATTCAATCCAAATGCCGAATCATTTGATATAGAAACCTGCAAAACTTTAACATCAATCGTTACCAATTGTGCCAACCGTTTATTTTGACGTTCTATGTATTCACCAACACGTGTCAATACCGATGGCGATGCAGTCACAGTAATCGTTCCCAAACTGCGTGAAACTGTAAAATCTGCATTTTCTGATTTACCGATTATACCTGTAATCGCATTTTCAACTTCGTCCCATTCTTTTAATGTTGATTCTAATGCGACCTGATTACCATCATCTGTTTGAACGGCGGTCTGATATGAAATTTCTGTTCCCAACGCATACAATGTAAATGTTTTAGTTTCTGTTTCATAAAATACAATTTTATCTTTTTCATAATACCATAAAATATCTAAATCTGTCGCGACTTGTGATAACAACCCCGACAATTTACCGGTATAGGCAACATTAATATCGCGTTTTAATTTTTCTGAATCAATTCTGCTGTCAATTTTTACAGGTATTCCCGTAATTGAATTTATATTATTGGCCAAAACCTGTAAACTGACCGGTCCATCCAATAATATTGTAACCCCTGTATCCGTTTCAAATTGCGCCGGCAAATTATTACGATGTTCCAAAACGGTTGATTTGTTACCTAACCACACCCCTTCGGACATAGAAACTGTATCACCGCTGGCAACCTTGGCACGTGGATTTTTCGCCATTTCAAACGCATCATATGCATTAATAAAATCTTGATCCACAGATGCCGCAACTTTGGCCGATTCTTTGGCCGTACACCCCGCCAATACCAGCCCAAAAATCCCCGTCAACATTAAAATCTTAAAATTATTTTTCATTTATTCTCTCCTGCGAGGTATATATTTTTCTATTCACCGTATCAAATTATTCTTCGGTCGTTGAAATTACCAAAACACGATTTCCTTTATAAAATTTTGCATATGGCACCGGGGTCGCACGTCCAAAATTTCGAACCAATGCTGACGCAACATCAACAAAGCGCCCTTTGAAAACCGCACTGGCTTCAATCGGATACTCACGTGATGTTGTCCAAACTAAATCCCAACCTTCCTTGTCACACCAATTCTGCAAAACCTGACGCAATGTTTGTCCATTTGCAACAACCCACGAACGAACCTGATCCGTTAAATTAACCGCAGGTTCCGCATCCGCCGATAAATCAACTGCTATTTCTTTTTCAACATCTGTTATTCCATCTTTCGCACTTTGTTCATCAACAATTTCGCCATTTGCGTTGGTTATGGTTTTCGTCATCCCAACCTTGGCTGCAAACGCTGCATATTCATCCCCACCACGTGCAGACACACCACAATTTTTACGTCCACTGCGCGAAACGGTCAAAACATTACCACCATCATCTTCCAATATTTCACGATGCAGTAATGGCATTTCCGAACCATCACATTCATTATCAAAACCCGCCGGTGTCTGATTACCATGCAACATATTTGCCCCACCAGACCAACCGCCAAATCCATGTCCTGTTCCCAAATTGAAATTATTTTCAACAACCAAATCCGCCCCTATTTTGGAAACTATACGAATATTATCTTTGCCTTTGGCACATGCACCATCATTACACGACACCGCCACATCCGCATCTGAACCCGTCAACGGCCACGCCGGCACATCACGAATTGTGTTTTCCGCGACAAATGTATTATCCTGAACAACAACATCCTGTTGTTCTGCGACATCTGAAACCTGTTTATAAAAAATCTGTGATGTAACAGATTGTGGTGTCCGATCATCGGACGCAAAACAATACCCCGCAACGGTCGCAAACAACGCAGCAATAAAAAATTTGCGAAACATAAATTATTCCTTTCCTTATATCTCTATAATATATTTTGGTTTTATTATAACAATTCGACCGAATCTGTGCAAGGCTAAAAACACACCAGCAACATAAATTCTACACACACCAAAAATCATTTTAATACATTGATTATTCTATATTTTATATTAACATTTATATAAAATACGACGAATCGCAAAAAACATGTTATACTAAACCACGAATAATACGGAGGTTTATAATGATTGAAACTTGGTTAATATTAGGTTGCGTTGTAATTACGTTATGTTCAATCATTGGCGTATTCTTTGTATTATCGGTATTTAATCGTCGTATGTATGACATGGAAAAAATGTTAAAATACCAATGTGGTATAACCGTCAAAATCCAAACATTATTAAAGTCTAAATCCGCAACAAATGCCGTTGCAGAAAATTCGGAAATGATTTACCAAGATTTATTACAAAATTTAATTCCAATTATGGCTGCAATTGATGTTATGCCCCGAAACACAACCGAGCATCAATTATGGCGTGCGGTTGGTGGAATAATGGATGAATATGCAAAAAATCCATTTGCACTGGAAAAGATGCGTCGTTGCATAAAATTAGATGCCGAAGTTGCCCGTTGTGTTGATAATTATACACGACGTGCAGATGCATTTTTACAATATTTGAATAAAACAGAACCTAATGGTATTTTGGCACAAACATTTACCGATGGCCTGTTGGGGCAATCATTAACCTTCTTTGCCCAGGCCCGTGCCTTGGCCGCCACAGGGGACAATTAATTTTCGTATGACAAAATTATCTGAAAATCTTATCCGTGAAATATCTGCAATTCGCGATGAACCAAAATGGTTAACCGATTGGCGATTAAATGCGTTCAATGCATGGAAAAATATGCACGAACCACGTTGGGGGGAAATCGATTATCCAAAAATAAATTATGATGAATTAAATTATTATAATCAGGCGGCGCCCATTGATAATTCCGACCTAAAAAAAACTTATGATAAAATGGGACTAAGTGCATCAGAACAACGGGCATTATTGGGCATGGCAACAGATACCGTTATCGACAGTGCATCTGTCCATACTTCATACACTGATGAATTAAAACGGTTGGGAATCATATTTTTACCAATGTCCGATGCGGTCCATCAATACCCCGAAATGGTAAAAAAATATCTGGGGTCGGTTGTCCCTGCAACAGACAATTTTTTTGCAGCATTAAATGCGGCTGTATTTTCCGATGGCACCTTTGTTTATGTTCCGCCAAACACAAAATGTCCAATCGATTTGGCCAGTTATTTTCGTATTGAAACCGCAAAAATCGGTCAATTTGAACGCACATTAATTATTGCCGACACGGGGGCCCAATTATCGTATATGGAAGGTTGCAGCGCCCCACGTCGCCCAAACCATCAATTACACAGTGGGGTTGTTGAAATTATTGCACATGATAATGCAATCGTAAAATATGCAACCGTACAAAATTGGTACGCAGGTGATACCGATGGAAATGGTGGTATATTAAATTTCGTAACAAAACGTGGCCGTACCGATAAAAATGCGCGTTTGGATTGGACCCAGGTTGAAATTGGTTCTGCGATAACATGGAAATATCCATCAACAATATTGGCGGGCGATGGTGCACACAGTGATTTTTATTCTTTGGCAATAACACGCAACCTGCAACAGGCTGATACGGGGACAAAGATGATTCATATTGGTGATAATACCGTATCTAATATCGTTTCATATGGCGTTGCACTGGATAAATCACGTCAAACGTTTCGCTCTCTGGTCAGTTTTTCTGGTCACGGTGGTCGCAACGCATCAAAATGTGACACGCGCATAATTGGAAATACCGCCGTGGCAAATACCCTGCCCCGTATTATTCATGGCAATGGTGATAACCTGCAAAGCCACGAAGCATCAACCGGTGCCATTGATGCCGCCCAAATGCGTTTTTTAATGATGGCCGGCCTTTCACAGGATATGGCAACCGCCCTGATTATTGGTGCCACAGCCGCCCCCGTAATATCACGATTACCCATGGAATTTTTGGTTGAATCTAAACAATTGATACAAATGGCATTGGGCCATGATTAATCGCCGATTTTACAAAAAATACTTTTTATGATATTATTGTTATCAATGGGATAATTTATTATGTTAAAAATACAAAATCTATCCGTATCAATGGATGGAAAAATATTATTGAACAACATTAACCTGACCATACCAAATGGGGCCCGTTTCTTGCTGTCCGGTCATAACGGCTCTGGTAAAACTACATTGGTTCAAACAATTGCCGGAAATCCAGAATATTCCGTTATCGGTGGCAAAATTATATTCAACGGCAATGATATAACACATGAAAATACAACAACACGTGCGTTAATTGGGATTTTTCTTGGTGCACAAAATGTTCCCGAAATACCGGGGTTATCAGTATTAAGTTTTTTAAAACATTCGGCAACCGCGCACGCAAATTTTGATACGGGCCATGATATATTAATGGGTGAATTTTTAACAAAACTGGAATCCGTTCGCCAACAATTAAATATTCCCAAAGAATGGTTAAATCGCAGTGTTAACGTCGGTTTTTCTGGTGGGGAACGTAAACGATTAATGTTATTACAAATGGTTATGACCGCACCAAAATTCGCCATATTGGATGAACCCGATTCTGGTGCCGATATGGAAACCCAAAAATTAATTGCTGATACAATTAAACAAATGCCAGATACCACATTTTTGTTTATCAGCCATCAACCAACCTTTACCGATATGATAAAACCAACAGGTAATGCGGTTTTATCAAACGGTAATATTGTTTTATAAAAAAAGGACATCGTATGAAAAACACAGAAAAATCAAACAATTTTAATTTAAAAAACTGGATATTTAAATATCCCGTCCAATACATGTTATATACCCTTGGATTTGAATTAATCGTATTTGCAATCGCCCTGTTGTTGCAACATACCCTATATAATGGCGCCCCAAACCCGTTGATGGCGATTATTTTGGTAACGTTACCTTTTATCGTATCTGCAATTATTATGATTAAAAAATATCCACGTGATAATTTTAATCAATATCAATTTGTTGGCTTATGCAATGCAATCACTTTCGTTGGGGGGGGATTTTTAATTTTATCTGCCATGGTATCGGCTATAACACAACAAATATCCCAAACGGTTGCCATAATCGGAATTGTTATTTTTTCATTATTGGCATTATACGCGGTTGGATTAAGCCTATGCGATTTTTATATTAAATTTCGTCGCATTCGTTCATTTAACATTCCAACATGGAAAATATTATGCACATGGCCATTTGCGTATTCAATGATGTGGATACCGGGCTATATGACATCCGACAAAAACAATAAATCTGATATTACCAAAAACAATTGGTACGCAAAATTTACCCGCCATATTATCGGTGACAAATTGGCATTAATCGCTGTTTTGCTGTTGTCATTTGGTTTATCGCTTGATTTTTGGACCGTATTAATTCAGGGCACAATATTGATTGGTTGGTATCTAATCCGTCGTGAAAAATTTAAATCAGATTTTTCCGGTAAATTTGCCCTGTGTGCGGTTATTGTTAATTTTGCCATGATTGTAATCGCGATATTTGCATTATCACGCATTATACAAATGGATAACAATATTAATACAGGTGTTGATAATACCGAAATTGAACAAGCAATAAAAAGTGCCCTGCATGGTGCCCAGGAAGCATCCGTCCAATAAAAAATCAGGATATGCAAAAATGAATATTAACGGAATAATTTTATTTATTGGTGTAATATTTTTTCTGTGGGTTGGCCGAACAATTTTAATTCCATTATTGGTGGCGGTATTTTTGTGGTATTTAATAAATGCAATTTCTGCATATGGCCGAAAAATATTGCCCTTTAAAACCCCAAAAGAACACAGTATTCATCCATTTTCCGCACGACTATTCGATTGTGTGGCACACCTTGGGGCTTTGGGATTATTATTAGGGTTAATTTGCCTATTTTTCACCCAAGTTCGTCCAATGTTTTCTGAATTGATGACTGCCCTGCCAATGTTGCAACAGAAATTAGTTGATTTCGGTCAATTTATATCACAAAAAATTGGTATTGAATTTAATGCAACAATGCTACCAAACATTACAAAAATTGCAACAAATGTTGGAACATCGCTGGCAACAATCGCAACATCACTGGGCATGATTTCTGTGTATTTAATATTTATGTTTGTTGAACAAACAACATTCGATAAAAAATTTGCCGCCCTGTTCAAAAATGCAACCCAATTAAAAAAGATGCGTTATATCACAGACAGTATTGATATAAACATGAAAAAGTACCTGTTTATGAAAACCGTAATTTCTGCTGCCACAGGCTTAATGTCATATTGCTGGCTGCATATGATTGGATTAGAATTTGCGGGTATATGGGCTTTTATTGTATTTATTGCAAATTATATCCCAACGATTGGTTCGTTTGTTGCATGCAGTATGCCAATTATGTTTTCATTAATAACTGCCCCCGGATTGGATCAGCCAATATTGACGGCCGCAGGATTAATTAGCTTACAGATCATTTTTGGCAACATATTGGAACCACGTTTAACGGGTTCAACGTTAAACCTGTCAACACTGGCAATATTAATAAATTTGGTATTCTGGGGTCTGTTATGGGGTGTTGCAGGAATGTTTTTCAGTGTTCCATTACTGGTGGCAACCTTTATTATCACCGCCCAATTTGATTCAACACGTTGGATTGCGGTCTTGTTATCTGCAGATGGACAAATACCGGATAAACGTGAAGAATAAATATATTGATAATGGGCGTTTATAACGCCCATTATTAATTTGCACGATTTATCATAGAAATTGCATTTTCTAAAATAACACGGGCGGATTCTGAATCTAATTTTTGTTTAATATCCTTTACCCGAACACGTCCCATTTGTTCTTGGGCAACGGTACTGGTCAATGTTTCATCAATAAAAACGATTGGTAATTGCGTTAATTTTGATAATTTATCCGCAAACTCACGCACCGCCTCCGTTGTTTGTGATTCCGTTCCATCGGTATATAACGGCAAACCAATCACAATACCGACAACATTTTCACCCACGATTAAATCTGCAATTATTTTTTCTAAAAAATCCCCACGATTGATTACAATTTGTGGACGTGAAAAAACAAATTCACGCGTTGCATCCGATACGGCAACCCCGATGCGTTTGGCCCCCCAATCAATACCAATTATGCGACCAACACGCGGAAAATCCTTGAAATTTTTCAGAATCATTGTATAATTTTCCCTATGTTTAATAATAGGATTTAAAATGGCATTTAGCAAGCAACAATTACAAAAATTCGCAGATTTAATTCACATTGAAATATCTGATGAAAAATTAGAGCAAATGAATATTGATTCTGTAATCGATTGGTTGGATAAATTACAGAAAATTGACACCACTGGCGTTGAACCAATGTTGAACCCGGCGGAACATAATTTACCATTACGTGCCGATGTTGTAACTGATGGCAATATTCGCGATCAAATTTTGGCAAATGCCCCCGACAAAGCGGGTGTTGCCCGTGGGTATTTTGCAGTTCCAAAGGTTATGGACGAATAATCTTTAAAAGAACATTTTATTTTTATAATTTAATCTAAACAAAAGACAAAATAATGATAGATTTAACAATTGCCGAAGCATTGGAAAAATTAAAAAACAAAGAAATCAGTGCAACCGAATTAACACGGGCCCACTTGGATCGCATTGAAAAATACGGTGCAGATTTAAATTGCTATATTACAATAACACCGGAACGTGCAATGGCAGATGCCGCCGCCGCTGATGCCCGTATTGCAGCCGGTCAAATGCGTATATTGGATGGTATTCCAATTGAAATGAAAGATTTGTTTGCGACCCGTGGTATTCGTACGACCGCTGCATCACGTATGTTGGAAAATTTTGTTCCTGAATACGAATCTACTATTTCACAAAAATTCATCGACAGTGGTTCTGTATTATTGGGTAAATCTAATTTGGATGAATTTGCAATGGGAACATTCAGTAAGACCAGTTTCTTTGGTGCCCCTGTTAATCCATGGCAAATGGAAAAACGTTTAACCGCCGGTGGTTCATCTGGGGGTGCAACATCTGCAATTGCATCTGGTTTGGCAATGGGTGGAACCGGGACTGATACCGGTGGTTCCATTCGTTTTCCATCTGCAATCACCGGATTGGTTGGTATGAAACCAACATACGGCTTGTGTTCACGTTGGGGTTGCGTTGCATTTGCATCCAGTTTAGACACCCCCGGCCCAATTGCACGTACCGCCGATGATGCCGCAATTTTATTATCTGTTATGGCGGGCCATGACCCCAAAGATTCAACCAGCACCCCAAATGCCACATTTAATTTTAGCGGTAAATTAGAACCTGTTTTGGGTAATGGTAAAAAATTACGCGTTGGTGTTATCAAAGAATTTGCAGATGTTGAAATATCTGCGGATATGAAACGCATATTTGACAAACGTATTGCTGATTTAGAATCTGCTGGTGCCGAAATTGTTCAGGTTTCAATTCCAAACATATTGGATGCATTGGCGGCATATTACATAATCGCACCGGCCGAAGCTTCATCGAATTTGGCCCGTTATGATGGCATGCGTTATGGTTTGCGTGTTGAAGGTTCTGATTTATTAGACACATACAAAAAAACACGTGCCGCGGGTTTTGGAACCGAAGTTCAACGCCGTATGATTGTTGGTACCGCTGTATTATCCAGTGAATCGTACGAGGTTTATTTTATGCAGGCCGCACGTGTTCGTCGTATGATTGCAGACAGTTTTGATGCCGCATTTAAACAATGTGATTTGATTGTTTGTCCATCTGGTGCCGGTACGGCATTACCATTGGATTCAGATTTAACACCATTGGAATATTATGCGTTGGATTTATTCACGGTTGCAATGAATTTGGCGGGTGTCCCTGCATGCAGTGCCCCGGCCGGGTTGGCCGATAATGGTTTACCATTGGGAATTCAAATTGTTGGTCGCCGTTTTGACGATATGCGTGTATTGCAATTGGCAAAACATATCCAAGAATTCGGCGGTGTTGATAATCGTCCAACAAAGATAATGGGAAAATAATGGTAAAAAAAATGGTGGCTAGGAACGGAATCGAACCGCTGACACAGGGATTTTCAGTCCCTTGCTCTACCAACTGAGCTACCTAGCCAACGGGATGCATAATAAGATAATTAAAAACAAAAAGCAAGGAAAAAGAAAAAATGTTTACGATAAAAGGCAAAACAACAGATTGGGAAGTCGTCATTGGTTTGGAAACACATATCGAAGTACTGTCAAATTCCAAAATTTTCAGTGGTGCCTCTGCTGATTATAACCCAACAATTAAACCAAATACTCAGGTTTCAATGGTTGACGCAGCAATGCCTGGAATGTTACCTGTATTAAATGAATATTGTGTTGAACAGGCAATAAAGTTTGGTTTGGGTATTAACGCAGAAATTTCTCATCGCAGCAAATTTGCACGTAAACAATATTTTTACCCCGACCTGCCCCAAGGTTATCAAATTTCACAACCCGCCGAAGAACCACCGGTTGTTGGTCGTGGTTGGATTGAAATAATGGGTGACGATGGCAATAAAAAGAAAATCTTTATTGAACGTGCCCATTTGGAACAAGATGCCGCAAAAAATAAACATGACATGCATCCGTCAAAATCATTTGTTGATTTAAACCGTTCTGGGGTTACATTATTGGAAATTGTTACATTTTTGGACACAAAAAATCCTGAAAACAATTCATATATTTCATCCCCAGACGAAGCAGAAAGATATTTACGTGAAATCCGTGAAATTGCACGTGCATTGGGCGTATCAAAGGCCAACATGGAAGAAGGTTCCATGCGTGCAGACGTTAATGTATCTGTTCGTCCCGCCGGTTCAAATGAATTCCGTACGCGTACAGAAACCAAAAATATGATTTCTTTTAAATTTATCAAAAGTGCCATTGAATACGAGGCCCGCCGTCAAATTGAAATTTATGAAAACGGTGGCACAGTCAGCCAAGATACCATGCGTTATTCTCAGGCCGATGGCACAACATCTGTTTTACGCAGCAAAGAAAACGCATTGGATTATCGTTATTTCCCGGATCCTGATTTATTACCATTAATTATTACGGATGAACAAATTGAACGTATTCGTAAAACAATGCCCGAATTACCCGCGGCCACACGTGCACGTTATATCGCCGATTACGGATTAAAAGAATATGATGCGGCCCGTTTAACCGAAACAACGGATATTTCACATTGGTTCGACTGTGCGGTTGGCAATAAAAAAGAACGCGGCAAAATCATTGCAAATTGGATGATTTCAGAATTATTTGCACACCCAGAAAATTGGGATGAAAAAAACAGTGGAAAAATTTCTGATGATCCGGATGCACCACGTATTATTACACCATCTGATTTGGCCGAATTGGTTGATATGATTGCTGCATCAGAAATCAATGGTAAACAGGCCAAAGAAATATTTATCAAAATGTTGGATGGCGAAACCGGAACACCACGTGAAATTGCCGATAAATTTGGTATGAAACAAATCACCGATACGGCCGCAATTGAACGCGTTATTGATGAAATAATTGCCGCCAATCCATCCCAGGTTGAACAATACAAATCTGGCAAGGTTGGATTATTAGGCTTTTTCGTGGGCAACGTTATGCGTGCCACCGGCGGCCAGGCAAACCCAGCGGTTGTCAGTGAAATGATGAAATCAAAACTAAATTAAAAGGAATCTTAAATGAAAAAATACTTTATTCAGGCATTTGGATGTGACCATAACAGAAAACGCGCCCAAGAAAAAATCAATAAATTGGAATCACGTGGGTTTTCTGAAACAGTTGATCCATCACAGGCAAAATATGTGGTATTATATACCTGCCCTTTACAGGTAAAAATACCATATATCAGTTCAATTCCAAGTGATATTCTGCATTTAGTAAAATTTGGAACTATTGTTGAAATTATTCCATGCAAAGGCTGTGATTATATTAAATATCCACCTGTGCGTTCCAACACGCAATGTAAAAATCGTTCAAAAAACGAAATAATCAACATTAAATACCTTACAATGTTGGACGAAATATTTAAAAAAAATTTCAAAACACGATAACAAATAAAATTTATTAAATGGATTAAAACATGGAAACAAAATATTTTTTAGACGCACCAGAATGCCTTAAACTTTTAGGTTTTGAAAAATTTTTTGATAATTTTTTAAGATTTATGGGATATACAAAAACCAATCATATTGCAAATGCCGATAAAATATTTTTGGTAATATGTACATGGATTAATGAATCCGAACGGTCAAAAAAGCTTTCTGAAATCAACGCAGAAAAGGCCCTGTTGGCCTCTGTCGATGTTATTACATGTTCCCATTGTAAAAATCTCAAAGGAAAAACAATCGGAAAAATGCGGATACGCGATTTTGAAAACATTATAAAACCTTTTATCCAAGTTTTTCCCAACCGTCTTCGTTATTATATAGAACGGCACAAAAACCTGTATAAATTCAGATAAACCACAAAGATTTAAACATGGAAAAATTAAAATATACACCAATAAAAATTGTAACAATTATTCAAAATGACCCTATATTTTGGGTCAGATATGGAACGGTTGAAATCAACATTCCACAACGAATTGTTAAACCATTAAAAACAGTTATTTTAAAAAACAGACAACGTTAATCATGGATGATTTTTCACATAATTTTGCCGAAAAATTGATAAATGGGCACTTTTCAAATGTCATTGACATTGTTAAATATCTAAGTGTCCATGGAATATACCCAAAAATAAATTCTGGTAAAAACATTAATTTCAAACCATGTGTAACAGATTATATTAAACACACAAAACAAAACAGCAAATAGCCCAAAATGAAAAAATTTTTTATTCAAACATTTGGTTGCCAAATGAACGTGTATGACGGTCAACGTATTGCAACGTTATTAGAATCACATGGATTTATTTCAACCGACAACATCGCCGATGCAGATATTATAATATTAAATACGTGTGCCGTCCGTGAAAAGGCCACGAATAAGGTTTATTCGGCCCTGGGGCGGATTCGTGCTGCAAAAAAGCCTGATGCATTATTTGGAATTGTTGGATGCGTTGCACGTGAATCCGGTGCGGATGCATTTCGCAGAATCCCAGAATTAAATTTTGTATTGGGGCCGCAAAGTTATCATAAATTGCCGGAAATATTATCTGATCCGGATACAAAATTGTTTAATATTGATTTGGGTGGTTTGGAAAAATTTGACAGCATGCCCCGCCCTGCGATTTCCCCTGCGGTGGCATATATTCCAATTCAAGAAGGTTGCAATCACTGTTGCACATATTGTATTGTTCCCCACACGCGTGGCCGTGAAATATCACGTTCACCACAATCTGTGATGCATGATGTTACGCATGCCGCCGAAACCGGTGCGGTGGAAATATGCTTTTTGGGTCAAAACGTTAATGGATATAATTTTGTTGATGACACTGGAATATCCCACAGATTATCTGAATTAATCCGTGAAACCGCCAAAATTGATGCCGTCCAGCGCATTCGTTTCACATCCAGTTATCCAACCGAAATGACTGATGATTTGATTGAAATTTTTGGAACTGAACCAAAATTATTACCGTTTTTAAACATGCCTATACAAAGTGGCAGTCCCAATGTATTGACAAAGATGAACCGTCCATATTCGTTGGATCTATATATAGATATTGTAAATAAATTACGTCACGTTCGTCCCGACATTCAAATATCCAGTGACTTTATCGTTGGTTTCCCGGGTGAAACAGATGATGATTTTGAACAAACGATGGATATTGCAAAACGAATTCGTTATATAAATTCATATTCATTCAAATATTCCCCCCGCCCCCACACCGCCGCCGCGGTAATGCCCAATCAGATTCCAGAATCCGTTAAGGCAAATCGTTTGGCAAAACTGGATTCATGTTTGAATGAAATTCAACGTGAATTTAATGAATCATGCATTGATAAAACATTTTTATGTTTATGCGATGGACCGGACAAAACGGGGCGTCATTTGGTATACCGCACACCATACATGCAACAATGTATCGTAAATATGCCCGATGATAATACATACCCCACATTGGCCAATATCCGTATTACCGCCGCAAACAAAGCATCCCTGCGTGGCGAATTTACCGATAAATAAAAAATTTTTACAAAAAAACTGCCGTGCACACCATCATCCCGACGCATCGGGTCCCACAAAATTTATCAATTTTGTGGGTGATATCAGGTCGGGATACATAAATATTGTTTTTTGTATTTTATTTTGATACTAAATCAATCAAATTCGCATAATTGTCAACAACATCATATTTTATATTTCCATTACTAATTAATGCAAAATGTTTGCGTGCGCAATCTATTTTTGCTTTTTCTATGGGACGCAAATCCAATGTTTTCATTGAACCTTTGGTTTCTGCTATGAAATATACATGTTTTACCGTCCCCTGCTTAAATGCAATTGCCCAATCTGGATTATAATGGCCAACCGGTGTTGTTATATAAAAACCCTTTGGCAATTTGGCATATACGACAACTTCGTCATTTGTTTCCAATGCGTTTGCCATTTTCTTTTCCGTATCAGAATCTGCAATAACATAATTGTAAATATGATTGTTTGGTGTTGATACTGTGTTATCTGATGTTCCTTTTAAATCAGGGTCTGTAAACACATCTGTATCATATTCTTCATCCAACAAATTATATGTCACATGTTCTATGATTGCAGTGGCCTTTTGTTCATTAATCAAATTTACTGTTTTTGCTATAAAATCTTCGGGGTTTTGTTTAAATTGTGCGAATTTATCCGCCGATATCCCCATCAAAATTTTTGCAACACATTTGCGGGTCAACCCTGTTCCTTCGACAATTTTACCAATTAAATCGTATTTTAATTGTATTTCTGCGTTTTCTATATTTTCACGTTTCGTTTTTGGGTCATCAAATGCGGTTCCCTTTGCTAAATTATCAACAGAATCTATTTTTTGCATTGTCCCACGTGTTATAACGGCAACCAATTTTGTTACATTTAATTTATGGTCAATGGCATTAATTGCATTTTTTACCAATTCATCTGTTTCAAATTCAACGGTGTATGCGGTTTTTTTATTGATATTTTTCCATAATTCTTGGAATTCTTTTTTATCTAAATTTACTTTATTCAATTTTACCGCAATTTTAGTTTTATTTGCATTACCAATATCCATTGGTTTGTAAATACTGCCCAAAACATGAACGATATCTTCCTGTTTGTATTCTGGGGATAAAATCAATGTACTTGACGCTAAATCCGATTGATATTTTTCTGTTAAATGTCCGCGGTTATCAATATAACCATTACTCATTAATCCAAATAATATATTTTGTGCCTCAACCGCCGATAATGTATGTTTTTCGCCATTTGCCAAATGAACAATTTGATTTTGGAATAAATTTAATGTTACCTCACGCGGGCGGTCTTTTAATTCTTCGGCCATATCTTTTTGCAGGGCCAGAACAAAATCCTGATACGATTCTGATGCAATAACCGTTAACACATTAATTTTATGCACATCATCCAAAACGGTTGAATCCATTCTTTCACCATTTTGATTTACACACAGACGTAATCCACGACCAATTTCTTGGCGTCTGGATATATTATTATTACTGTTTTTTAATGTACATATTTGGAACACATTTGGATTATCCCATCCTTCGCGTAATGCGGAATGTGAAAATATAAAACGAACCGGTTCTGTACGTGATAATAACCGTTCTTTATTTTTCATAATTAAATCATACGCCCTGATATCATCATCACCAACAGATGTTTCTTTACTGTTTTTAAAATTACCTTTTTTGTCTTTGGCAAAATATCCCTGATGTGATGTTTGGGCATTTGTGGCATCTAAAAAATTCTTGTATTCGGGCCAAAAATCCAATTCTTGTAATTTTTCTGATTTCAAGATTTCGTATTCTTGTTCAAACATCTGGGCGTATTTACCCGTTGATTTATCATCTGGGCGATAATTTTCAACATCGTCAATAAAGAATAACGATAATACCTTAACCCCTTTATTAAATAATTCTTGTTCTTTATCCAAATGGCAACGAATTGTTTCACGTATTTGAATTCTGCGCAATTGATCTGCATTTACATCACCAACAACATCACCGGTAAATATTTTTGTACCATTTTGAAATTCGATAAAATCTTGATCTGCACGAATATTGGTTATAACCCAACCATTTTTATATTCATCCAAATGTCCCGATTTTTCATACAAATTATGTCCGACATCAACAGTTATCATTTTTTTATTTGGACTGCCATTGGCGGTTTTATAATCAATTTCTATGGTGGCGGTCGGGTTTTTATCTTTGAATGTATTTATTTTTGATAAATATACATACCCAGATGTTGCAGAATTACCGGATACAGAAACACCACGAACCTCTATCTTTTTTACCAATTTTTGATTATATGCATCCAGTGCATCTAAACGATATACCATATTATATGGTGTTCTGTGGGTGGCAGAATATCTTAACACAAACAGTGGTTGAAACTGTTTTAACATATCTTTGGCAACCACGCCTTCCATTGATTGTGGTTCATCCAAAATTATAATTGGGTTTGTTTTTGCAATAACATCAATTGGTTTTCGCCCCTTGAACGAATCCAATGCCATATTGATTCTGCGGGCATCTTTGCCACGTGCGGCAAATGCCTGGACATTGATAATCATACAATTGATTGTGTTACTGGTGGCAAAATTTTCAACATCCCCCAAACGGGCCGAATTATAAATAAAATATCTGACCTTTTTACCATATTCTTGTTGGAAATGATCGGCGGTTATCTGAAATGATTTATTGACCCCTTCACGAATTGCCACAGATGGAACAACAATTATGAACTTTGTCCAACCGTATCGTTTATTTAATTCATACATTGTTTTGATGTATGTATATGTTTTACCGGTTCCGGTTTCCATTTCAACGGTTAAATTTAATCCGTCCCCTTCTAATTCTGATGATGGTTTAATTCCGGCATGTATTTGCAAATTACGCACAGAATCCAACAAATCGTTTTTTTGTTTATACAATTGTTGATTTGCAAATGCATCCAACATCAACAAATCTTGGACACGTGCGTTATTGCCCGGATCCAATGTATATTTAAATGGACGGCTGATTGGTTGACCGGCGAACACATCACATACCGCATTACAGGCATCGGCCTGAAATTGTTGGTGTTTAAACTGTAATTTCATTTCTGCCATTGAATTGCCTCGTTAAATTTATAATACAGTTATTTTTGTGTTTGGTGATATTGTTTTAAATATCTCTGTTACATTGATTTTACCCGGTGCATCGGCAAAGCATAAATCACGGAACACAACACGTAATGGTTTAATATTTGCAATTTCTTTGATAACAGATTCCGGTATATTTTGTTCAAAACATGCAACCAATGACGCATTATCAACATTAAAATATGTGATATTACCTGATTTTATATCACGCACATCCAAATCCAGAGTTAATCCCAAATCAATCATAACCCCATATAATAAATCAAGTGGTGTGCGATCTGATTTTATATTATCAACATTATCTAATAAACCCGTTTGGGTTGTATTTGCCGGGTTATAATAAACATCTTTCATATTGGTGTCATCCAATTTTAAAACCTTGAACCCAATATCAATGTCTGATTTACCAGTCTCTTGAACAATTTTATCACCAGCTCTTCTGATTCTTTCTTTTGCTACCTCTGTAAGTTTATGTTCAACACCTAATTCATCACACAAAGCAATAGCATTTTCTATGGTATCTTTTGCAGCACCTGTTGTTTGTTTTAAGTTTTTATCAAGATTTTCTGGTAATTGAACCATTATAAATTTTCTGTTACCACCATCTTCTGCATTTAACTGTGTAACTGCATGTGCAGTGGTTGCAGAACCAGAGAAGAAATCAACAATAATATCTTTATCACTGGTGCACATTTTAATTAAATATTTCAATAGTTCTACAGGTTTTGGGTTGCTAAAAACTTCTTTGTTATCAAACAATTTTTTTAACTCAGCTGTTCCTGTAGGATTGTCAAATTTTTGCTCCATAAAATCAGCAGTATGAAATTTTAGGCAAGGATCTTTATCTACTAGCTTGTTTGTACCAACTTCAAAAACTTTATCTAAATAAATCTGCATTCTTAAAGTGTTTCCTGTTTCAACTAATATTCCTAACTTTGCAGCAATATCCATACGATCTTTTGTCCATAACCATCTATTTCTATTACCATTACTATCAACAGGAGAATAAATCTTTCCATTGTATTCAAAATCATAATCACCACCCTGTGAATATCCTTGAGACATAGCTGCTAATATTGCTTTTGTATCTCCTGATATATAATGACCATTTTGGTCTTCCAAAATTTGTGAAGGATCAACATTTCTTTCCACAACATTGTAAAAATCTGTACAACCTGATTTTGCATAACACAATAAATAATCATGAGAAATATTCATATACTTTTCTTGTCCAGATCTTTGAAATGATGTTGTTCTAGGTATAATTCCAATAAAAACATCAAAAACTTCATCACATATTTTCTTTAAATTTGCCACTTCATTGTCATCAATTGAAATAAAAACAACCCCTTCATCTGACAATAAATCTCTGGCTACTTTTAATCTTGGATACATCATAGAGCACCAATTTGAATGATATCTGCCATTGAATTCATCATTTTTAAATAATCTTTCATTGGTTTCTAAATCACATTGACCCTTTTGTTCCATATAATCTTTTTGGCACATTGAAAAATCATCACAATATACAAAATCATTACCTGTGTTATACGGGGGGTCAATATAAATCATTTTAACTTTACCCAGATATGATTCTTGCAACAGTTTAAGGACATCCAGATTATCACCCTCGATATACAAATTCTTGGTTGTATCCCAATTTTTTGATTCCGCCATACACGGTCTAAGTGTTTTTCTGATTGGACTGGCCGCCCCCATTATTGCATCACGTTTACCAACCCATGTGAAATTATATGATTCATTACCATCAACTAAATCGGGGGCTAATTCTTCTTTTAATCGTTCAAAATCAATTTTATCACCTTGGACTGCGGCCGGGCACAGTTCTGCGACTTTTTTTAATATATTGCCCATTGGACGTGATTCCATTTTCAATTTATCCATTGATTTTCCCCTTTAATTCGGTAATTTTGTGCTTGATTTCAATTTGTTTATTTAATTGCGTTTCTGCACGCATTTTTGATATCAAATATGACGCAGCAATGGCCAGTTTAGATTTCTTTTGAATCTGCTTTTCTAAATCATCCCGTAATACAGATGTTATATTATCAAACGTTTTTACCGCCATTGTCCCCACCAAAAATAAACTTTTAACGAACGTTAGATTTTTATATCTGTATTGCAATGGCCCCGTTCTGCAACGGGGTGACGGTGGGACTGCAATATCGTTGTCAAAACCGCAAAAACACCGGTAATTTACATGTTGTTTATTGTTTTTATTGATAAAACGCCGTTGGCATGTTATAAATAAATTCGAATAAATAATAATCGTTGGTTAGATTTTTACACAGTCAACCCAAAATAACATATTGTTTTTAATATGATTTGTATGTTTCTTTTCTGAACATCAACAAAAACGTAAATAACATTAAAGATAACCACCCTGTGATAAAAATTAAGACCTTCAGTGATACACCTTTCACTGTATATCACTGTGTATCACTGAAAATATCGGTAAATATTTTATTCATTCCACCAACACACAAATTTATTGTTAATCGGTACAAACATATCAAAATTTACGTTTTAAATTTTTGATATGTTTGTTTAGTGTTGGAATACTTACTTTTAATTTCTTGGCTAATTTTATTTTACACACACCATTTGCCAATTGTTTATTGATAAATTTTGTTTTGCCATCCAATTTATGTTTTTTATTTTTACTGCCGAATTTGCGTCCTAATTTTTGTCCCGCCGCACGTTTGGTGGCCAATGCATCTTTGGTTCGTTGGCAAATTAAATTGCGTTCAATTTCCGCCGATAATCCAAATGCAAACGCCAATACCTTTGATTGTATATTATCCCCTAATTCATAGCCCTCTTTTACGGTGTATAATTTTGCCCCCACATTCATACAATATTCCAATATACGCATTATCATAAATAATTTACGTCCCAAACGGGACAATTCACTGCATATAATTATATCACCGGATTTTAAGTGCCGTAACACCCCACCCAGCGCACGTTGTTCCGGTTCACGGGTTCCAGATATCCCCGCATCTTCGATATACATATCAATATGTACACCCAATGCGGCCGCACGGGTTTCAATGCCTATTTTTTGATTTTCACAATCCTGTTTGTCTGTTGAAACACGAATATATCCATATATCATACTTTTTCCTTTGGTTTATGTAAATGCAACGAATATATTCGTAAATAAAATTTTATTAACAAAAACCCCGAAAACATTCGGGGTTTGACAGTCATACAATTTTTATTATCAAATTACATATCTTGACCAATACGGCCCCATGCGGCCTTTACACCACCATCACGTTCCAAATATATCTTAGAATCATTTAATTGCTGGGCGGTTACGCCATGTAAAACAAATGTTTCTTCCAATCTGCCCTGTTTTGAAATACGCAATTTTGGCATATTTGATACGATATTTTTATCGCTGCAACACATTCCTGTATCACATGCATTACATGGGTGGATACGAACGGTATATTTAACACCTGGACGCAAATCTTTTAAATCTACCGTCATTTTTAACCCTGCATCGGTTTCATTAAATGAAATATACCCCATCTTAGATTCTTCACCTTGGCCATTACGCGTGAACATTTTTGCCCCAACCTTTGTAACATCTGCATTTTCATATGTCTGATAATAAACAACACTTTCTGTACGTTGCATTTCACGGTGTGGACGTGAATGTTTTTTCTGGTCTTGATAACCGCATGTATTACATCCGGCCAACAAAACGGCAACACCAAATACAGACATTGCCATCATTAATTTTTTAATTGTTTTTTGCATGTATTTCTCCTTTTGTTTTTTGGGTTACAAATTGTATTTTATAATAATAAAAATCGTATTTCGTTAGGTTTGATTGCCTAAAAAAAATTGCACGATTTCCGTGCAATTTTTTCTGAAACACAAGACAACAAAATTGTGTATTTTGTTCATCAAAATACACTCGGGCTTAGAACATAAATCTGATGCCAATATCACCACCAAAATTATGCAACCCAGAACGAACATCGATATAGTTATAACGGGCCGCCAAATCAACCGCGAAACGTTCCATATCAAATGTTACACCCATTGATCCCATTGCAGAAAATTTTGTTTTACTGTCACTGCTGTCACCACTGCGTTCAACATCTGTAAATGCCATACCAATACCGGCACCTGCAAATGGACGAATTATTTTCCAATCACCCAATTCCCAATAATTGTTCCATAACAACGTTTGTGTTTTCGCACTAACATCTACATTTGATATATCACCAAAATCGGCACTGTCTTTAACTTTGCCATAATATGACCATTCAATTTCAGAACGAACTTTATCACAAACCTCTAAACCGGCGGCAACACGTCCATCAAAAACGGTATCGGTTATTGATTCTTTGCTGCCATTAAATGAATAATTCAAATTGGTATATCCAATACCGCCACGTAAACCAATATATGGATCCATTCCCCACATTTGCCATGTGCCTTGATCTGCACGATGCATTCCCGCAAATGCTGGGCACGCCATCAAAACAGCCAATGTTGAAACCATTACTTTTTTCATTATTTTCTCCTTTGTTGTATTTTGTTCTGATATAAAACTTTCATATCAACATGGTAATTTTATCAAAGTAATTTTCATGTTTGCATAGGTATGGATTCTTGATATTTTATCCAAATCGGTAATAAATTCTTGCAAAAACAATAAAAACATATATAATCAAGGATAAACTGATTGTTTTGGATGCGTAGCTCAGTTGGTAGAGCAACTGACTCTTAATCAGTGGGTCCAGGGTTCGAGTCCCTGCGCGTCCACCAAAAAATTTCCCTTAGGCCCTAAGGGATTTTTTATATTTCAAAGGGACAAGAACCCGAAGAAAGGGTTCGAACCGCAGCAAAAAGGCAGATGTTAATATGCCGGTTGCCGTATGGCAATTTTGCAAGGTCGGTTTTACCAGTCCCTGCGCGTCCACCAAAAATAAAAATCACCAACCATGGTGATTTTTTATGTTTGTAATGCAGTTTACTATTTCTTTAAATATGCCGTTGGGTTATATGCCTTGGTCCCTTTGCGTATTTCAAAATGTAACTGTGGTTTTTCAACCTTACCCGTTTGACCAACTGTTCCTATTTGCCCACTAACAGATACGCGACTGCCACGACGAACATACATTGAATCCATATGTGCATATACCGTCATCCAACCACCCGCGTGTTGAATAATTATTAAATTTCCCATTCCTTTTACTTCATTGCCGGCATACGCAACAACACCATTTTCCGCCGCCCGAACAATCGTACCACGATTTGCACCAATATTGATACCATCATTAAATAAACCACCTGATTTTGCACCATAATTAGACAAAATCGTTCCACGCACCGGCCATGAAAATTTTGACGATGAACGTGCCGTAATTTGTGGCAATTTCGTATTCGGATTTGATGAAATCTTTTTCTGTTCCGTCTTGGTTACAGATGCATTTTTTACATCTGTTTTTTTGGTTTCTGCTTTACTTTCAGCTTTTATTCCTACGTTTTTTTGTGTTGTTTGTGTTTTTGCATTATTTTTCGTCTGTGTTTTTACATCCTTTTTCGTCACAGGTTTGACCGCAACAGGTGATGTTTTTTCTGTTTTTTTAGATATTTCTTCTTGTTTTTTTTGTATATCTTGCCCACCCACAATTGGTGCCGATTGTAAATCTGGAACCTTTAACTTTTGGCCAACTGATAATGTAAATGGTTGACTTAATTTGTTCATAACCGCCAAATCATTTACAGGCACAGAATATTTACGTGATACTGAATATAACGTATCCCCAGGGGCAACAGTAATTTCACGCAAATTAACACGCGTTGTCGTCTGAACCAATGGTTGTTTTTCTTGTTTAATCGTTGGTTGTTCAACCTTTGGCTCAACCGATTTCTGTTTTACATTTTGTAAATTTTGTTGTTGTGCAGATGTCACATTAGCCGCATCCGATTTTACCGTATCAGGCTTTAATTTTAATACCTGGCCAACGTGTAATGCATATGGTGCTTTAATGTTATTTATTTCGGCCAATTGTGCTGTTTTCATATCATATTTACGGGCCAACGAATACATTGTATCCCCACGTACAACTGTAACAGTTGTTGGTATATCTGTATCAACATGTACATGTTTATTTGGAATCATCAAATAATCATTTTCTGGAATTTTCGCAATATCAACTGCATCCGGTGCAATTGTTTCAGATATAACAACCGGTGTCATTTCAGATTTCGTTTCATCCGTTTTAACGGGTGTCATTTGTATTTTATTCTGTGTTCCTGCCCCATAAACCACAGACATATCATACGATTGGGGTGGGATAATATAATCATTTATACTGGCATACAAAACATAATCGTTGTATGTGCTGTCTGTACCATACAACTCTGGGGATGCATACATACCATAGTCGGTCGCTGCTGAATTATATATTTCTGCCTCGGTATCGGGATCAGCCAACAATGCAGGATATCGTGTTGAAATAAAATCCCCCACAGAATCCGGCAAAGCCACAATCTTTGGTTGCAAATCACATCCGGATATTGCAAAAACAATCGCAATAATGCCTGCAAAAAATCCTATTTTATTATTCACAATGGAAATTATATCATAAACACATGGCAAAATAAACAGTTTGTCCCGTATTAATCTCTATTTTCTGTTTTACGCATAAACAAAATACTGGTTTCAAATAACGCCCACATCGGAATAGCCAACAACATTTGTGAAACAATATCTGGCGGCGTCAAAACAGCCGCTGCAACAACAATTGCAACAATTGCATAACGTCGTGCATGAATAACACGTGCACGCGATAAAATACCAATGCGATTCAACATAACCATTACCAGTGGTAATTGGAATGCAATACCAAAAACCTTCATCATATCAATTGAAAACGACAAATAATCACGTGCCGCTGGCATCAATACTGCAGGAACCGGGGCATGTGTATTTAAATCAATAAAAAATTCAAAAACCGTTGGAAATAAAACATAAAATGCAAATGCAGCCCCAAAAACAAATAACAACGGTGAAAATATCATAATTGGCCAAATTAAACGCCGTTCATTTGCACGCAATCCGGGGGCAACAAACATCCATGCCTGTCCCAATCCAAATGGGATGGTGGCCGCCAATGCGAACATTACAGATAATGACAAACGAATCATTAAACCATCTGATATTCCACTGTATAAAAATGTTCCGTCCGGCCATACCTGCATTAACGGCATTATCAACCATTCTTGGGCCTGGGGGGACAAATACCAACCAATAAAAAACATACCGCCAAACACACAAAACGTCCATAATAAACGGCGACGAAATTCCGTAAAATGTTGCATCAGGGTCATTTCTTTCATTTGTTTTTTCCACCCTGTTGTTTTGATGTTTTATTTTTTGTTTTAGGCTGTATTTTTTTTCGCTTTCCTGTATTGGATTTACTAATTTGATTAATTGGTGTGGTAAAATCGGCCATTATGTCTGCAGTGGTTGTTCGTAACAATTCATCAATCGGTTGTTCCATATCTATAGTTTGTTTAATTTGTTCAGATGCATCTGTAATACGCCACATAATACCACGAACAAATTTTACAATACGCGCCAAAAAACGCACAACATCAGGCCACATTCGTGCAGGTATTACCAATGCAGCCACAATTAATATCACACAAAATTCAGCCCAACTGATTCCAAACATTTTTATTCGTAAAACGAATCGCCACCGGATGTACTAACCGTTTTATGTCTGCCTATCTGGAAATAATTTTTATCAAAACTTGTGCGCGGTTGTAAATTAACAAATTTTACATCTGTCTGCCCCCCCATGGCATCTATAACCGTCCATGAATTTAATTTCACAGGTTTTTTATCAAATACAACCATCATATTTCCCAACCCTTCTTGACCACGTAAATTCATCATCAATGAAAATGTATTATTATCACTGGCCGTTTCAACAACATTAATATCTGCATTTTTCAAATCGATATTTTTTCGAACCAAAATACCGGCCGGTGTACTGGTCAAAGGAACTGTTGTTATTTGATCCAATGATCTATCAAAAAAATATAAATCTTTACCATCTGATATTAATTGAACCGGCATATCTTTGTAATCCAACCGAACACGCCCCGGACGTAACATTGCAAAATTGCCCTGTTGACGTTTACCAGATGCATATTGAATAAATTCCCCCGACAGCCCCGTTATAGAATTCAAATATTTTTCCGCAGACGAAACCAATGCATTATCAACCGCGGCATTACAATTTCCATATACACCAAATGCGATTAACGCAAAAATTAAATATAATTTTTTCATAATTGCCCCTTTATTAATTCAATTACCTTTGACCGAACATTTTCTAAATTATCATCTGTCACAACCGCACCGGCGGCAAACAAATGTCCCCCGCCACCAAACGCGGCCGCAATATGGTTAACCGGTTTTGTTTTGCCCCGCAAAGATATACCAATCTGATTATCTTTTTGTTCTTTTAATAAAACAATGTATTCAACACCGGCAATTTGTCCTAACAAATTCAAAATAATATCACCACGACCGTCCAGATTCTTATAATCTTGTTTTGATACAACCGCAACCGCAACCTGACCATCACATACAAACTCAGCATTCGAAACAATCGCTGCTTCAGTTTGAACCGTACTGCACGGTTTATTATTCAAGCCAGTGGCCAATTTATCAATATTAACCCCTAAATCAACCAAATCTGCCATTATGCGTAAAACATGACCATGACGTGAATATCTGAAAAAACCAGTATCTGTCAAAATTGAAACCGCCAATAAATCCAACACAGCCTTGTCATATTTCCATTTTTGATTATGCATTATGTCAAAAATAATTTCACCCGTTGCGGCTGCAGAATCATTATTCAAACATAATTTTGCAACATTATCACTTTCGTGTTTATGATGGTCAATTTCAACTGTATCATGTGCCGCATCTAATATTGTCAATGTTCCACCAATATTACGTTTTGTTCCATAGTCTAAAACTATGGCCAAATCAAACGGGACAGCAGAATCAATTTTTTCAAAATATTTTATATAGTGCCTGTCTGGAACATTGTCTAAACAATCGGGAATGTTTCCATCATATACACAAACCGGATTGATTCCAAAATTTAAATATATCAAACGTGATAATGCCAAAACACTGCACAATGCATCACCATCTGGATTTTTATGTGCAAACAATGCGATTGTTTTTGCCGCACGAATTTTTTCAACCAAAATTTTTATTTCATTATCCATACTAGTTATATTGCAACATCTTCTAAATAAAATTGGGCATTAATACGACCATTGTATTCGTTTTCTTTTAACTGACCTAACATCATTATTTTAGTATTTATGTTTGCATCGTCCAGTAAAAAATCACCAACCGATGTCCCCACCAAATTAAATCCAACAAATGGTAATTGACCACCCGAACTGGTTATAACGGTTCCACGCAAATGTGCCCCGCCCCCCATTACAGATGCATACTTTAATATTCCACCATGCAAAATCAACGTTGGTTCTGGATTTCCCTGTCCAAATGGTTCTAATGCTTTTAAACGTTTAACCAAATCCATAGTTGCCCCACCGGCATCTATATCTGCATCTGCAACAACCTGTGGCAACGGCATCTGACCACCAAATGCATCACGAACGGCATTTTCTAAAAATTCACGAAAAACTGTTTCGTTTTCCACCGGCAACGAAAAACCCGCAGCGGCCGCATGCCCCCCCCCTTCGGAAATAACACCCGACGCTAATGCATCGTGTATTATTTTTCCCAAATCAATTCCGGGGATAGAACGTCCCGAACCATTTATAATTCCATCACACCGTGTTGCAACACATGATGGCAAATTATATTTATCCTTTAACCGCCCTGCAATTATCCCCATCACACCGCCATGCCAATTATCACCACAAACAAATAAACTGTGATTTCCTGCATTACAACACTTTTGTGCCTGATCTGTAGCATCAATCATTATTGCATTTTGAATATTGATTCTTTCTTGATTCATTTTATGCAATTGTTGTGCTAAATCATTGGCAATTAATGGATTATCTGTTAACAATAAATCCAACGCTGGATCTGCTGAATCCAATCGACCCGCGGCATTCAAACGTGGTCCCAATGCAAACCCTGCGGCATACACGGTTGGTTTCTTTATTTCAGACACATCCATTAACGTTTTTAATCCCAGATTTTGACGTAATCCTAAAATTTTTAATCCTGTTGTAACAAATGCACGATTTAATTCAATTAACGGCATTGTATCGCATATCGTCCCCAGCGCAACACAATCCATATAATTCATCAAATTTAAATCACTTACACGTTCACGTATTTGCTCATCCAGGACAACACGTGCTTTTAATTCACGACGCAATGCAACTAATGTTAAAAATGCAACACCGACGCCCGCCAAGTATTTCAATTCGGATGTATCATCATTACGTTTTGGATTAACAACAGCATCCGCCTGTGGAATAACCGAATCAGGTGAATGATGATCCGTTATTACAACACTCATTCCCAATTTTTTGGCATTTTCAACCTCTTTACAACCACTGATACCGCAATCAACTGTTATCAACAATCGTGCACCACTGGCATATAAATCATTTACTGCAGCGGTATTCAAGCCATACCCTTCACCTTCACGCGTTGGTAAATGCCAAATAACATCCGCACCAATATCACGTAAAAATTTAACAAATATTGCAGTTGCCGTAATACCATCAACATCATAATCACCATATATTGCGATTTTTTCATCACGTGCAATAAAATCTGCAATTATGCGTACTGCCAAATCCATATCCGTTAAAACACTGGGATCAGGCATATATTCTTTGATACTTGGGTTTAAAAAACGCTCACGACCGGCGGCATCTGAAACACCACGATTCGCCAAAATATTTTCTATTAAAACATCCGCATTATCTGGATTATTTGTATTATTGAAATAATCCGCCAGCATCCATGTTTGTCCAGACATGGATTTATCAACAATCTTTCTCACGTTTCTGCACTCTTATTAATTATTATCAGTGATATTATAATCAAAATTTATTCAAATAGCAACGGCAGGATTCCATCCAAGATTTTCCCTGCGGTTGGCACCGCATTCCATGCTGCTGTTTTCCAACCACCAGATTCCCGTGTTCCCTTTGGTTCATCTAAAATTATTAACATTGTGTATTGTGGGGCCTCTATGGGGAATACGCCTGCAAAAACTGTCAAATTACGGTTCGGATCGACCCGACCTTTGTCATCATATTTTTCAGCGGTCCCTGTTTTTCCACCAATTTTTATTCCGGCAACACGTGCCATTCGCCCGGTTGTTTCTTCAGCAATACGGAACATTACACCACGCAACCGTTCTGAAATTTCAGAATCTAAAACACGTTCACCATTAACCGCCCCCAACGTCCGTTTTTGCAATGTTGGTAAAATGTATATTCCCCCATTTGTCATTGCATTTATCCCCAACAGCAAATGCATTGGTGTTACCGCAATACCGTGCCCATATGATGCAACTGCACGTTCTACCGGTCCCCATTTCCCAGGTAATTTTGGTTCGATTGTTTGTCCAAAGTCCATTTCTAATTTTCTATCAAAATGTAACCTATGAAAGAAATCTTGTTGTGTTCCATTTGGTAAATCCAACGCAATTTGGGCACTGCCAACGTTACATGAATGTAACATTATTTCTTCAATTGTTAAATATGGACGTGGTGGTTTAAAACTGCGTATATCTTTGATTGTTTCAACAATACGCCCTGCACTATTTCTGATTTTATATGGTTCTTGGACATAATATTCTTTGGTTACACCATTTTCCATCGCCATAGCAGTATTAAATACCTTGAACACCGACCCCATTTCATATCGACCACGCAATAAATTAAAACTTTGATTTACTGGATCTAATTGAACCATTGCTAACATTTCACCTGTCCTAGAATTCATCAACAATCCCATCGCAGCCTTAGCCTGGTATTTATCCATTGCAATTGATAGATTATCGTAAAATACGGTTTGTATTCTGGAATCTAATGACAAACGTAATGGGTCTGTATTTTCTTTTAAATATTTGTCATACATCATTTCAATTCCACGTCCAACCGTTTTACCACGTTCATTAACATCCGTAAAACCGATTACTGGTGCGAACAATTGTCCTTTTGGATGTTTACGTGTTTCATATGGTTCAAACAACAGACCTGTAACCATTGTGTCTTTATTCATATTCGCGTTTTTCATCGCATTTAACATATTTTCATATTCTGCGTCTGTTGCATCTAATTTTAATCTAATGTGTGTCCTATCCGATTTAACAAGATTTAACGCTTCTGAAAAAGAATATTTATTTGGAAAAACATTATGAATTACTGTTGCCACATTATTTTCCAGATGTTTTTTCTGCACCTCTTTCGGACGCAACGAAATATGTCTGACAACAACCGTCTTTGCCAATATATCGCCATTACGATCAACTATATCCGCACGATTTGCGTTCCATGTTACGTTCTTCATAGATTTACGCGACACTTCAATACCTTCAATTGCCAAAAACAATGTATAAGATATAAGTCCAACAAACACCCATAAACATATCCGATAAATCCATTTAAGCCGCACATATGCAGAATCATCTACATTTTTTCGCACAGAATTATAATATTTTGATACGTCTTGACCAACATTAAACATAATATTAATTCCCCGATGAACGCAACGGTATTTCATTAATAGATACTGTTTTTACAAAACCGATTGTTTCGGCATTTGGGACAATCATTGTAACAACATTACGTAAATTTTCCGCTTGAACACTGGCTGCGAATAATGTTTGATTCGCGGCAATTTCTTGCTGAACACCTTCGATTTCTTTGCGAATATTACGAAGTTTTTTATCCTGATTATTGTAACATATTTGTAAAACCTGGGTCAGCAAAAGAACACCAAACAATGCAAACATACCAATTTTAAATAATTTTTCATCTGCTGACATTTTCCCCCCATCTGATTTTATTCACACAACAGTGTATCATAAATTTTGTAAAAAACGAATCATAGAATTAACACCATTTATTCGTCCAGCACCCAGATTCAAATTCAGTGATAAAAATTCTGATTTTAAATCCATTTTACGTATTTGTTCTGGCGTTTTTCCGTCAACCATCGCAGTTAAAATTGCCACAATACCACGAACCAATACCGAATCGGCCGTACCATAAAAGTTATTATCCATACGACAAATTTGAACACGTGATGCACACCCTGTAATTTCTGAACAATTTGCCCCATCAGGCACAATCCCTATATGTGCTCCAAAATCCATAACCAATTCTAAACGTTCAACAGGATCAGTCGTCAACAATAACATTTGCTTGATTTGTTCATATGTCATATTTATTACCATCCCTGTTCTGTTAAGTCTAATTCCAGTTTGGCCGCATCGGACATTCTTGACAAATCCCATGCAGGTTCCCATACCAATTCAACCCGCACCGCACGTTTCCCAGATACAGCCGCAACACTATCGCGAACTTGGGCCAACAGCTCTTCCATCATCGGACATGTCGGACTGGTAAATGTCATTGTTATTACAATTTCACTTTGATTTATCACAATGTCATAAACCAATCCCAAATCCCATATATTTACAGGTATTTCCGGATCATATACATTACGTAGTGCCGAAATAACATCCGCTTGTGTTACTTCCATCTTATTTTACCACCCTGTTTATTATATTTACTGCATTTTCAATATCAGCAATCGTATTCCAATTACCAACAGATATACGTGCACTGCTGGGTATTCCTAATTTATTATGAACCCACGTTGCACACATATTACCAACACGCATACACACACCATACGCACCAACCAATGTACCAAAATCTAAAACATGCATACCATCAATAACAAACGATAAAATTGCTGCGTTCCGCGATGTTAATATCTGAATACGTGGATTCTTTTGCAACAAATCGTGTGCATGTTGTATCAACCCCAAATCTGGACGATTTGATTTAATACAATCAATCGCAATCGGCAATCCAGAAATCTGTGTTAACGGCAACGTTCCTGCTTCGAATTTATCAGGAGATACATTTTCAATCCAATCCATCTCACCCGTTATTTTATTAACCATCCCCCCACCAAATTTATCTGAATTCCACCGATCTGGCTGGCGAATATACATTATTCCCACCCCGGTATCTGCACCTATTTTATGTCCAGAAAAACAAATAAAATCCGCCCCCCATTTTTTTGCATCAATCACAGAATGTACAACGTATTGGGCCGCATCAACGATAGATATAATGTTTGGATTTTTTTTACGTGCCATTTCAATTATTTTGGCAACATCCTGTGGTACCCCCATCACATTTGACATTGCAGTTATAACAATGATATCTGCATTTGGAATCTGATTAATATCAATATTATATTCACAATCCAGCGGTATCTCGGCAATTTTACATTTTCCGCAACGTGCCAACGCCATCCACGGCATACGCGCACTATGATGATCCAAGGCAGATACCAAAACTGTTTCAATATTTGAAAGCGTATTTTTGATTATGTTAACAATTCTGTTAAAACCATCTGTTGCACCAGATGTAAAAACAATTTGTTCAAAATTGGCCCCAATAAAATCCGCAACACTTTGACGTGCATACGCCACCATATTGTCAACTGCAACCGCACGTTCACACACCCCCCGTCCAGCATTAGCGTATTCATTATTCAAAAAATCAGATTGTCTTTTTATAACAGATTCTGGTTTTAAAAATGATGCAGCTGCGTCTAAGTATATGATTTTATTCATTTTATGTTTTCTCTTGCTTTTTATCGTGATTATAATACACTCGATTGAAATAGCAACACCAAAGGAGAAAAAGATGGCTGTACAACATGCAAATGATGATAATTTTGCAAACATGCTGGGGAATGGATTAACATTGGTTGATTTCTGGGCAACATGGTGCGGTCCATGCCGTATGTTTGGTCCAATATTTGAATCTGTTTCGGATCAAATTACAGATGTTAATTTTATAAAGTTTGAAATAGATGAAACAAACAGACGGACACCTGCAAAATATGGCATTCGCAGCATTCCATGCGTAATGGCATTTAAAAACGGTGATTTGGTTGAAACACGTACTGGGGTTATGGATCCTGATACGTTAATGGGTTGGATTAAAGAATTACAGGGGGCCTAAGTCGATGGCAAATACAAATTATAAAACATTAGAATTACCACCAAAGTACGTTCCGAAAAAGTCTGAACCATACATGTGTCCACAGCATTTGGCATATTTTTATCAGATTTTAATGGCACAGAAAGAAGAATTAACTGCTGAAAAAAATGACGTATTAAATGCTGTTCGTATGGCGGACAAGTCTGAAAATGAAGGTGTCGGCGATGATTCAGACAGTGCAACATTCGAACAAGAAATCACAATGAATTTGCGTATGTCTGAACGTGACAATAATTTATTAAATAAAATTAATGCTGCATTGGAACGTCTAGAAAATGGAACCTTTGGGTTCAGCGTTGTATCTGGTGAAGAAATCGGTCTGTCACGTATGTTGGCCCGTCCATTGGCAACAATGACAACCGAAGAACAAGAAGAATATGAAATGCGTAAATAAATCACCCTCGGGGCAAGCCCCGGGGGATTACGTTCGCTTGAATAAAAAACGCCCAATTGGGCGTTTTTTTATTTTACGATCTGATTTTTTTCGTTGTGAATACACCGCTGTACTGCGAACACAATTCATTGTACTTATCTTTAGCTGCTGCAACATCAGACATATGATACGTTGTACAGACCGGCATACCACCATTAAACGCATATTCACGCCATATTCTCACGCTGGAATCACACAATTCGATTCCATGTACTTTAACAACCTCATTTCTGTTGATACTGTGTGACATTTATTTCTTTCCTTATTTTACTTTCGTTTTTTTACCGATTGCTTTTGGGTAACCTTTTTCTTTGCTACCATTTTGGCCGTCTGTTTTTCGGTTTTGGTATTTTTTAATTCATTTTTGAATATATTTATACCACTGGCAACGTTCTTCATCATGCTCGGAATTTTGTTATATCCGAACAAAATCATAATCAGAACAACTATTACCAGTATTTCCAGCCAACCGAGTCTCATATTAAATCCTTTTATTATTTCGCAACATAGCAATCCAGACCATCAGATTTTGCGTTGCGACAAAAACCATTTGCCAATTCCGAAGTTTGGAACGCAATACGTAATCTGTGTGTTGTATTGCCATTTGGCAAACGTGCGGCCAATATTACAAATTGTTTATCTTGCAACAAGCTTGCATGTGATGAACGCATTTGACGTCCTGCATTTTCTGCTGCCGCGTGGGTGCTGTATGAACCAAACTGAACATACCAAGAACCGTTTGACGCCTTAACTGTTTTCTGTGTTGTTGTAGTTTTCGTTGTTTTCACAACTGGTTTAGTCACAGTTTTTTCTGGGTTAAACGTAACATTTTTACGTTCTTCGACAACACGAACTGGAACACCTGTATCTTCTGTTGTAACAACTGGTTTTGAAACAGTCTTTTCCTGTACATTTTGTGTATTTGTTTCAACCGCTTTGTTATCCACAGGTTTCACCGGTACTTTATCAGTCGCTACGGTATCTGTTGTTTCTTTATTTTCTGGCATCGGTTGAACTGTTGGCAAATTATCCCCATCAATTACAACAGCCGGCGCATCCAAATCAACCTGCATAGAAGACGATGAATCGCCACCAATTGTTCGAACAATAATATACGTCGCCAAAACAATAACCCCTAAACCAACACCCAGCAATAACCATGGTTTCTTAGGCCGTGGCGTTGAAAATGGTGTCGCATCTGGCAATACGTCCAAAGACGTATCATCGTCCAAATCTAATAAATCTAAATTGTTATCTTCATTCATAGAATCCCTCCGTTAATTGTTAGTTATGCTTGTATTATACCATAAAAAATACCATATAACAAACGTCATATGGTATATTTTTTCGTTTTATTTCGGCATATTACCAAAATTTGGTGGGACAATTAACTTATGATTTTCTGCAACAACTGGTTCTGTTTCACATTTACCAACACACCCAGACAAAAATGGAAAAACTGCAAGCATTAATAACAATATTATTTTTTTCATATTTTTTATCCTTTAACCTTTTTTATAATTTGTATATGGCGTGTGCAACACGCCATACCATTTATTATTTAGGCATTTTTACAGATTCTGCCATTTGTGTTACGAATTCTGCCATTGAAATGTTTTCCTGGGTTGCATTTCCCAAACGACGCAAAGTAACTGTTTTATCAGCCGCTTCTTTATCACCAACAACGGCAATTATTGGTGTTTTTGCCAATGACAATTCACGTATTTTGTAATTAACCTTTTCATCACGTAAATCTGCACGTGCATAAACACCAGCATTACGCAATGCATCAACTATTTCCAATGCATAATCACGTTGTTTTTCTGAAATTGGGGTAACAACAACTGGTTCTGGGCTTAACCACAACGGTAAATTACCACCCGTTGATTCTAATAATACCCCCATAAAGCGTTCTATTGAACCCAAAATTGCACGATGTAACATAATTGGCCGATGTTTTTCACCATCTTCGCCGATATAATTTAAATCAAAACGTTCCGGTAAATTCATATCCAACTGAACCGTTCCACATTGCCATGTACGCCCAATTGAATCTTTTAAATGGCATTCTATTTTTGGTCCATAAAAGGCACCTTCGTGTTCGGCAATTTCATATTCAATACCAATTGAATCCAATGCTTGTTTTAATGCATCTTCGGCAATATCCCAAATTTCGTCTGTTCCGATACGGAATTCAGATAAAGGTCGTGTTGCCAATTTCATAAATATTTTGTTAAAACCAAATGTATTATAAATATCAACTACAAAGTGCAATAAACTAACAACTTCGTCTTTCAATTGTTCTTCGGTACAGAAAACATGTGCATCATCCTGGGTAAATTCACGAACCCGCATTAATCCAGCCAAGCCCCCCGCGGCCTCATACCGATTAACTTTACCAAATTCAGCCAAATACATTGGTAAATCTTTATATGACTTAATCCCTTGGCCAAACACCAACATTCCCCCTGGACAAGACATCGGCTTTACACAAAACGTTTTACCATCTTGGGTTTTACCAGAATAATTATGTTCACCATATTTTGCCCAATGTCCGCTGCGTTCCCACAAACATCTGTCCATAACAGACGGTGTCGATATTTCCAAATACCCCGCACGTTCTTGACGCATACGGATATAATCTATCAATTTGCGATAAATTTTATACCCCTTGTCGTGCCAAAACACCGCACCCGGTGCATATTCTGGTTCAAAATGGAATAAATCCATATCGCGTCCCAACTTACGATTATCGCGCTGGGCGGCTTCAGCCATCATTTTTAAATGTGCATCTAAATCTTCTTTGGATGCAAATGCATCAACATATATGCGTTGCAACATTTTATTTTTTGCATCACCCTTCCAATAAGCACCCGCAACGCTGCGAATTTTAAATCCATCACGTGGCAAATCCTTAGACGTATCAACGTGCGGTCCGCGGCACAAATCTGTAAAATCGCGAAATTTATATACAGACAAAGCAGCACCGGCTGCATCATATTCATTTAACCATTCTGTTTTATACGGTTGGTCTGCGAATAATTCTTTGGCCTGTTCCAATGTAACATCACGTTGTTCAAAACGTCCATTTGATTTGATTAATTCACGCATTTCCCGTTCAATTTTTTCAAAATCTTCTTCAGAAAATCTGTGTTCTGTATCAAAATCATAATAAAAACCATTTTCAATTGCAGGACCGCCCGCAAATTTAACATCTGGATACATTTTTTGTATCGCAGCCGCCATAACATGTGCCAACGAATGACGAATCGTTTCAATTGGATAAGACATAATTTAACCTTTTATGATTTTAAGTTTATTTTTGATTTGTTTAATTATTACACGACGCGAAAAAAACCGCAATAGAATTTACACCCCCGCCGGGGTTGTAGTTGCTGTAAAAATCAATAAATATCGTCTCATATTCAACTGGCTATTTTAATTTTTTTTTCCAAAAAGTCAAAATATTATTTTTTATCAATTGTGTTTATGTTTTGCAAAATCCATACACGCAATGCAGATGATAGATTTCGTTTATCACGCGTTTTATCAATTTCACAAATAATTGTCGCCACCGAGACACAACGCTGCAATGCGATTTCATGCAATGCAGATATAAATTCCGGTTCTAATGAAATACTGGTTCGATGTCCCGATAAAGATACGGATAATTTATTCATATTTTTTACTTTCCAACCGCCAAACAATCTGTTATTACACGAAAAACGTCATCATATTTACGTAACACATCAAATGTTACATTATCCAACATTTGATACGTGCCGAACGCATCAAACGCAAATAAAAATAAATCGTTGCGACCAAATACGGTCAAACCATGCATTTTTTTTATTGATTTCATTTCTTGATTTATATCCCCCAAACATGGCACAGGAAATACCAGCCCACGTTCAATTTGTTTTGGGCCAAAAATATACGCACTGCCAAAATTCATTCCACCTGTAACAGAATACAATTCTGAAATTGCATTCGGTAATATTGCCGCATCAATTTGTTGTAAAAATAAATTAACATTAATTATATCCTGAGGCATCACCGCGGGTGCAACAGATACCCCACGAGATTTCATTATTGAAATAAATTCATCACACGTCATTTTCACATCGTACCTACATACCACGGGCCATATTCATACCAATTTGCGTCATCCGATCTTCAGTTGAATTTCCACCTTCACCGCCACCGCCGGTATGTGTTGATATATATACCTTTTTTGCTGGATTCGGCATCCATATTGCATCATTACCCGTTTGTTCAATTATAAAACGATCTAAATTTTGCGAATTTGGGAATGTCCAGCACAAAAACATATTATCTACTTCAACCTTCCCCCCCCATATCAAAGGTATACGGAAACGTATTGATGTATTTTCTGGCAAATTTCGTCCCATTAATAAATCCATAAACGCATCCTGCGATAAATTCATAAACGCCAATGTTTCTATAGAATCGTCCAACGAACACATAAACTGTCGACGCGTTTCACGATACCCCGAAAACCAATCCGATGGTACATTCACAACATTTGGTGCAACCAAAACAATCGGCATATCGTCCATATGCATGCTTTTCAAACGTTGTTCTGCAAAATCTTGTGACCATTGCATAATTATATTTTACCTATGTAATTTAACACCGTATCAATATATTGCGAGTATGCATCAAAATTTTCTGTATCTTCTGTAATCGGATTTTTATGTTCACCAATATAACTGGATAATTCGTCCAACGTATTAAACACCAAAACATCCTGTGCACGATTTCCAAAATCTGTTGATGCGACAACAAAACAATTCATATTTATCTGAACATCTTCCAGGGTATCTATGAATATATTTTGAAATTTATCGGCAATTTTTTTCACGGTTTCTGTATCTGTGTCAACTGCACCTAACCAGAAAACTTCGTCCTGACCAATTGCAACAAATGGGGACAGGCCAGCAATTACCGGTGTTTTTTTTACAATATAGCCTGCATTTTCAAATGCGGTTTCAATTTCTGGGTATGTTCTAATAACATTTTTTCTGTCTGTTGATAACACAGGCATTGGTTGGGGGGCAATATTGTGTTGCACATTAACATTATTATGCACCATCATACCAACGTTTGGACGGGGGGGGCGCAGTGCCGCAGATGGGGCACGTGCTGAAATAGAATTATCCATTTCATTTTTTTTAAGTATTGGCTCTTTATCTTTTTCAATATTTTCTTTTTCGGCATCTTTGCCCGCCATACCAATTGCAGATCGTGAAACGGGTGATGCAGCCATATGTATATAACGACGGCGTGGGGCCAACAAAACATACAAACCGACAAATGTTATGACAAATACGCATACTAACGATATGTAAAATATGGGGTGTATCCGAACTTGTGTTGCCTGCAAGGCGGCCAAATATTCCCAATGTGATACAGATAATATATTAAACCCAAATTTGATATTAAACCAAAAACAAGTCCCCAACGTAACCGCCAGCAACCACAAAATACAAATTAAAAAATAATCTATTCTTTTTTTCATTTCGTTTCAATTATATCATATTTATGATAAAGTAAAAAGTGCAATGATTATATCAAACGACATTATTTATCAAATACGTAATAATATTTCTTTGTGGTGCGACGATCTGATTGACGGGCCGGATTTGGCCGTATGTACAGAATTTGCCACACGTGAAAATATAGATATCATATCTGTTTCCCCCGATCGGGTTTCTATGTTGTGGCCATGGGTGGAAAAAACAAATATAAAAATTGCAACCAGATTATATTTATCTTCAAAATCAGATTGTAATACATCTGATCGCATTACAGATATTGCCAAACGTATAAACACTGTATTTAAATTTGGTGCAGATATTGTACAGGTTTTCATAAAAATGTCTGATTTTGATGAATTTATTACAAAAATTCGTCCTGTATACGATGATTTGTTTTTTAATCACAGATTATCAATTGCTGTTGATATTAATGAAATTGAATCCGTTGATTGGGAAAATTTTTATCAACGCATAGAAAACATTGGGGCGCAATCATTATTATTTAAATTTCCCACAACCACCGGAAATGATTCTGATTTTATTGGTCGGATGTATGCAGCATTAAACAATTATCAAACAACATTTAATTTTGATATACATGCGCTAATTAATGGTAATTTAATCCAGGCCGAACAATTGTTTCGTTTAACAGAACTAATACAACCACAAATTTTACCAAATATGCGTTTTTTCATAAATTGGCAAACAGAAATGTTCAAATTAAGTTAACGATTTTCCAATATTAAATATTTTGGTGTTGTTGTTTGTGCCATATTTTTATTCTGATAGCGTGTTTGGATTACATCCAAATCTGCAATAGTGGTATTTAATACGGTACGTGCCGCCTGTGCGACAATCCAATCAAAATATTCCCAATGATCCGTTCCAATTATAATTTGACCATTTGGGGATAAACATTTGCCCAACAATGTTAAAAAATCTGCATTTAACAGACGACGTTTTTCGTGCTTTGCCTTGGGCCATGGATCTGGATGCAAAACCCAAATTTGTTTATATAACGAATCGTTTTGACAAAACAAATCACGAACATCATCCGCCCAAACACGTATATTTTTATATTCGTCCAAAATATTATTATCCGCGTCGCATATTGCAGACATTAAACTGGCCACACCATTGACAAATGGTTCGGCCCCAACAATAATTTTATCTGGATTTTCCCGGGCCAATAAACGCAAATGTTCCCCTGCACCAAAACCAATTTCCAAAACAGCATTTTCAATTTTACCACTTGGACAAATATTTGGCAAAACAGATTCAATTAACGCATTTTGACGTGCGGATAATTTTTTGCCATGACGGCGTCCGAATGTTCTTATTACTTGTTTTTCCATATATTTAGTATAGAATTGAATTCACAATAATACAAGGATATAAAATGCGTAATGGTTTAGGAAAAGATTTAATTGCCCGCGTATTGGGTGGGGCACCAAAATATACATTAGAACAGTTAGAGGAAAAATTTCCACCACGTGATTTACCAGACGGGGCGTTTGTTACACGTTTTGCCCCCAGCCCAACCGGTTTTATGCATTTGGGGGGATTGTATGGATCATTGATTGATTATAAATTGGCCCAACAAACGGGTGGAATATTTTATTTACGTATCGAAGATACAGATACCAAGCGTGAGGTTAAAGAAGCCGTAGATATTATAATTAATTCGATGCAACGTTTTGGTTTTAAATACAATAACGATGAAAAATACGGTCCATATTATCAGTCAATGCGCAAAGATGTTTATCATTCCGTTGTGGCGGATTTATTGGCACGTGGTCTGGCATATCCATGTTTTATGACATCGGCTGATATTGATGCAATTCGTGCACACCAAAATGCGGCGGGTATTGCCACCGGTATATACGGCGAATTTGCACGGGATCGTGATTTAACAGACGATGAAATTATTGCACATTTGGATAATGGGGATACACCGACAATCCGGTTATATTCAACAGGAAATGCGGAACAAAAAATTTTCTGCAAAGATGCGGTACGTGGTTCCATTGGATTTCCAGAAAACAACGAAGATTTTGTTTTGATTAAATCCAATGACGGTTTACCCACATATCATTTTGCACATTTATGTGACGATCATTTTATGCGGACGACCCACGTTGTCCGTGGCGAAGAATGGTTACCTTCATTTCCAAAGCATATTCAATTATTTCGTATGATGGGCTGGACACCACCGCTGTATATTCATACATCAACATTGGATAAAATTGATATTGATACCGGCAAACAACGCAAATTATCCAAGCGCAAAGATCCAGAGGCGAATGTTGCGTATTTTATTCAAGACGGTTGGCCAATGGATGCGGTTATTGAATATTTGGGAAATATTATTGCATCGGGGTACGAAGATGCAAAAATCAAAGGGATGGTAAAAACATTTTGGGATTATGAATTAAACCCCAAAAAAATTCCTATGTCTGGTTCATTATTTGATATGAAAAAATTAGAATGGTGGGCCAAGGAATATATTGCCACAATGCCGGTTGATGAATTGGTCCAATCAGTAACCGATTGGGCACATGAATTTGACAAAGAATGGACAGAACGTATTGATAAAAATCCGGAATATTTAAAAAACATTTTGGCAATCGAGCGTGATAATCCGAAACGGATTCGTAAGGATTTTGTTACATGGCGTCAAACATTGAATGAAATTGCATATTTTTGGGATGAATTATTAAATGCAAATACCTCTTTTGCATTTAATTCGGATATATTAAATGCATTTATTGAATCATTTACTATCAATGACGACAAGGATACTTGGTGGGGAAAAATTGTCGAAATTGCAAATAAATTTGGGGTAAAAAATGGGGATGTAGCAATGCAATTACGTGTTGCGATGTCGGGACGTACAAATACACCAGATTTGTATTCAATTATGCAGGTAATGGGACAGTCACGCGTTATTGAACGTATAAAAATGGCATTAAATTAATATTATAAAAAGGAAAAAAATAATGAAACAGACCAGACAAAAATCAAAACAAACGGTCCGCAAACAATTAAAAAATGTTAAACATGATTCACACGGAAATGCGTTATTGCGCACGTTACAGGCCACCGGGTTATTCAGATGGGAACGTAAATCCACAAAATCCGAAGAAATGTTAAACATTTTAACCCACGGCATTGGAATTGGTTTGGCAATTGCCGGTTTATGTTTATTGGAAGTATTTGCCGTTTTATACGGTAATGTTTGGGCAATTGTATCATGTGCCATTTTTGGATTAACAATGTTCACATTGTATTTTGGTTCAACAATGTGCCATGCAATGATTGGTCAAAAAAGCGAATGTTTTTTCGAAGTATGGGACAGCGTTGCCATTTATGCGTTAATTGCAGGAACATATACCCCATTTTGTTTGGTAAATTTACGTGGCGGCTGGGGATGGACGGTTTTTGGTATTTTATGGGCAATTACAATTTTTGGTGCTGTAATGAAAATAAACAGTCCACGTCGCCAACCAAAATGGATGGTTGCGCTATATTTGGTTATGGGTTGGACATTGGTATTTATTTTACCGGTTATGTTGCGCAATATTTCCGCACGTGGCATGTGGTTTATATTATCGGGTGGTTTATCTTATTCGTTGGGGGTAATATTTTATTTATGGCGTAAAATGAAATATTCACATGCAATATGGCACCTGTTTGTAATTGGTGGCAGTGTTTGTTTCTTTTTTGCGGTATTATTTGGATGTGTAATTGATTTTTAAAATATTAAATAATTTGTTTATAAAAATCCCCGATTTGGGGATTTTTTTGTGTTATTTTAACAATTTTGCTCCAAAAACTTTTTTAATAATTATCGAATTAAAACAATAAAAAATATCATGTATGTGGTATCCTTATTCAGCACATGAATAAGAATAGCTTTTTGGCATTCTGTACATGTTATTGGATATAGCGTCCACCAATACCGGTAATATACCAACCATCCATCCAATTGGAAATACATCCAAGATAACTGCGGGTGCATTTAATTCACGCAGAACTGTCTTTTCATTACATGCAGAATTATACGACTTAATTGTTAAATCATTATTTGAATAAATAACCATATCGTTTTCTGGTTTAATTTTATAAACACCGCTATCGGCCGATACGGTAATTGTATTTTTAGAATTGTTGTACAAACGCGTTTCATGGTTACTGCCAATACCGATTGTTCCACAGGCGGACAATACAAATAAAATTGATAAAATAATAATTTTTTTCATGGAATACACCCAATTTTGAATTAGTCTACAAACTTTAATGAAAAAATTCCCATAAATCAATTTAGATTTTTTTATTCAATTATTATAAATAATTTGATGTATAAGAATAATTCCCACTGGTGTTATTTGATAATAATATACGACTTTTATCAACCACCAAAAAAATATATGGTTACGACATAAAAACGTGTGTCCCTGCATAAAGCGTGGATTGTCTTATGATAATCAAAATATCAAGTAATAAAAAACACCGCCCTTTGGCGGTGATAAAAAATGTAAAAACGGCAAATCATTCAACCCAAATGGTCGCAAAGGTGGTAGATGCTTCGCCACCAACGGGTATTTTATTCAATTCGGTTTTTTTTGCATAGGTATCAGAAATATTTTTCCCATCTGAATCATTTGTTGCATTTGTTGCCGTGGCAGCATTGCCAGCAAATGTTTGTTCTGGATTGGTAAAATGTTCATTAACAAAGTCTGCGGATGCAATATCTGCATTTGCATTTGATGCAAATATTGTAACCACCAACACAGATGCAAAAAATAATAATTTGCGTTTCATTATGTTTTTACTGTATTTTTGTTGTTTCTCCCTGTGATTGCATTGTTCACACATATGCAATCACAAGATTTATTTTTGAACAATTTTTATTATAGTCCGTTCGAACGAGCAATATCTTCCCACGAAAAAGCAGTGCCATTATAATGCAAAACACAATCTGTACAACTACCCGATGGCATTGGTATAGCACCATCTGCTGTTGACTGGGCATTATCTGCTGCTGTTTTTGCTTCGCCCGCTGCTGTTGCTGCGGCATCTGCTGCTGACTGAGCAGATTCTGCCGCTGATTTTGCTTCATCTGCTGTTGACTGTGCTGTTTCCGCTGCTGATTGTGCATCATTTGCTGTTGACTGTGCTGTTTCCGCTGCTGATTTTGCTTCATCTGCAGTTGACTGTGCTGATTCCGCTGCTGATTTTGCTTCATCTGCAGTTGACTGTGCTGATTCCGCTGCTGATTTTGCTTCATCTGCTGTTGACTGTGCTGATTCTGCTGTTGATTTTGCTTCATCTGCTGTTGACTGTGCTGATTCCGCTGCTGATTGTGCATCATTTGCTGTTGACTGTGCTGATTCTGCTGTTGATTTTGCTTCATCTGCTGCTGATTGTGCATCATTTGCTGTTGACTGGGCATCGGCGGCTGCATCTAAAGCCGTATCAATTTTATCATCAACATAACCAACTTTATCATCAACATATACTTGAGACGCAATGTTTGCATGTGCGGCGTTTACGGTTACAACTGTTAATATTGCGGCAAATATACCTG
>JAKSTF010000060.1 GCA_024402715.1 Alphaproteobacteria bacterium
GCAACCGCACGTTTAATTGAATCGGGGCCAGCCATGGCACCAACCAAAATACGTGAAATGTTTCCAGATAATGATTGGACAATTTTAAAACCGCAACCTGTGGACTGCGAATTATGGGCGTGTGACCGATTCGCCGACACATTACCAATACAAAGCGCAATTTATCGCGCAACACCAAACGAACGCCACATATTGATTGGTGGCGACCATTCTGTAAATTTTGCACACTTTGCCGCTGTGGCTGACAATAATCCAAATGACGATTTGTGTCTGGTCTATATTGATGCGCACATGGATGCCCACACCCCACAATCATCAAAAGCCCAAGCTTCTGGGGCGCCACACGGAACAAATGTTCGCGCATTGACGGGTGACGGCGACAAACGTTGGTTGAACATACAAACAAAATGCCCTGCATTAAAACCAGAAAACCTGTTTTATATCGGTGTGCGTTCATACGAACCTGCGGAACTGGAATTTGTCCAACGCAACAACATTTATATGAAATCCCCCGACGAAGTCGAACATAATTTATCAAACATTATTTCTGAGATTAAACAGCGAATCGGCTCCCGCAAATTTGTTTTATCTTTTGATTTTGATGTGATTGACCCAACGTATTTCCGCGATGTCTTGGTTCCAGAAGCAAACGGAATTACCCCCGAAACCGCAATGAAGTTAGTGTCGGCTTTTTCAAACGCAACCGCATTTGAATTTGTAGAATACGCACCATCAAACGATTCGCAAAGCGCAGATATTGTAAGGCGTATTATAGACATCGCGCTTTATTCGTAATTATTGTATTGCGCACACAGTTTGTTATGCCGATAAATATTGCGCGCCAAATCATCACTGATAATATTCCAATCAGATTCACGCCCATAAATTTCGACACACGGGATATTATTCTGCAATGGAATATTGTTCGCGCAAGATGCAACGAATATCGTCAGTCCCAGTATGTAAAGTTTCTGCATTTATTTTTCCTATGATTTGATTATTTTGTTGATTATTTACATTTAATTTAACCGCAACATTTTCGCGACAAATCAGTTTTCCTGTATATTGCCCAACATAAAAAGCAGCGACAAAACCAATAATCAACCCAATAAAAATATAAAATTTTATAGTCATA
>JAKSTF010000061.1 GCA_024402715.1 Alphaproteobacteria bacterium
ATAGATGATTTACCAACATTTGTTTCCCCAACTAATGCAATGTTAAATCCACCCTGTATGGCACGAATTGCCGTATAGCGCGAAATTGCATTTTTTATCTCAGAATGCAATTGTTTAATTTTGTCTGTGATTTTTGTTTCGATATCTTTTGGCAAATCGTCACTATCGTAATCAAGAACGGCGGCGCTATATGCGGCAATTTCGACCATTTGTGCACGCCAAGCGTTATAAATTTCACTGTCGCCACCCATCATAGATTTTAATGCAAATTTACGTTGTTTTTCAGTTTGGGCGTTTAATAGTGCAGCCAAACCATCAATGTCAGACAAATCCATTTTGTTGTTATAAAATGCGCGTTTTGAAAATTCACCAGGTGTCGCCATGCGCGCGCCAAATGTTGTTAGATATTCAAAAATTTTGTTCACAACCGCAGGTGCACCGTGCGAATAAATTTCTATCACATCTTCGCCGGTAAAAGATTTTGGCGCATCAAAGTATGTAATTACACATTGGTCTATGAGTTCTTTGTTTTCATCGCGTAAATTACAAACATATACTTGTCGTGGTGTTGCATCAGTCTTGTTCAACATTTTAAGAAATATCGACTTTAAATCGTTTCCGCTAATTCTAATTACAGAAACACCGCATTTACCATGACCACTGGACAGTGCAAAAATCGTATCGTTATTCATGTTATTTATTTCCACTAATTTCTTTTAATGCCATTGGGACAAGTTTTGAATCATCCATATCTGGATTTGCGGACACTAATTTTTGTGCCATATCAACGATGTCTAATCTGCGATATCCTAATGATTCCAATGCCGCCAATAAATCGGGCAGGGCGGATTGTGCGCTATTATCGCTAAAATCAAAAGATGCACCACCAACCTTGGTCTTTAATTCCACAATTATTTTTTCAGCCATTTTTTTACCAACACCTGGGGCGGTTGAAATTGTCTTGGCGTCGCCCGTTGCGATTGCGGACAATAATGTATCGGTTTTAATTGTGCCGAGGATTGCCATTGCAACCTTTGGACCGACACCGGATACAGATGTTAATAAATTGAATAAATTTTGGGCATTTTGGGTTAAAAAGCCGAATAATCTAATTGAATCTTCG
>JAKSTF010000062.1 GCA_024402715.1 Alphaproteobacteria bacterium
AACAGTGCATTGAACAGTGCCCAAAAATTATTTGATTGTTTGTTAAATGCAATGAAAACAAAAGTATTATAAATCATATAGTACCACATGATTTAATAATTATTTTCAATATTGCGTACATGTTTTTGTGAACAAACTAAAACAAGTAAATATATGAAATTAACAATTGATTTTTTCTGTTGCGTTACACATATAAAATTTTCTACCCTTTTTACAAAGGTTGATTTCAATGTGTAAAATTTGCAAATATATATATACTCCGCCACTGGTGTTGTTTTTTCATCCCATTAGCACTTCTTTTTATTTTTATGCCAATCTGTAATATAAATGCGGCTAGTGATACCGGTGGTACAGAGGGTAATGGTTGCAAAACAGATGGTAGTATTTGTGACGACAAAGAAGGTCCCGGTATGTACGGTAGTGGTGGCACATATACAATAAATTATTATCCAAATGGAGGAACCGTTCCCACCAGTTGTCCTGCTTCATATAATGCTGGATTTTCAAAAACAATAAATTGCACCCCAAGCAAAACAAGTAACAAATTTTTTGGGTGGTGTACGGATGCTGCATTAACTCAATCATGTTCCACAACAATATCAATAACCACAACCACCAGCGGTAACAAAAGTTTTTATGCGAAATGGGAATCAAACGCAGGGGGATGTTCGGATTTTCACGGCGAAGGTTGCCAAAGCGAAATTATTACAGATCCAATCGGTGGGCTGGTTGATGAATATACATATGAATTTCATTGTGATGTACAAATGCCAGGATATGTAACTAACGATTTCGTATTATGTAAATTTGATTCCGTATCATATGGTAATATTGCTTCTACTGAATGCAACGCGGGTGATAAATGTGTAAAACAGGGTTATAGTTTTTCATGGCCCTGCATTGTTTGTGAAGGCACGCCAAGTGCGATAACAAAAATATATCCAAAATGGACAGCGAACAAATACACCGTAATATACCCAAGGATGCGAGATAGCGTCATGCATGTATCAGGGTGAATTGTATAAATTAGATGGGAA
>JAKSTF010000063.1 GCA_024402715.1 Alphaproteobacteria bacterium
TTGCAATGCATAATGCTGTATCTGCGGCGAATATTCCGTGGTGGGAACAACCGACGGTTTGTAAATTGGATTCGACAAATTGTTATTCATCAATGGGGGCCGGCTATGAACGTGATACGTGGGATGTATCTGGTGATTGTCGCGGGGTAAAATTAATTTGTGCAGATGCATTAACCAATGGGGTCGATGCACCGAAACCAATTGAACGCAAACAGATTGAACGGGGTATAAATATTAATTCTGATTTCGATACGAATCAGTTAAATGCGAATGATAATTGTTTCGGTGTTCGCAAAACAACCCAAAATGGTTCAATGGCAATGGTTGGTGGTAAATATGTAAATGTTTGGTGTCCGGGGGTATTGAATACAAACGATGTTATTGAAATCGCAACTGGGGAAATTACGACCGGTCGTCAGCCAACGTGTGAATCGCTGGCCGCGAATGGATTTATTGCCGAACTAAATGATCGATGCTGGGGAAAACGCTATAATGATGATTATCGTATAGAATGTGGAACCGGTTTGACCGCAAAGCGTTTGATAAAATTAAATGGTGCAGAATTTGATAATCGTTCAACCCAGGCACCCGTAGATCAGGCGGCCGCCAATCGGATATTTGATCAAATGGAATCCGTTGCCCGTGTCGCCCGTGCAGATAAATTTGGAAAAAAAGAGTAATTTTTGTTAATCCCCGCATGACATGCGGGGATTTTTATTTTCACAGAATGATATAAAAACAGTGACAATTCCCCCACAAAAAAACAAATACGCACCATAAAAAAAACAATGTCCCCCTACAAACATCCCATCAGCCCGGCCCATATCATGGCCGTTTAATATGTGCATATTCCACCAACCGGCACCTGAGCCCAGCCTCTCTTTTGTCGTCATCTCGGCACATCGCCCCCCAGCAAAATTGATAAATTTTGTGGGTGATCTCAGGCCCCGAACTATTGCGTCGCAGACACGTAAGTATAACTTTTTCAATGTGCCCCGTTCTGCAA
>JAKSTF010000007.1 GCA_024402715.1 Alphaproteobacteria bacterium
CTTTGCTTTTTCCAAGGCTTCATAATAATTTTTCGTATGCAATGATTTTATAAAACACCGGCGTTTACCATCTTGATGTGGTAATTCAACCATATGATAAAATACATTACCCCGTAAATACAGGTTGTCATTTGCTTGACAATTTGCTTTACACTTCTTAAACATAGGTTTTTGTCCTTTATTTTTCAGGTGTGCCAAAGCAAAAAATGTTGAAAATTCAAAACATTATTCGCACCGGTAATTTGCGATACAAAACAAAAAATCCGGTGCAAAAGCCCGGATTCCTAATAAAAACTCTGGTGCGAGCAAAGGGGCTCGAACCCTCGACCTCAACCTTGGCAAGGTTGCGCTCTAGCCAACTGAGCTACGCTCGCACTACTTTGGCAAGTTTACATAAAATTTATCCGTAATGCAAGAAAAAAAATAAAATATTTACACCTACAAAATAACTTGACAAAAACATTTTTGTCCTTAAACTGTTTTTGCACAACAAAGATTAACCAAAAATGAAAGTTTATTCAAAATATAATTTAACGAAACAGCAAATAAAATATTTTATTTTATCTGCCTTTGCATTGGTAAACACATCTTGCGAAGATTTATTATCTGAAACTGTTAATTACCCAGATTTATACCTACAAATTCAATTTAAACCAACCGATTGGAAAAACAGTGCACTGTATTTGCAAAATATTGATATTAATGACGATCCAATTATATCAAAATGTGATTCTGTACTGGACTGTGCAATTAACGAACCTGACCCGGTAAAAAATCCACATGGCATTCATTTTTTGGCCAAAGATTTTGATACCGCAACACCAATTGATTTGGTAAAAACACAAATTTATTTAAGTTATATTCGCAAACATATTGCCATAAAATATGGAACCCGTGTGCCGTATGCCTTATCAAGAATAAACGGTACTTGGTCAATTGTTAATCCAACAATATCTGCGGACTCTATTGCAAAATCTGATTACGGATTTGATCCAACAGTAATCAGCCAGTTTGGATTCAGATATCGCCCAGGGCAAAAAACAAAATAAAAAAACAGGTTCCAAATGGAACCTATTTTTTTATAACCATTTCCACGGTTGGAATATTTTCAATAAACTAACCGCCGTACGTTTATCTGCAAACGCATGACCACAACGTGGGCAAACAATAAACGCAGCCAACATCGCCTTAACCTTTTTAAATAACAACATCCACACCAAAAATCCAACGGCCCATGCGGCACCAACCAATCCCCATGCTACATATCCGAAATATGTATTAACCGTTCCTGTCAGGGCTTTAATTATATCAACATTTGATTTTTCTAAATCGTTATATATTTTTGTTGCAACAGGCCATGATGATGGACGCCATGGATACACATGCTTTATACCATAATTAGTCAACAATGTTGTTCCCAACCCACCGGTAGATTTATCCAACTGTTTTTTTACGGCTTCGTCTATCATTTTATCAAATTCTGCCTGTAATACAGACGTTAAATCCTTTTCGACTTTGTCTAATTTTTCATTAACCAACTTTGCGGTATCATCAACCTTTGCTATGGCTGAATCAGCCTTGGCAATATTATTATCAACCTTGTTCACTGCTTTGTCCACAGCACCGGTTTTTACGCCAAATTTACCAGCCAGACCAGTCAAAGTTTTAACACCACCAGTAGCATTTTTTGCATTATCTGTTACCTGTTTTGCTTGTGTTGTTTTATCTGTAACCTTTTCCACCGCCCCTTGTGCAATTTTAACTTTGTCTATGGCAACGGATACCGGTTTTTCCAAATTGATTGAATTCTTGATACTGGCCAATAATTTTTCATACTGCGCAACCATATTACGTTGAACATCAAAAAACATAGAAATAACTATTGATTTTTTAATTGGCTGTGAATATGTATTTTTAACATATAATGGTGCCCACACAACAAAAGCAATCCAGGCAAACGTTACAAGTGCAAATATGCGCTTTACCCACGTAATGTACGCAGTCTTTTTTGCAACGGTTTTAGCCCCATCACGTTCAATAACATCTATTTCCTTTTTCTTGGACATTTCTATACCTCCGTATTTATATATTCACAGTCTAAATCGCATTTACTACACATGCAAGTGATATCTATACTATTGTCCAGTATATTTTTTAATAAAATCACGTTTAAATTCTGCAAAACGCCCCTGCTCTATGCTGGTACGAATATCACGCATTAAATCCTGATAGAACCACAAATTATGTTGTGTCAATAATGTTGCCCCCAACATTTCATTGCATTTAATTAAGTGATGAATATATGCACGTGACAATTTACAAGCCGGACATCCACATTTATCATCCAATGGTGCAGAATCATCACGGAATCGTGCATTTTTCATATTCATTGTCCCATTTCTGGTAAATGCCTGGGCGGTACGTCCGGCCCGTGTTGGCATAACACAATCAAACATATCGATACCGCGTTCAACCGCCCCCAATATATCCAATGGTGTTCCAACCCCCATTAAATATCGTGGTTTATCCGTCGGCAACAACGGCGTCACAGTTGCAATCATATCAAACATTACATCTTGTGATTCCCCAACAGCCAACCCACCAACCGCATATCCATCAAAGCCAATTTCTGTCAACGCACGTGCAGATTTTTCACGTAAATCGTGATAATCTGCCCCCTGAACGATTCCAAAAATTCCATATCCCGGTCGATCAACAAAGGCTTCTTTACTACGCCGTGCCCAACGCGTCACCATATCAACATTTTTTTCAACACGTGCACGTTCCGCCGGCAAATGTAAACATTCATCTAATACCATTGTAATATTAGAATCCAATTGATGCTGAATATGAACAGAATCTTCGGGACGTAAAAAATGCTTTACCCCCCCGTCTATGTGCGAAGTAAATTCAACCCCCATTTCGTTCATTTTTACCAAATTTGATAATGACATAACCTGAAAACCACCACTGTCTGTCAAAATTGGGCCATGCCACCCGCTAAAATTATGCAATCCCCCCATTTTTTCAACCAAATCCCCACCTGGACGCATCATCAAATGATACGTATTACCCAATATAACCTGTGTTCCGGTTGCTGCAACATGATCCATTGTTAACGCCTTAACCGTGGCCGCCGTTCCAACCGCCATAAATGCCGGCGTATCAAAGGTTCCATGTGCTGTTTCGACACGACCACGGCGTGCGTTTCCATCAGTTACAATTAAATCAAATTTCAGAGACATTTATTCTTATCCATTTATTTAAAACATTCCATCCAAACATTTTTTCCAAGTACCATTTTTTCGTATTCAGAAATTAATATTTTTCCTGTTTATTTAACAATCCCTTTAATCCTTTTTAAACAACAAGCAACAATCACCATAACTAAAAAATCTGTATTCATTATCAATCGCGTGTTTATATGCCAATTTCATTTCATCTATACCAGCAAATGCAGAAACCAACATAAATAATGTCGATTTCGGTAAATGAAAATTTGTTAATAACATATCAACCGCACGAAACTGATATCCCGGTGTAATAAATATATCCGTATTTGCACAAATTGGTGCAACACGATTTTTATCAACCGCCAATTTCGCCGCCGATTCCAATGTACGCATTGACGTTGTTCCAACGGCAATCACACGTTTCGCATTATTAATAATATCTGCCTGCTGGGGTGTTATACAACACCATTCGCTGTGCATTTTATGTTCTGATAAATTTTCTGTTTTGACCGGCATCCATGTTCCAGCCCCAACATGCAATGTAACCTTTACAATTTTAGCACCACGTTTTTCTATCTCTGTCATTAATTCTGGTGTAAAATGTAATCCAGCGGTGGGCGCTGCCATCGAACCCAATGGATCACTGTAAACGGTCTGATAACGTTCCCGATCTGAAAATTCCTCATCTCGTTTCATATATGGCGGTAACGGCATTTTGCCAACACGGTTCAAAACATCAAAAACATTGTCACAATTAAACTGTAATTTTAGGCCACTGTCGTCATCGTGTGCCAATACAGTCACCGTTGTGCCATCGTCCAAAACTAATTCCGAACCAACCGGAATTTTGTTGAACTTTTTACACAACCCCCACCAAATTTTATCATTTTCCCCAGACGTATGTAACGTAATTTCAAAGCCAGATGCCATAAATCGTGCAGGTATCACACGTGAATTATTAAAAACAACCACATCACCTGGATGTAAATAATCTAAAAAATCTAGAATATATTTATCAGATATATTATTTGGTTGCACAACCAACATACGCGACGCATCACGTCGCACCAACGGACGCGACGCAATTAATTTTGACGGCAAATCAAAATCAAAATCAGATGTATGTAACACCATTAATAAAACCGCTATCTTCTCTGTTTTGTCACTTGGTCAACCACCCGACCATTTACATGGCTTATAACATTGACATTTTTATTTCCCATGAAAACGGTATTATTCATTTTTTGACATAATCTAATAAACCATTTTCCACGAATAGTATCATTAACATTTATACTATTGTAACAATCCAAGCTGTTAGTATCATTTGCAAACTTTATTTCATGCCAATGATTTCCAATTCCTGTTTCTTTGATTTTAATCGTATTATTTCCTTTATTAGTTACAACATATTCTTGGGCCACATCAACACATCCGGCCGTCATAATTGCAGATGTAATTCCACCCAATATCACCACAACTTTCTTGTACGTTATTTTCATTTTTACAATCTCTTACTTACTTCCATTAAATTCCAACCCCTGATCTTCGTAATTTTCTGCACGATTTTCCCAATCTGCCTCGACCCGAACAAAAATATGTAAACGTGCATTTACCCCCCATTGATCCTGAATATCATGACGAGCCGCCGTACCGATTTGCTGTAATTGTGTTCCACCGCGCCCAATTACAATTTTTTTATGTGCATCATTTTGCACAACGATTTTTTGATATATATCCAAAACCCCATCTTCATCCATTGTAACACGTTCTGTAACAACATTAATATGATATGGCAATTCCTGATGAATATATTTATAAACCTTTTCACGCGTTAATTCCGCCAAATATAGGGTATCCGGCACATCAGATGCATCAACCGCATCAAACATATATGGCCCCGCCGGCATAACATCCGCCAACGATTGCAACATAACATCAACACCAATACGCTTGGATGCAGAAATCATAAATATTTCACGCCACTGTGCCATTTGTGATAACTGTGCTGCAATCGGCAATAAATCTTGCTTTCTAATTGCATCAACTTTGTTCAATGCAACAAATAAATTTGTATGATTTGAAATCTTTTTAACTAAATCACATACTGTTTGCGTTATTCCCTTGGTCGCATCAATTACAACCAAAATCGCATCCGCATCGGAAATTGCGTCCATCGCAGCACCAACCATTGCACGATCCAACAAACGTGACGGCCGAAAAATTCCAGGTGTATCGACAAATATTAATTGACGATTGCCAACCATTTTCACAGCCCGCATACGTGTTCGGGTCGTTTGCACCTTATGCGAAACAATTGACACTTTGCGCCCTAAAATTTGATTAATCAAAGTACTTTTACCTGCATTCGTCGGTCCGACAATTGCAATAAATCCAGAATAAGTTTCGTTCATACACACAAACATACCACAGTTAAATAAAAAGTGAATAAAAAATATTGCACAAAAATGACAATTTTAATACCATCAAAACAGAAACAGAGATAACATTTGGGGGGAAAATTAAAAAAAAGGATTTGTCATGCAATTAACAGGACCAGAAATTTTACGTCGTATGCAACAGCCCAACCCAAACAATCAAAACAATTCGCCTGATATAATTATAAAACCATTTGATTCAAAATGTTTGGGCAGCAACAGTTATGATTTACATTTAGGAAACACATTGGGGGTTTATACAACCACTGTACCCTACGGAATGCGTCCGGCAATTAAATATATTCCAGGACGAAAATATGATATGCGTGATTGGTTTTTAAACGAAGATTTCTATTTTGATTATTTAAAAAATCCACAAAAATATGATATTAGAAATCCACAATATTTATTGAATCCGTGCAATCAAAAATCTAATGAAATCACGATGTTTAAAATACCAACTAAGGGTTTGATATTATCACCCAACATAGGATATTTAGGAACGACATTGGAATATACAGAAACACACAATTTGTTCCCATACATTGATGGAAAATCATCCGTAGGGCGTAATTTTATATCAATACATGAAACCGCCGGTCGTGGAGATGATGGCTTTTGCGGTCAATGGACATTAGAAATAACTGTAAAATATGCAACCGTTGTATATCCAAATATGCGTATCGGACAAATTTATTATGAAGAATTTACCGGTGAACGTAAACCATATAATATTAACCCAAACAGTCATTACAGGGGACAATTCGGTCCAACCGCCGCAGCACCGATTCCGGTAGAACACATCAGATAAAATATTAAAACAAAAAAAATGGCTGTAAATATTACAGCCATTTTTTAACGTGTTTTTTGCACTAATTTCATAATATATCGCATAGCATCAGCCGAATGGACAATAAATCCAGGTTCGGAAACCAAACGCATAAAACGTGTTCTGCATGAACTTAGATGAACATTAATCGTACGAATACGTAAAACATTACCAATTGGTGATTTATAAAATTTAGGATGGATACCATTACGTTCAAACACCGATTTAGCCAAATCCAAAGCATTTGCCATATCCGGAACATAATAAACGTATTTCATACCATCATTTTCCCCCAAGATATCATTTTGAACCCTGCCAATATAACGCAAGGTATTAATATCTTGACGAATCCTACAACATTTAGAGATATATTTTTGTTTATCAATAAATGCATTTTTTACTTTATAAACCAATTTAAACTTTACCATTTCTTTTCCATTACGTGCGGCAGCATATACAATAATTTTAACAAATCAAATAAAAAATCCCAAAACGGGATTTTTTACCTAACGCTTTTTTGAACCGGACTGAGCCAAAAATGCGTCTAAATCCTCTTTACTGATTTTTGTAAATTTACCTTCCACCAAAGAATCTGCAAATTTAAAACGTTTTTTATCCTTGCACAAATAACGCACACGACAACGCAAAACAACCGTTGGCGAATAATCCATACGTGAATTATGTCTACAAACCTTTATATCATTTCGCCTAAATAAACGTGTGGCATGATCAAGATATTTTAAATCCGCAACATAATAAAAATACCGATGTCCATCAGATGCAGATATATACTTCATCTCAGATGCCATACTATGCAACAATACTTTATCATTATCCGCATCAAGATTTACTTTGTCCGTTCCAGGCACAAAATAATCCACAATTTTATTAAAATAATCCTTTATAGAACAAACTGTTTCTTTAAACTGCATTTCTAATCCTAAATATTTAAACAAGAGTAAGAATAATATGACAACAGTCAATAATTGTCAAGCAAAAAAACACACACAAAGTAAAATTAGCAACTAATTAATTGTTATAAACACATCTGAAACCATATTCACGCATTGTGGAACCTTCGGCTTCAATTCGATAATCAAAATATGGGGTTGGACGCATAACATCAAACGATGGCTGATCATAAACCATAACAATACTGTCTGCATTACGTCCACAAACGCGTTTCATTTCATAATCAGCAACCTTGGCCAATATTGTTCTGGCATCACCATCGACATCCATTCCGGTCGCACTTTGCATCAAACGCAGCCGCATTTCACGCAAATCTGTATTTCCCAACAATATTTGTACCCGCACCATGGCACCACGATATTCCTGCCAATGCGTATCCATACGCGACGAGTTCCACCGATTATTTGATAATTCCTTTTCTTCTGCGGATTTCGGTTTATACGAGTCAATATTGGCATATTGGTTATCCGCCTGCATAAAACCACTGGTTCGTTCGTTATACAACGGCGCATCAGCCCCACCCTGGGCAAAATCCGCCTGGTTATACGCGGTATTTGAACCAGACGAGCATCCAGCCAACGCAACCACCCCAAACAACAAAACCAATATATTTTTATTCATATCGAAATCTCTCTTTTGTTCCATTTTATCAAATAAACCGTTTTGATTCAAGGCAAGATTTGTGGTAAAATGCAGTTAATGTCAAACGTAGTATTAGAATCTTTGTTACATCCATTAGCGGAATTTTACAAACCATCGTTTGTTGAAGAAATTGCCATTAACCACGCGGGTCAGGTGTGGTTGCGTTTACACGGTGCACGCGTTCCATGGGTTGCGTATGATGCCCCCGCGTTAAGCAAACAATACTTAATTGATTTAATACATACCGTTGCGAACATATACGATCGGCCATTCAATCCACAACACGGAATACCGGTGGTATATGCAACATTACCAGGCAACCACCGTTTTACGGCAATTGCAGGTCCAAATGTTCAATACGATGAACACGATATCACAGGTGGTGTTGCATTAAACATTCGTGGCGGTGGTGCCGCCGACACCAGTTTTGAAAAATACCATTTACAGCACGGCAAAGAATTATTACGTGTAAAACCACGCGAAAATATCCGTCCAGACGATCCGTACGACCGATTAATGAGTGCAATTAATGACGGCAGTCCGATTTTAATTAGCGGCGCAACCGCAACTGGAAAAACGACATTCTTAAATCACATGTTAACATTAATCAATACCAACAGCCGAGTTATCACCGTTGAGGATGCACGTGAAATTCGTGTTCCACAAAAAAATCGTGTACATTTTGTTCTGTCCCGCACAGAACAATCGAACGATTTTAATTATGCCCGTCTGTTAGATTTGGTTGTTCGCATGACCCCTGATGTCATAATCGGTGGTGAAATATCAACAGATAATGCAGCGGTTTTATGGGAAATGCTGGGAACCGGCCATGATCATTTTTACACAACAATTCATGCTGAAAGTGCCGAAGCCGCTTATGCTGCGTTTGCAGATCGCATATTACACACCCAACCCGCGTATAATCGCACAGACTTAATTACAGAAATGCATAAAAAAATACGCGTTGTTCAATTATCTCGTGACGGGGCATTGCGTGCCGTTACAGAGGTGTTATAATATTCAAAACAAAAAAACAAAGGAGAAAGCTGATGATTTTACCTAATGAAATCGTAGTGTCCGTTCACGGGCAAAATTTAAACAAAGAAGAACAAGAAAAAATTCTGAAAGAAAACACCGAAGCAAAATTACGTCATGCAGCGCGTCGTGAACAGGAACGTCTTGAAAAACCGACGAATTTTGTTGCAGAATTATTAATATCTTCTATGATATTAGTATTTTCGAACCACAAAAAACGTTAAAAAAATAAACATTGAAGCCACTGATTTAATTAAATATCATATATTCAACCAAAGGAGAATAAACATGAAAAAATTTTTATCATTGGCCGCAATTTTTGGGGCATTAACAATGACAGCATGCAACAGCAACGTCAGCGCACAAAATGGCGATACAGTTATTATAGATTTCGCAGGATATTTAGACGGTGTTCAATTTCCGGGTGGCACAGCCCAGGCATTTCCATTAATATTGGGCAGTGGGCAATTTGTTCCAGGATTCGAAGAACAATTGATTGGTGCCACAAAAGGCGAAACGCGTGATGTAAACATAACATTTCCAACAAATTATTACCCAGAATTGGCTGGTAAATCCGTTGTGTTTAAGGTAACCGTTCAGGATATTAAATCTAAATAATAATACAATATAAAAAATCCCCACAGAATGGGGATTTTTCATTACATTATCTACCTAGATTTTTTCCGAACACCATTTTGAACTCTTCGTCCCGAAGTTCTGACAATTTAACATATTTTTTTGGATTATCATAATAAAAACCACAGGAACACGGTATGCCTTGCATAAAAGAATTCTTCGTCACTGAAAACGGACATTTTAGTGCCACAGCCTCTGTCCAACGTAATCTTTTACAAGTCACACCCATAGGAACCACAACCCTATTTGTATAAGACAAATCCAATTCACCTGCATACAATCTTTCTGACCATTTAATTTTTTTTGCTGCATATAAAGACAATTTGTCACAACAAAGAACAGATGGCATGCGAACATTCTCTGTGTACGACATATCCAATACCAACACCTGTAAATTTTCTGGTAATTTGGCATTTTTCACCCCAGTTAACCACAAAATTTCAACATTAAAATCTTTTGGTAATTTAAAATTTTTCGCGTTCGTCAAATTTACAAATTTACATTTTGATCCAGGTGATATTTCTGCCCCATCTGTATCCGACAAATCCAAATATTCAACCTGTAAATTTTCTGGTAATTTAAAATTTTTACCCCCACGTAAAACTATTTTTTTGCGTTTTATGGTGTAACCCGTTTCATATTTAATCATTAATGACTCCCCTGTATGACACACTAATAATAAAACAAAAAAATCTTTTGTCAATTTTTTTACAAAAAACACCGATTAATATCGGTGCAATCTTTTTAAACATATTCACGTTAATCAACGGCCATTATGAATATTCCACGTTTATTTGCGGTTTTAATAACATTTTCTTTATCAACAACAAAACATGTTTTGGAATTAACAACTATTCCACGTAAATGTGCATCAGCAACCGCATTTACTGTATCAACACCAATTGCCGGAATATCAATACGCAAATCCTGTCCCGGTTTGGTCATTTTGGCAAACACACCACTGGCACGTTTTTTGTTTTTACGCATTTCAACAACACGATCCAACATGCGTGCTGTCCCCTCGGCCGCCTCGACCGCGATAACCTGTTTATCAACAACGACCGATGCACCAATATCCGCCGCACCAATTGTGTGTGAAACATCAATTGCCCGCTCTATTTCTGCCATATCACGCGCCATGGGACGTGTTCTGGTTTTTATTCCCCCAGTTTCAAATGCCAATTCTGGTGCAACATCCTGTGCCGCAACAATTTCAAAACCACGCTTTTCCAACGCATTGTTTAATGCAACCGCCATTGAATCATACCCCCGTTGATTTTTCATAATACTAAATAACATACCAATTGACCATAAATCTGGCCGAATGTCAGACAAATTGGGATGTCCCAACGCCCCAACAAACGTTAATTTGCGAATTCCACGCCGTCTAAATTGACGAATTGCGGGCCATGCCCCACCCAGGCGAACTGTAATATCTGGATTTAATTTTTCATTAACAAAATTTTTTAGTCCAACAATATACACATCCCACCCCGCACGACGTAATGCATCACGCGTAAAAAATGGCAAATCTAATGCCCCGGCAATCAAAGCAATTTTTTTATCTGTATCTTTTTTCATGCATGTAATATTAACTGCAAAAACACACGGAATCAAGTTGCAATTTATATCAGATTATTTAATAATCAATCACAGGAATCATAAATCTGGATTTACGGAAAGGAAAAAAATGAAACACATAACTCACTTATTTACTGTTATGACATTGATGTTACCAACATTGTCATTTGCAGCCGTACGTTTTGACGCCAAACAATTTAGAAATGAAGTGTCCGAAGGATTGGATTTAATTGGCGCACGAAAAAATGTTATCGTAGTTCCAGATGATGCACCAGGCGAATTGGGACGCGATGTATATCAAAAACGTGGTGTTGTTGATACAACAAATTCGAAAATATATATTCCAACATCAATGTATGTACGTATGGGGGGCGGAATTAATCTTAGTTTTGCAACCGAGTCCGCAAAATTTGGTGGTAAAAGATATGAAACTTCAGACAGTTGGACAACTATGATTGGACTGGGTTGGGATTTATCGTCATACGTTCGCAGTGAACTTGATCTGCAATCATCAACATTTCATTTTTCTGATTTAAATGACATGCAGGCAAAATATCACACCGCCAGTGCAATGTTGTACTTTGATTTTGCCCGCAGATATGTTTTAACCGGTGATGTTACACAACGTCGTTCATTTGTTCCGTTTTTTGGTATCGGCGCCGGTATCGGTCAATATAAATTTGATGGAACAGACGGTGCAAACGGATTCACATTTGTTGCCCCATGTGCAACATTTGGTGTAAACATCATGTTCACCGATTTAATTGGCATTGATATAATGTACCAAAATCAATTAATGGCCGGCAACGGTTTTGGATGGAACACCGCACGTGGTGGTGCAAACAATATTGGCAATTTAATGGCCACAATGCGTTTTAATTTCTAATAACACAGGGGAAAAATATGAAAATAAAAACATTATTATTTGCATTATGTATGTTGCCAATGACTGTAAACGCAGATATTTTATACCGCACAGAACAAATTGTATCCCCTGCCAAAAATTCGCCATACGGCCACGATGCCGAAGCATTTGCCCGTATGCGTCGTTTTTATATCGGGGCTGCATATAATTTTTCTATGTGGCAAGATACCAACATTGATGAAATACATTTAAGTGGGAAAAACACTTCATCTTTTGAAATCATGGCAGGATGGCGTCCCTACGATATTTTCCGTTTAGATGCAAATTACATACGATCCATGGCAGAATGGGATGCATTTAAAATCACCGGTAATACAGCAATGCTCAATGCGATATTTGATGCCCGCATTGATAATATTTATCGTCCATTTCGTCGTCAACGCGTTGTACCATACGTTGGTTTTGGTGCCGGCGCCACGTGGAATTCATCAAATGATGTAACATTTGAAAATAAAATTTCACCTGTTGCATCCGCATTGGCCGGCATTGGCGTAGAAATGGGTGATCGCTTTGCATTAGATTTTGGTTATAGATACATGTATATGTTTTCACCAAAAATCCAAGATGCAACCGACATGTCCCCTGATGCACATCAGTTACGTGCCGGTTTCAGGGTAAATTTCTGATGACTGAACAACATAAAAAATGTCCCCTATTTAATTTATGTGGTGGTTGTAAATATGATTGGACCGCCAATGATTATCATGAAAAAAAATGTGGGACTTTACGTGACATTCCAACAACGGCCCCTGCAATTTGGATTGATGGCGGTACACGTCGTCGGGCAGACTTTTGTTTTGCCAACGGGCATTTCGGTTTTTTTGGTGCACATTCTAAAGATGTAATTTCCGTTACTAATTGCCCAAATTTGGTTCCGGAAATAAATTCTATTTTACCGCAAATTGCAAGACTGCCGTGGACGGGTGCTGGTTCTTGTTTAATAACAGCATGTGATAATGGAATTGATATCACAATCAATTCAACCGTTCCATACTACAACCAAGAATTTAAAAACGCGATTCAAAAATTAAATATCATACGGGCCACATGGAACAATCAAATTCTGGTTCAGAACAAAATACCCAACATATCATTTGAAAATACAACAGTAAATTATCCATCGGGGGCATTTTTACAACCAACCGTTCCCAGCGAAAACGTTATACGTAAAATGGTAACCGAAGCCGCCAAAGGCTATAATCATATTGCCGATTTATTTTGTGGTTTAGGAAATTTCACATATAATTTACATGCGGATGGATTTGATATTAATGGCATTGGTGTCAATCGAGACTTATTTGCGAATCCATTAACTGTATCTATGTTAAACAAATACGATTGTGTTGTAATGGATCCACCACGTGCAGGCGCCGATGCCCAATGTCGTCAATTAAACAAATCAAATGTATCACGAGTAATATATGTTTCATGTAATCCAATAACATTTAAACGTGATGTACAAATATTATCAAATGGTGGATATAAAATTATAAAATCCATACCCGTAGATCAATTTGTTGGCAGCACACATTGGGAAATTTTTGCGGTATTGGACCACCAGTAAAAAAACGACCACAATGGTCGTTTTTTATTTTTTACAACACAATAAAAAATTTTTACTTATTTTTTCGTTGCACCGAATGCCATATCTAATTGAATATTGGCATCATCAAATTTTACAGTCCCCGCAGTCTCGGTCGGGATTTTTGTGCTTGGATCCGCCGCATAATAATTGACCTGCATTCGCGCCCCATCAGATTTAAATATATCATTTTCTGGAACATCAGCAACATGCATATCATATTTGTTTTTATTATTCGCATAATTTTTGAAATTAATCGTCCCGTCAGTCTTTACATCTACATCATACCAATCAGAAAATGCAACGGATAAATTTTCCGTTCCGCCCTTATCCAAAGTCAATACAGCAGTACCTGCAATATCTAAGCGTTCAAGCACATCTTTTTTTTCAACAATCGCAACAGCCCGCCCTGTATATTTCATTTCCGTATCATCGGTTGGTAATTGAATATCGGCCTTGGCTATTTTTTGTGTATCATAACCACCAATAAATAAATTTTTTTCAACAGGCTGGGTTGTACCTGTTATTATATCCTTTTTTTCAATTTGATATGTTCCAAAATCAGAATACCGCAACCCAACACTACGTCCGGCCGAATTATATTGCAATTGCGAAATAATGTCCCCATCATTTTTTACAAAATTAGTACTGTCAGGCATTTTTACATACGCATTATCCGACAAATCTATCTTTGTTATTTCGCCAGTGGTGGCAACATATATTTTTATTTTTTTATCTGTATCAACCGCATCAGATATAAGCGCCGTTGAAATATCAAATGGACGCACATTTTGATTCAGCATTGTTTTGGTCTGTGAAAATTTTTTATCATTATTTTTTTTCCAATCGTCAAAACATACATTTGCATCTAAAGCAGATGAACATAAATTCCCCAAACCAGAATCAATAACCATAAAAGCATATTTTAATAAATCGTTATTTTCAAAATCAGATTCCACAGTTTTTTCATCGACCAAGGCCAATGCCAATTCGGCAATTTTACCATAATCATCAACATTTGCACCTGAATCTGTCCCCAATCTGTGTTTAATAAATTCTTCTATTTGTGCATCATTACGACTGTACATGCCGGTTATCTGAAAATTATGTGCCGCCACAATGTCTATATAAGAATCGGGTCTAATTGGATGTGTCGGGTTTTCTGGGCGATGAACGCTTGGTTTACTGTTATCAACACACGCCGCCAGGCCAAGTGTTAATATTAATACAAAAACAATGGAATTCTTTTTCATGCCATATACATTACAACATTTTATAATTTTTATTCAACCAATTTTTATCACAGATTTTATTCTTATAATTAAAAATTCTTTATTCTTGTATCATTCATAAAAATGGGGGATTTATGAAATATTTATTCCAAATCTGTATAATCATGATTTTTGTATTTTTGGGTGAAATCATGGAATACTGCATTCCATTACCAATCGCCGGCAGTATTTATGGTCTGTGTCTAATGTTTTTTGCGTTAGCATTTGGTATTATTAAATTATCGTGGATTCAAGATGTTGCCGATTGGTTACACAGTATTATGGGATTGTTTTTTGTTGCACCCGCGGTAGCGATAATTGATATTTGGAATGAAGTATCAAAAACATGGCCTTTGTTAATAATATTACTGACAATTACATATCTGGTATCAATGGCATCGACCGGATTGATCGCAGATGCAATGATTAATGATAAAAAACATCCACAGGAAACAAACAATGATTGATTTTTTAAACATTTCTTCATATTTCAGTATATCTTTGACCATCGCAATGTTTATGGTGGCGGTCTTATTTAACCGGCGTTGGCCCTGTGCATTTACAACACCATTATTTTTGGCAACTATTTTTGTCGTTATCATACTAATATTATTAAAAATACCATACAACACATATGCAAACGGTGCAAAATACTTAACCTATTTTTTGGTTCCAACAACTGTATGTTTTGCAGTCCCAATGTATCGACAAATTCCATTATTAAAAAAACACGGCTTTGCAATACTAATTGCTATGTTGGTTGGGGTTTTGTGTTCGGTATTTTCTGTTGGGATAATTTGTATATTGTTTGGATTAGGCGATATTGTGGCCAGATCATTGGTTGCAATTTCCGTTACAACTGCAATTGCAATCGGTATTACAGAAAAATTAGGTGGAATTGTTGCATTAACTGTATCATCCGTAATTGTTACCGGAATTTTAGGTGCATCTGTCAGTGATATTGTTTGTCGTATTTTCCATATTAAAAATCCAATTTCACGTGGATTGGCAATTGGCAATGCATCACACGCCGCAGGAACATCAAAGGCAATGCAAATGGGCCACATAGAAGGTGCATTAAGCAGTTTGGCCATCGTAATATCTGGTTTAATGACCGCAGTCGCCGCACCATTTGCAATTCATGTTTTATTTGGGTAATATAACCAACAACGATGGAAATACTAATTGATGCACATTGCCATTTTTCTGTTTTCCCAATCAACCAAACCATGGGATATATTTGCAATTCTGTAACAGAATCTGATTGGATGCCGATTTTAGATTTAGCCAAACAAAATAAAAATATTTTTCCATGTATTGGGATTCACCCATGGCATATAGATACAAGGTCTGAAAATTGGGATACAAAATTATGTAATTTATTAAATAATTTCCCCAATATAATGATTGGTGAATGCGGTATTGATAAAACCCACCCATCATTTGACGACCAAATACAAATTTTTGCCCGGCATATACAAATTGCATCACAATTTAATCGTCCAATACATATACATTGTATCCATGCATGGAACGAAATGTTTAATATATTAAAAAATATAAAAAATTTACCAACAATTGTATTGCATGGTTTTGGTGGTTCACCCGAAACACTTATGCAATTTGCAAAATTTACAAACGTATATTTTTCTTTTGGTCCAAGTATATTAGATTTAACCAGAACCAAAATTCAACACGCATTACAAATCGCCCCAAAAAATCGAATATTAATTGAAAGCGATGCAGAAATAAAAGATTCACAAAATATATTAATGACAATATTTAATCAAATAATAAAATATATAGAAATTGATAAAACACAAATTTATAATAATGCAATGGGAATATTGAAAAATGGACAGATTACACAGAATACGAATGCTGTTTGGGGATGAAAAAATCAACAAATTACAAAACACAACCATAATGGTTGTTGGTTGTGGTGCAGTCGGTTCATTCGCGACCGAAGCATTGGCCCGCAGTGGCATTGGTAATATTATATTAATTGATTGTGATGTTATCGAAGAATCGAATATAAATCGGCAATTGTTTGCCCTGGATTCAACCATTGGTAAACCAAAGGTTGATGTGGCAGCAAAGCGCATTTTTGATATAAACCCAAAAATTAAAACAACACCTTTGAAAATATTTTTTGACCCAAATACCCAATTGGATATCAAACCAGATTTTGTAATCGATGCAATTGATACAGCACGATCAAAATTGGCATTATATAAATGGTGTCAAAAAAATAATATACCAATAATATCCAGTATGGGGGCGGCCCGAAAAACAGATGTTACACAAATTCGCATTGGGCCACTGTCAAAAACCACTGTATGTCCATTGGCAGCCCACATGCGTCGTATGGCACGTGATGCAGGGATCGCAGATATTAATGTTGTATATTCCACCCAATCACCAAACAATAATGTTAATGGCCATACATTTGGTTCAATAATTACCGTCACAGGAATATTTGGTTTAACCATGGCAAATTATGCAATTGATTATATTGTAAATACCAAAACACGTTCAACACCGGCCAAATCAGATTGAATATCAACACATTTCCATCCGGCATTTTGAAATATTTTACAAACTGCATTTGTTTGTCCATCGCCAATTTCCAAGTATATCCGTCCCATTGGCTGCAACCACGCACATGCATTTTTTGCAATCATTCTATACGCGAACAGACCATTTTCATGTGCATATAATGCCATTTTCGGATCATGCTTTGCACCATCATCAATGCGTTCATCACCATATGCAATATACGGTGGATTTGATACAATAATATCAAATTTTTCATTAACTAATTTTGGATTTGCAAAATCCCCACGAATAATTTTTATTCTGTTTTCAATTCCAAGATTTTTTACATTTCGTCGTGCAACGCGCCGTGCACCACGCGACAAATCGACACCAACACCGGTGGTTTCAATAACATTTTTAACAATTGCACAAATAATGCACCCAGTCCCGGTCCCCAAATCCAATATACGTCGTGGGCCATCAATCCGGCAATCAGAAATAACCGCCTGAACCAATGTTTCCGTATCCGGGCGCGGATCCAGTGTATGACGATTTGTATAAAATGCCAAACCATAAAACCATTTATTATGAACGATTTTTGCCACAGGATATCCTTGGCGCAATTTATGACACATCCACAACACACGTATACGCGAAATATCTGTTTGATTTTGGGTAATTATTCGTGCCGCCCGAATACCGCCGGCACGTTGTAACAGGTCGAATGCTTGATTTATTTTCATAAAACAATTATAATCAATACCATGAAAAAATCAAAAGATATTCTGAATATAAATAATCTGGCACGTACCGTTTGGATTATTGCCGCATGTTTAACCATCACGGCCGTTTTGGTTGTTGCAACCCATCGTACAGTTGGCACAACATTTTTATCATCCAATGATGGTGTAAAATCTGTTGTTAATGTTTCATCGGGTGATTCATTATATAAATTGTTATTGGCCCAGGGTATGGGCCCCGGCGATATTGACACGGTTGCCAAATTATTGAAGTCGGATGCATCAATTGCAACTTTACGAGCCGACAAGGACAGCATTGAATTTGTACGTCCAAATGCAGATTCACCAATATCAAAAATAGTTGTTGTTCCGTCCCCATGGCGTCGTGTTGAATTGACGTGTGATGACGGGACATGGAAATGCAACACCATTGACATAAAACCAGACACACATGTTGTATATAAATCCGGTGAAATTTTAGATGGTGACAGTTTTTATTTAGCGGGCATGCGTGCAGGTATTCCGACCGGTATATTATCAGATGTTTATGACCTGTTGGCATTCGAAATGGATTTTGAACGTGATATTCGTGCGGGCCAACATTTTTCAGTTTTATATGAAGAAAATTTTTGTGATGGAAAATTAATCGAATCAGGACGTGTTATTGCCGTTTATTTTGCTGCAATGCGTGGTGATGTAAAAATGTATCGTTTTAAAAAATCGGATGGTTCAACCGGATATTACGATTCCGATGGCGGTGGGGCTATAAAATCATTAAAACGCACCCCCATAAACAACGCAAAAATCACCAGCAGTTTTTCTGGTGGTCGTAAACACCCGGTATTAGGGTACACCCGTGCACACAAAGGTGTTGATTTCCGTGCCGCCATGGGTACACCAATTCCATCAGCCGGGGCAGGACGCATAACGGCACGTGGTTATAACAGTGGGCATGGCAATTTTATTCGTGTTCGTCATAATGGATCATACGAAACACTGTATGCCCATATGTCTAAATTTGCCAAAGGTGTCGTTGTCGGCACCCCAGTTCGTCAGGGACAAATTATCGGATATGTTGGTTCAACGGGGTTGTCAACGGGGCCACATTTACATTATGAAATAATCAAAGACGGTCATCATGTAAATCCAATGACAGTTAAATTGCCGGCCATCGGTAATTTAGGCAGTAACGACAAACAAAAATTTATTGAATACAGACAAATTTTGGACCAGGCAATTGAAAAAATGTCTAAAAATCCAAATATGTTTATCCAATTACCGTAACGAATGAATACATATTATCGTGGGTTATTCGCCGAATGGTTATCACGTATGTATTTACGGATGCACGGTTTTCGTATTATCCATTCCAGATACATAACCGGCCGAAATACAGGACGTGCTGAAATTGACATAATTGCCCGTCGTAAAACATTACTTGTTTTTATAGAGGTAAAAAATCATAAAACAATCAACAGTGCATGGTCAGCAATTACAGACAAACAAATCAAACGTCTGCGTCGCAGCGGTGAAACATACATATCACGTACACGGTGGCATGGTGATGCACGTTTTGATGTAATTATTGTAAATGGTTGGCACATACATTGGATAAAAAACGCAATATAAAATCCTAAGAATCTTTCTTAGGATTTTATATTTATTAATAAATAATTATAACTAATTAACTAATTTATTTATATTTTCAATCATATCTGACAATTTTATACCACGATATGCGAAACACGTTGGTCCCCGATGTTTCCAATCTTTTCCATCGGATTTTGATAATATTTTTGCCAAATCTGCCAATGAATATGGATTTCCGTTATATAAAACGCTTTGTAAATCTGTGGCGATATAACATTTCTTATTTGGATCACGTGTGAACACCAATTCTTCACCTGCTTTTAAGCCAATTTCATCAAATGAAAATTTATTTGATAAAATTAGTTTTGTCGGTACAACCTTTGGAACCCCAAATTCATCACGTAAAATTTGTTCCCAATCACGTGATACAAATTCTTCATTTTTAAACCTGGCAATGGCTTTATCCAAAACATCTGATTTAAAGAAACTTTTTCCGTCTTTGTCCTTAAAATCATATAATTTTTTAAACTGTTCCACACCTATAAAACATATCTTATTAAACAAATCTGGTTCTTTGGTTGTTACAATTTCATAAACATTAGATTCTTGGGCATCTGTAATATATATAAATATCGTTAAACTGGATATTAAAATATCCAATTTCGCTTTTCTGATATCGTATTTAGATTCTTGTTTACGTTTTGGATCAACCGGCATTTTCTTGTCTAATTTCTTTTTTTTGTTTTCCCCTGGGGCTTTGGGTTCTTTGTTGGTACTTTTATTTTCCTTTTTGTAATATGGGATACTATCTATAATTTGTAAAATTTCGTTATCAGAATGTTCTAACAATTCGACTTTGATATTATTTGAACGTAAAAAGGCCTTTTTTAACCGTTCCGGGCTTACATCAAAGCTAACATATTGCATAATATCATCATATGATGTTGTAATCATATTCCCATCTATATACAAATGCGTTTCTATCAGGTTTTCTTCCACAACCTTACGCGGATCACGATTTTTAGAATTAGACCGTGCAAATGCTAACATATTATTGAAATAACGCTGTGGATTAAAATCGAATACATAACAATCTGATTTATCCGGTGAACATGGACTTTGGCACCGGAATATAGATTGAAAGAAATCTTGTGCGGAATGTTTATCTTGTAACATAACAACAGAATCTAATGTTTTTATTGTAACACCGGTATTTAACATACCGCATGATAAACATATAATTTTATCCGTTTGTTGTTCTAATTCATGAAATTTATCCAACGAATTTTTACTTGAGCCCTCGCCTGCACCAGATGCATTTATAATTTTGTATTTATTAAAAAATTTATGATTATTTAACAATTTCTCCATTGCACATACAGATGCAACATCTGGTAAAAACCATATTGATTTTTTGTTTTTATCAATCATTTCCTGAAAATAAGGCAATGTCACATCATAATCTTTGATATCCTTGTCTTCAGTTAAATCAAATTGTTCACCACACATAAAATCAATCAGACGTTTTACAGAATCACAGTTTATAAATTCTGCTGTTTTATAATCTGTTTTTTTATTCACATCTTTTTGAACCTTTGTTTTAAACAACACATTTATATTAAATTCTGTATCAACAAAATCATTAACCAAATCACGTGCACCATCAAACGTGTAAATATGCATATCCGGCAAATCTTTATATGGATTTTGATTTTTATCCCCCTGCCATCCATATTTGGCCTTTTGCTCTTGTTGATAGGTCCAGTTATATATTTCATCATCGTGATATTCTGCATCATCTATTATCTTGAAAGGTGTTCCCGACAATTCTAATTTTTTCTTATATTTGATTTTTTCTAAAATCTTTCTGGTATTTTTGGCACGTGTTCCATAATGCGCTTCATCAATTACCAATAAATCCCAATTTATATCTGCTATTTGCTTAATTTTATCTGTAAATATATTTATATTTGTATCTGTTATTTCCGCGTCATCTTCTGATTCCGAATCTTCGGCCGATGCATTGGCTAATAGTAATGGAACCGATAAAAATACAACATTTCTTTTTGCGTTATCAAACGTATCCAATGTATCTTTGTTTATGAAATTTATCCCCTTAAAATCACGGTGAGACAACAAATCATTTTTCCACCCATCTTCGACCGCAACTTTCCATGTTAAAACCAATATATTGTTAAAATGTGCACGGTTCATTAATTGATAGGTAGTAAACGTTTTTCCAAAACGCATTTTACAGTTCCATAAAAATTTATCGCTGCCTGAATTAAAGGCATTCATGGTCGCCTGTACACATTCGTCCTGTTCGGCACGTGGTGCAAAATCTTGTGTCCGTAACAAATCCAATGGTTCATTATGTTTTAACGAAACTATGATTGATTTTACCTTGTTTGCAAATTCTTTTTCACTTTCCCCGTCTGGAACAATATACCATTCATCACCATGCGATTTATCAACCGAATAATGCAAGTCATTTATTAAAACCTGCTTTATGTTATCGTCTGTTAAATCAACATTATATTCAATATGCCAAATTCGTGGGATAAAGCCACTGGTTTTATATGCTTTCTCGCGTTTAAGCCAATCATTGGTTTGTCCAACCTTTACCAGGCTACGGTTATCATTTGGATTCGAAATAACATAAATATTCATCTGTTCCCCCTATAATGGTAATGTTTCTTGGGCGGGCCGATCCTGTATGCCCAACATATGTTTTAACGTTTCAAATTCGCCGGTTTTCCAATCTTTGAATTTTAAATCATCACCATTTGCGTCCAGCATGGTCAACGTATTGCCACAAATTATATTTGTATCCAGAATATGCATTACCTGTTCAATTTGTTCCCACATCAGACACATACATTCGCATTTTTGTATATGATGCAAAAACACATCCAACAATCTGCATTTACATTCGTTAATATTATCTGCCATAATATCAACACCATACAGTGATTGTATTGCAATAATACAATCATCAACCGTTTTACATTGCCGCAATTTACGGCTTAAAATTTCCGCCAAAAAATTTCCTGTTCCACATGATGGTTCCAAAAATGTGGAATCAATTTGCTGCCAAATTTTCTTTGGAATTAATTTACACATATCATGCACAATCTTTAGTGGGGTAAAAACTTCCCCCAAGTCCCGAACGCGTGTGCAAGATTTAATTAAAGAACATTTATTCATTGTCCGTATCTATATCTGTTGTAGTTTCATTATCCATCGGCAGAATCTGTTGTTCAATAAACTCTATTTCTTGTGGTGTAAGTTGATATTTGTTATATAATTCTTTGTCTGTCCAGCTTTTTGTAAAATCTGGTAATGGTATCAATAGAAATGAATCTTGTGATATATTTAATGAATGTCTATTATAAAATAACAATGCTCGACAAAATTTTGTTTCTATATATTTTAAACAATTTTGTGCCTCTTTTTGTGTATTAAACGGTCCTATTTCTAAAAAGGTTTCTGTACATATTTCACTGGGTTTTCCTAAAATTATCTTAGGTGGCACAGTAGATGTTGCCATATATGCTTTTGAAAAGAACAATTTATATTTATCAAAGGATTTTATATTTTTAATTATGAATTCTTTTTTTACGAAACAAGTTGTCCTTCTAGCACCACCTTTTTTGCCTTTTACACCATAAACTTTTAAAAGACCTGTTCCTTCATTTGTTATTTGTGGCACATTTGGGTATCTGTCAGGAAAATTAAAAAAATCTGCTCCAAGTCCATAGGGTTTTCTGGCAGACACAATTTGATTAAACTTATTTTCTTTTAAACTTGCCACTTTTTGAATAATAGATAATTGCCTGATGTCTCTTATCACAGTATCTGAAACATCTGTCTTTAAGTATCGTTCTGTTGTAAAAGTATCACCATCTAATGCTTTATATGTATACTGTAGTTTTTCGTTATGCTTAAAATCCCATAAAAAATAACAAACCCCTCCATCCAAATGAATCAAAGTAAAACATTCAGAAGCATTAGCATAATCCACAATATGACTTATTCTGGTGTCATTAATCATTTCTTCCCTGAATGAATCTAACCCTTTGCCACCTTTCATCCAACGGCTTGGGACTATCATACATATAAATTGAGGCAATAACAATTTTGCTTGTTGAATAAACTTTTGATAGATTGGTCTAGCACTATCACCGGTCCCGCCACCATCATTTTCTTGATATGGCGGATTACCGATAATGACATCAAATCGCATGTCCTTTATCCCCTTGGTTTCAAAAAAATTGGAAATTTCTGCTTGATTTTCTATAAAATGAAAACACTGTTTTTCGGTCTCTATCCCGTCTTTGTCTTTTACATAACGACCGAGGCGTTCATCAAAAAATATATTGTCTATATCGGCAAATTTATCGTTGCACGTATATAAACTGCGTTTTGTCACACGATATCCGCGGTATGATATTGCAATACCAAACATACGGTGTCGCAATATATGGTCAATAATTTCATCTTGGTGTTTGCGAAAAGCATTTGGACCCATTTGTTCGTATTTTTTACGTAAAATTCTTAGTGTTGCCTCGCGCAGAAAAATACCATCTTTGCACGCGGGACATAACACCGTTGCATTATCGTCCAACCAAACGCTTTCTGGAATTAAATCCAGCATATCATTTACAATTTTCGGTGGTGTGGGTGTTTCCGTATTCACCATACATTGTAAATATTCCAATATATCTTTTCTTGAATTTCCGGCCATATTTGTTTCCTTGGTATTGCCGGCATATAAAAAATCAAAAAACCACCAATATATGTGGTGGTCGGGTGAGTTCAAAAATCATACTATCAGTGATCCCACGGCTTTCCGTATAAAAATACGTATTATATAACCAATGGCCCCCCGACCATAAAAAATGTGTCAGGGATGTATAACGATGCAAAAAGCACCGAAAACATCAGATTACGATGCTTTCACACCGGATAGTAAGGGCTTTTGAAGACCCCGAACCAAAATCCCTTTTGGCTCTTTTGATATCGTTTATATAAACGGCTATCGCCAATTATAATAAATTGAAAACACGTTAATGTAAAGTCATATATTTTTTACAAACACTTCAATTTACTATATACAACAATTAAACACTTTTTTAATGCTGGGGAAAACACTGTATAAAATCATCTATGGTTGCCCCGGTGGCCGATAACATTTTGGCGATTGTCCCAAACGACAACCAACGCGGTTGTCCAAATTTTGAAAAACGTTTACTTTTATTAAACACAGTTGAATCCAACCCACATCTACGTGCCAATCCAGAACAAGAATATCCACGTATTTCTGCAAATTTTTCAACTGCAATCCATACATCTGAATGATTCATTTTATTTTCCTTTTGCTCACATTGTGATATGTTAAATTTTATTCTGATTCAACCAATTTTCCAAATTGTTAATTTTCCTATGAAAAACGCCCATAACGGGCGTTAAAACTATATTATCATGATTAATGCTTATTTTTTTCACGGTGCATTAAATCACTATTTTCATTTTCCATAAATTCATTATCAACATTATCATTTACAACCATTTGTTCAAATGCATTACGAACCTGTGGATGTTTTTCTGCATATTTTCTGATACCAAATACCAACGCTGCCATCAATACCTTTTCCAAATCGACGGCGGATACATTTTGTGCAACACGATCACGCAACATTATTGCAATATCTTTAATCATATATCGGGCACGTCCCAACACAGAATTTTTACGTCTGCGTTTTGCGATTAATTCGCGCCACCACATTATGCCAATCAATACCAACAACGGAACAGCAATACAAATCACAAAATACTTAAACGGACTGTCGGCGCAAAAAACGTCCCCAAATACCACGTTACATGTTTTTGATACATGCATAAACGTCGCCGTAATAATTTCATATAAACACACCACAGTCAAAGCAGTCTTTAATTTTAACATTTTATATTCCTTTTTTATTTACAGCAAAATTATATCATGCAAAATATAAAAAAACACCAGGAACATAAACAAAAAAAATGGCATCACATATAATGCGATGCCAACAAACACCAAAACCGTACAAAATTACTGGTTCAAATCGTTCATCAGCTCACGCTGTTCGGCTGCACGTGCCGCCGTTTCAATTTGTAATAATTGATTTTCCAACGCCGTTCGCTCTGACGATTTATACCCTGTTTCTGTCACAGACGCTTTTACATTATCGGCGGCTGTTTTATCAGATCTTGGCCCAGATTTTTTTTCATCTGTATTTTTTTTCATCTCTGCTGTTTTGTTCACAACCGCAGGATTTATTAAATTATTATAAATTTCCATTGCTTCTTTTGTGCCGATCATATCACGTTGTAATAATTTATTATCAACCCCGGGGACAAACCATTGATCTAATTTTACAGCGGTCAATTGCATAACCGGTCGTGTTCGTGCCGTTTCCAACCAACGGGGCAAATGTGGTATATCAGAATAATACCACAACGCAATCCAATAAATCGCCCCCATAACACAAACACCACGAACTATACCAAATATAACCCCCAAAGTATGATCGGTTACCCGCATCATACTGGCCTGAATCATGTCACGCAATTTTTGATTGAAAAATCCGATAATCATCAACACCGCAAAAAACACAATAAAATATGACGCAACCAGTGTCCCGACCGTTGATTCTGATAAATCGAACCAATTTTGTAACAGCCCGTCCAACATTGGCGATAAAAATCGTGCAGTAACCGCGGCCGCCACCCATGAAAGTGTGGCAACCGTTTCATAAATTCCACCACGAATGGTCGCCCACACAGTGGATGCCAGAACAACTGTGACATAAATATAATCTAATGTCGTCAAATCAAACATTTATATGCCCCACACAAATTATTTGTTTTTGCCCTTTTTACGACACACTGCAACTGCACATAATCCAGCCATAACTAACAATAAAAATCCATAAAAGTATGCTGTTGTGCCTTTATCATTTTTTTTTACACTGTTATCGTTTGCCGCGTCATATTCAACAATGGCACTGCCACGATCAGCGTGTGCATTTTTAAATGCATCTGCATCTTTCTCAATTTCACGTCTGTTATCGGCCGCAACCGCTTTTTCAGTATCTGACAAATCTGCTTCGATCGCATCACGCAATTCTTGCTGCATAAAATCCGCATATCCTTGGAAACATTTTTCACCAATCACCATAACAGGGACACCACCACTTTCATATTTACATTTCTGCAACGCATTTCTAAATGCATCCATTGCAGATTCCGTCATAACATTAACCTGGGTCACAGTTAAATTTGGATATTCATAAATCAACTGACTGGAAATAAAATCACGTGCATGATGACAATGTGGACATGTCGGTGAATAATAAATCGTTATATCGGCCGCAGATGCTGTTCCAACAAACAAACAACCCAATACAGCAAATAACATTGATAATCTTTTCATATTTTCTCCTTTTTTTGATATGCAGATTATAAAAAAATAGACTTTATAAACGCAAGTGCTTTTTAGTACACTGAACAAAATGTATTTTTTGCAAAAAACACATTATTAACATACAAAAAACTAATATTTGTCATAAATAACCGGTGTTTTATTTATTGTGTAAATTCGACCATCGTTTTTTATATTGTGATATATATACAGCACATTTGATATGTTTGAACCGTCTTTGTAATTCCACGGATTATAATTTCCAATAATTTGTCGTGTTGTATTATTGTTAAATACCGCATGAAATGTATTATCAAACACCCGAGTATATTCATCATTAAATGCAACATCCATCACCATATTCATAATAATAACCCCATCCGCTGCAATCCGGGATTTTATCCGTTGCATAAATTCCGCAGTAATCAAACCTTCGGGGATTTGATATGAATTTGAATAAACATCCAACAAAATTAAATCATATTTTTCATCTGTGTGTTTTAAAAATTGACTGGCATCCTGAACAATAAATTTTTTATTTTTTGTTAATTTACTATGTAAAAAATATCGTTCTGCGACATCTTGTAATGAACGTTCAATATCTACAAATGTATAACTATTAAATGTATCGTTTAACCCCGCTGTAAAACCACCTGCACCTAAAACCAAAATATTATACCGTCGATTATGTGGCATATTATAAATAAAATTTGTATTTATATAATCAATATATTCCGCGGGTCTGCCATATTCTAATACAGACATTGGCAATCCGTTCATATATAATGTTCGGACCGCCCCCGTATCATTAACATATATAGTTGAATTTGCATTATTTACCAAAATACCATAACGTTTTTGCAAAAATGCATCACTGTTTATGTATCCGGTGCCCAATAATAACAATATCGCAAATCCAATATTATATATTCGCACCCGCATAATAAATGCCCCAATAATCCCCAAGGCAACAACAAATATTACAGTATTATTAACCCCAACAAATGGCATCAATATCAATGTAGTCGCCATTGATCCAATAACAGATCCTATTGTATCCCATGCCATTACCCCACCAGTATAATTTTTATTTTGATTGTTAATCAAACGCGATAATAATGTTGTATTAAATCCAAACACAAATGGGCCAATTGATAAAAATATAATTGAATATAAAAATGTTTGTATGATACCAGCAGAAATACCCATCCGCCCCATCAACACCCAATACATATCAACCATAGGGAAACTGGTTGCAATTGCCGTAAACAGTGCTACTGTCATAAAACCTAAACATACCAACTGATTAATTTGATTATCGGCAATCCGTTTAGACATACCAACAAAATATCCAAGTGCCATAAATCCCAAAAAACACCCCATTATAATACTGGTAATCACAGCAGATGATCCGACATAAAAAGATAATTGGCGCATAACCAATAATTCCGATGATAAACTTACATATCCATTTAAAAATATCAAAAACATCAATGTAAAAATTGTTTTATTTTTCATTATTTTCCCCCCATACAATTAAAAATTTTATATAAAACAACATCGACTGTAAAAAAATAACAAACCATAAAAAACAGAATAAATCTGATTATTTATAAGATTCAACCACACTTTCTGCAACATTTTTCAATTTTTGTAACGATGATTCATACGTTGCACAATCACGTGCAATTTCTGACCTGTATGCATCCCGCAAATTACTGGCCATATAATAACAACCACGCAAATGTTGTGAACAATATTCATGTCCGGTTGCAAACGCCTGCTGACCACGAACACGACTTTCGGTACTGGCCCAATCGATGTTTAACGCATCATCTATATTCGTCCATGAATTTGTACCGGAATATTTACCAACAGTATCCATCCAGTATTTATTCATTTCCACATCCGACCATTGACCATTTCCACGCAATTGCATAATTTGCAAAACCAAATTTTCAATTGCAGGTTTATACATTGAATCAATTTGCGCCAACTTGGCACTGCAATAGCAACGATTATATGCCATATTCTCACGTTGACAATAACCATTCATACATTCCGTGTAATCCGCCAAACACCGAACAGATGAAACATTATTCACTGCTGTTGTGGTTGCCGGTCCGGTCGATCTGTCCACCGTTACAGAATTATCAGAACGACTGCTGCGTGCAACCACACCACGCGTTTCAGCACGGGCGGTTGCAACACGGGCATTTTGTCCGACATTTACACCACGTCTGGCCACGACACGACGTGTTGTATTTCCATTTGACACCCCAACCGCAGCCCGTGCATTTATCCCGTTTGTTCCACGACGTGCCACAACCCGCCGTTCATTTGTTCCAGCCATTTGTTTTGTCCGGGTTAAAACATCAATCTGTGAAACCGCCTGACTGGGGCTGTCACCGGAATTCAGGGCAGTTCGCATTGAATTATTTAAATATGGATACATATTATTGTACGAATATGGACTGACATAATCTGCAACATTGGCAGATACGACATTCTGCATTGGTGTTGCCGCATCCAACTGTATTACCACAAACGAACAAACCAAAGCCGTAAAAAATCCACATTTTTTTATCATGACAGGCAAATAATACAAAAAATTACACAAATCAGACAAGCATAAAATAAAATACAATAATATTTATTTGCATTTATAAAAAATACTGTTATAATCAAAGACGTTTCGGGGTGTAGCTCAGTCTGGTAGAGTACTTGGTTTGGGACCAAGGTGTCGAAGGTTCGAATCCTTTCGCCCCGACCAGAATAATTCAAAGTCGCAGTATACTGCGGCTTTTTTTGTGTCGGCCCCGCACACAGCGGGGCTTTGTGGTTACCATTGACTATGGTATAGCCATATTTTTGCCATATATACGGGAAATCTACACATTTCTATACAATGCCCAAATTTCGATAGTCAATTGAAGGTTGATACAATGACATTTGAGCTCTCCATACTTATGTATAACAATATGATTATTGTGAAAAAAATCTTGCCATTTTCATTAGTATTCATCTATAATTGGGTTAATGTTTATAAGGATAAAAAATGAGATTAGGTGAACTGAAAAATATTTTGGACGTTGTATTAAATGATGATAATAAAATCACGTTGGATTATGAACAAATTTACGGCGGACAGGCGTTTCGTATAAATAATTATTCTGCTGTTATCAAGGCACTAATTGAATTAAAAAAACAGGAGTGGAATGATACACCGTCTGGACAATTCGATAAACTTGTTGAAACCTACGGAACAAGTGCAAGCTCGGTTATACTGAATAATCAAGAATATAATGAATTAATGCAGTACATAAACTCTATCAATTCTAAAATGCCTGTATTTTATGGGATTATTGATAGTATGGTAAAAAAACAAAATGAACACATGATAAATGTACGTCTGCCGGACAAAAGTGATATTTCCCTACAAGATTTATCTGATATTAACAACCGTTTGGATAAAATATTTAAAGAAATTAATATTGATGGGACATACGAATTCAAGGGTTTTGATGTCGGTTCTAGTTGGTATGAAATACTTATTTTAGGGGCGGGTCATCGAAAAGCAAGAATCATTCATTAAAGTAGAAAGGCTTATACATGAACAAAATAAGAAGTCGTTTTGCACCAAGTCCAACGGGATATATGCATATTGGTAATTTAAGAACTGCTTTGTATGAATATTTAATTGCGAAAAGTCAGAAAGGCGAATTTGTTTTACGTATTGAAGACACCGATCAAGAACGTTATATTGAAGGGGCTGTTGATATCATTTATAAGACAATGAAAGATGTCGGTTTTGTTCATGATGAAGGGCCTGACGTTGGTGGCGCATATGGCCCATATATTCAGTCAGAACGAAAGAGTATTTATAAGAGTTACGCTGATCAATTAGTTGATTTGGGTGGGGCACACTACTGTTTTTGTTCTGCAGAAGAAATTGAAAAACAACGTCAATATGCCGAGCAAAATGGAAAACCCTTTAAATTTATTGATCCTTGCAAAAGTATTAGCGTTGACGAAGCGCGCGAACGCATTAAAAATGGGGAAAAATATACTGTTCGTCAAACCATTGACCCAGTTGGGAAAACAACTTTTATCGATGAAGTCTACGGAAAAATCACTGTTGACAATAGCGCATTGGATGAAGGTATTTTGTTAAAATCAGACGGTTTGCCAACTTATAACTTTGCCAATGTAATTGATGACCACGAGATGAAAATCAGTCACGTGGTTCGTGGTAATGAATATTTGTCATCTACCCCAAAATACAACTTAATTTATGAAGCATATGGTTGGGATATTCCAACGTATGTCCACTTACCACCCATTATGAAAGATGAACATAATAAATTGAGTAAACGCAACGGCGATGCCTCTTTTCAAGATTTAGTCCAAAAAGGTTATTTGCCAGAAGCAATAATAAACTATATTGCTTTGTTAGGTTGGAGTCCAAAAACTGAACAAGAAATTTTTTCAATGGATGAATTAATTGAAAAATTTTCAATAAAAGGAATCAACAAGTCAGCCCCTATTTTTGACATCGAAAAGTTAAAGTGGATGAATGGCGTTTACATTCGTCGATTGTCGTTAGAAGATTTTCATGAGAAGACCTTGCCTTACTACCAACAGACGATAAAACGGGAAATTGACTTAAAAGAATTATCAAAAATTTTACAGTCCCGTATCAATACGTTCTCTGAAATTTCAGAGCTGATTGATTTTATTGAATCATTGCCAGATTATTCGTTAGATTTATTCATTCACAAAAAAATGAAAACTGATTTAAGTATTTCATTAAAAGTGTTGGAAGAAGCATTAACTGTGTTTGATAATCCTGATTGTTTTGGGTCAAGGGAGAAGCTGCATAATGAATTAATTGCGATGCTTGCCAAAATGGGAATGAAAAATGGTCAAGTGTTTTGGCCAATTCGAGTTGCTTTGACAGGCAAACAATTTACACCTGGTGGTGCAACAGAAGTTGCATTTCTACTCGGACAGAAAGAAAGTATTAAACGAATTAATATTGCTGTTAATAAAATAAAAAATGCACAATAAAGAACAATAAAATCAACAGTTTTTACTCTAAAAATTCTTTTTAATTATTGTATCTTTTAAACAAATGCTTTTTATGTTATTATTTGCTTTATTGGTCTTATTATTTGAAAAATAACAAGACTTGTTTTCTGCTCATCAATAAAACTTGCATTTACTATTGAAAGTTTTATGATTCTTATTCAAAGGATTCACCTTAAAACACTTGATTCTATTGTTCCTTATTTTGAAAGTTGTCGTTGTATTTGCTAATGTAAATAAAAATAACGGCGCATTCATTACTATGCAAACTCCGCTTGCAATTACTATCAAAAACATCTGATAACATTGCATCAACACTAAATGATATTCTTCTAATTAATTCATCTTTTGGGTTATCGCATTAGTGCTTACTAATGGCCAGAAGTCCAGTCTTTTATGCAGAAACAAGCACTATTTTTTATTGTCTGTTATGGGGGTAAATGTGCGGAATGATTCCCTGCAAATGCAAAAAAATTCCCTGCTAAAAAATGGCCATCTTTTCGTGATTGGGTATAGAAATGCCGGATTTCTGTGGGGTATGCGGTACGTATACTTGAAAACATCCCAGGAACAACCGAAGAAAATCCCTGCAAATTCCCTGTATTTAGGGAATTTAGGTATGGCAAATTGTGCAACTAAATACCCGCCGACCAGTATTAAAAAATAAAAACGGATACCTAAAAGTGTCCGTTTTTTCTTTACCCTCTTAAAG
>JAKSTF010000008.1 GCA_024402715.1 Alphaproteobacteria bacterium
CCTTGGCATTGGCAAATATTTTTTCTGGTTCTGCACGTTCTGCACTGGTCATGGCCTCTAAAATTTTAATTTGTGCATCAACACTGCCATCTTTGATTTTTTCTTTCATCGCATTAACAGCCCCAGACATACCTGGAACCATTTTTAACAGACCACTAAAATTACTCATCTTTTTAATCTGTTTCAATTGGGCCAACATATCGTTTAAATCAAATTGCCCATTCATCATACGTTGTGCCGTTTCTTTCATACCAGATGGCATTTTTTCTTCGGCCTGTTTTAATTCCTGTTCATTGATATTTGTTGTATCGATACCTTTCTTTTTTCCAAAACCAAACATTTTTTTCTCCTTGGGTTATTTAAATGAAATATTATTTTTTCTTCTTAGGTTTGTCCAGATACTTTTGTAAATATTTTCCCGTAACTGAATTTGGATTTTCTGCGACCTGTTCCGGTGTACCGGTGGCAACAATCTGGCCACCATTGGCCCCACCTGTTGGTCCCAAATCAATAATCCAATCTGCGGTCTTGATAACCTCTAGATTATGTTCAATGACAATTACGGTATTGCCCTGCTCTACCAATTCATGCAAAACAGATAACAACATTTTTACATCTTCAAAATGTAATCCTGTTGTCGGCTCATCCAGTATATATATTGTCTGTCCAGTACTGCGTGCCGCCAATTCTTTGGATAATTTTATACGTTGTGCTTCACCCCCTGACAAATCCAAAGAACTTTGCCCCAATTTAATATAGTCCAAACCAACACGTTTTAACAGTTCCAATTTACGTGCAATTTGTGGGACATTTGTAAAGAATCGATAGGCCTCATCCACAGACATATTCAACACATCCGCAATAGATTTACCACGATATTTTACCGACAATGTTTCATCGTTATATCTGGCCCCGTGACATTTGTCGCATTCAACATAAACATCAGCCAAAAAATTCATTTCTATTTTTATTTGACCATCACCCTGACAGGCTTCGCATCGTCCACCTTTGACATTAAAGGAAAAACGCCCAGCAGAATATCCACGTGCCTTGGCATCCGGTAATGCAGCAAAAAAATCCCTAATATTTGAAAATACCCCAGTGTATGTTGCAGGATTACTGCGTGGGGTACGCCCGATTGGCGATTGGTCTATATCAACAACCTTGTCTACGTTTTCCATTCCACGAATTACATCGTGGGCACCAGTTTCCATTTTTGAATTATATAATGCACGCATCAACGCGGGATACAACGTATCCAATAACAATGTAGATTTACCTGAACCAGATACCCCCGTTAATGCGATAAATTTACCCAATGGAAATTCAACATCTACGTTTTTTAAATTGTTTTCACGGGCACCACAAATTATTATAGAATTTCCATTACCTGCACGCCGCATTTTTGGGACTTCTATTTTACGTTTTCCAGACAAATATTGTCCGGTCAGAGAATCGGGATTTTTTATAACCTGATCCGGGGTACCATGTGCAATAATACGGCCACCATTTACACCCGCACCACGGCCAATATCGACCAAATAATCTGCACTGCGCATTGCATCTTCGTCATGTTCAACAACAATAACCGTATTATCTTTATCGCGCAATGTTTTTAATGTTTCTAATAATTTATCATTATCACTTTGATGCAATCCAATTGACGGTTCATCTAATACATACAATACACCGGACAATCCACTGCCAATTTGTGAAGCCAAACGAATACGTTGTGCTTCGCCACCTGACAACGTTCCAGACATACGTGACAATGTTAAATATCCTAAACCAACATTTTTCAAAAAATGTAACCGGCTGGTAATTTCACGCAAAATCATACGAGCAATATCATTTTCCTGTTTTTCCAAATGATTTGGTAAATCTGTAAACCAACGCACTGAATCATCAACTGACATATCACAAACATCAATAATATCACACCCGTTAATTTTTACACACAGTGCATGAATATTTAAACGTTTTCCATGACACATTGGACATGGTTTTTCTGATTGGTATTTTGATAACTCGGCCCGCATTGTATCCGAATCCGATTCACGCCAACGACGTTCCAAATTTGGAATCACACCCTCAAACGGCTTTTCATATTCGAAACCATTCCAATTTATTTTAACTGTCTGATCCCCACTGCCATATAAAATTAAATTCTTATGTTCATCTGTTAATGAATGCCATGGACGGGTTAACGGAATTTTATACTGTTTATGCAATGCAGATAAAACATTTTCATACTGTGTTAACATTCCGCCACGCGACCATGGTGCAATTGCCCCATCCAAAATAGATTTTGATGGATCTGGTATTACTAAATCAGACGACATATTTAATTGCATTCCTAAACCATCGCATGCACTGCATGCCCCCATTGGTGCATTAAAAGAAAATAATCTTGGCTCTATCTTCGGAACAGTAAAACCACTGACAGGACATGCATAATTTTGTGAATATAAAATATCTTCATCTGTATCCAAACGACGAACAAGAACAGATCCTGGGACTAAACGCAAGGCAGCTTCAAAAGACGCGTACATACGACTGCGAAATTCATCCATCAATTCTGTGTCCGCATCAGATGCCGGCATAGCCAATCGATCAACAATGACAAAAATATTATGTTTTTTATTCTTGTCCAATGCGGGTACTGACGACAAATCACACACGTCACCATCAATAACTGCGCGAGCATATCCTTGCTTAATCAAAAATGCAATTTCTTTTTTATATTCACCTTTGCGTTCACGTACCAATGGTGCCATTATATATATCTTTGTCTTTGCTGGAATCTTCATTGTCCAATCAACCATTTCCGCGATTGTTTGCGATTTAATTGGCAATCCCGTAACAGGCGAATGCGGCCCCCCAATACGTGCCCACAACAAACGCAAATAATCATAAATTTCCGTTACGGTACCAACCGTTGAACGCGGATTTTTCGATGTTGTTTTTTGTTCAATCGAAATTGCCGGTGCCAACCCCTCTATTAAATCAACATCTGGTTTCTTTTGCATATCCAAAAATTGACGAGCATAAGATGATAAACTTTCCACATAACGGCGCTGTCCTTCAGCATAAATTGTATTAAATGCCAACGACGATTTTCCAGAACCGGATACGCCTGTAAAGACTACCAATTTATTTTTTGGTATGTCTAAATCAATATCTTTAAGATTATTTTCGCGTGCACCACGAATTTTTATTATTCCAGCCATAGTAATTAACAATATAGAATAAATATATAAAATTTCAATAGCAAAGGGGCGAATTTCTTCGCCCCTTGCCAATATATTTATTTTATATCAAATTATTTAATCATTCACCGGTACCACAGGTGCATATGTTTGTAACAAAACATCTGCGTTCATTGGGATATCAGATTTTCTGACATGATCTGCACCAATTTTTGGCAGACGTTGACCACGAACCCAAACATCCATACCACCAACATTACCAAATGTAGCCCGATAATTTTTTTCATTTGGAACATAATACACATCACCTGGGACCAAAACTCGACTGAATACCATTTTACCAGTTGCATCTTCGATTTTAACCCAAGACTCCTGAACCGCCTGAATAATAACATCTGCACGTTCACGGTTTTCAATACCGAAACGTTCACGAACTTCAACCGAATATGCAGGATCTACAACTTCGGCCATGACAACCGTGTTGTCTTGGTTAGAACCTGTCGATGTTTTTGATGATGTCGTTGGGGTTACCAACACAGTAATAACCGCAACCAATACAAAAACTGCAACCACAGCACCAAACAACCATGTCCAATAACGTGCGAAAAAATCCTTGGTATGTTTTTTAACCATATTGTTGGCTTTTGCCACCACATCACCAGAATTCACAGCGGCAGACGAAACTGCACAATCACATTCGACCTTTTTTTCTTTACTGTCATCTGTCACAGGACATTCAGCCGGCAACATTCCCATTTCACGTTTTAATTTTGTAACAATTTCATCTGGGTCTAAACCCAATTCCATTGCATAATTACGCGCAAACCCCAATATATATACAGTTTCTGGAATTGCCTTGTAATCCCCATCCTCTAATGCTTGTAAAAATTCCTCACGAATGCACAATTGTTTAGAAATTGTCGGTATTTCACGTTTCCGACGTCCATTTGTTCGTGCATCACGCAGAATTTCACCAACCGTCATTTCATTCTGGATTTCCATTTCATTTTTATTCATGAGCTTTTGTTCCTTTTCATTGTATTAAAAAATTGTATATCGCTGTATATCATAGAAACTATACAGCCCCAGTGCAACCCCAAAATTCACAAATTAACATTTTCAATGTTGCTGCATCTGTAATACTGTTAACTTTTATCCTGAAATCTGTCGAATTTGCTATGCCGGCGCTGTACCATGCTGCATGCTTTCTAAACATCGGAATTGCTGCACGTTCACCATAATATTCCAACATATATTCCAAATGTTTTAAAACAATTGTACCAATATCTGTTTGGACCGCATCACCGATAATTTGCGCCAATGCCCACGGACGTCCCAATAAACCGCGTCCAACCATCGCCCCGCTGTATCCCAAATTCATGACTCGATTTACATCATCTGTGGTACGAATATCACCATTGGCAATAATCGGAATTGGTATATTTTTTGATATTTGTGGTAATACAGCCGGCCCAACATACATTTGGGCCCGTGTCCGACCATGCAGTGTTGCAAATTTTACACCAGATTGTGCGGCAACATTAATCAAATCCAACCAATCACAATGTGCATCATCCCAACCTAACCTGGTTTTAATAGACACCGGTATTTGTACCGCCTGCACAACCGCAGACATTATTTTTCCCGCTAAAACATGATCTTGCATTAAATGTGCACCTGCCCCGGCACGTGATGCCACTTTTGGCACAGGACACCCCATATTAATATCAATCCATGTTGCACCAGCATCCTGTAATATTTTAGCCGCCTCTGCCATTAATGCAACATCGGCACCAAAAATTTGGGTTCCAATATTTCCTTCGTCATCATAATGATCAAAATTACGTAAACAATTTTTATGTGCCCCAACCAGTGAATGACAAGAAATCATTTCTGTAACAATTGGTGCTGTTGGCGAAAACATACGTATCAGGCGCCTGAACGGTTTATCTGTAATTCCCGCCAACGGGGCAGCAAAAATTTGATTATTACTAAACATTTATGATATAATGTCACGTATGAAAGGAAAAATCAAAAAAATCTTTGAATTTTTACGTTGTGCTTTGTCCGGTGGATGGCGTGGCGTGATTGGGCTAATCATATTAATTTTTGCATTTGGAATGTTTATCAGAATATTTTATGGTGAAAGAAACATTCAACGCTATATTATAAATATTTGGGCCGTAAACAAAGAACAAGTCGCATTAAATGCAGCCCATGCCGATTTAAATGATCTGAAACGTCATATTGATTTATTAAAAAATATTAGTCCAGATTACGTTCAAGAGTTGGGATTAAAACATTTAAATATGGGCGATCCAAAGTTTAAAATATTAAAAATATAAAATGCCCAGTTATGGGCATTTTTAATTCATATACACAATCATCATATTCAAATATGCGGCAAACATTAGCCATAATATGTATGGCCATGTTAATATTGATGCAGTTGTACTGATACAACGGAATGCACGTTCCAGCCACATTGCAATAAATAATAACAATACAACTATAAATAACCCCGCAGTTGCCATATGTAATCCAAAAAATACATATGACCACAATACATTTAACGCCATTTGCGCGGCAAACAGTAAATATGACTTTGTTTTTCGTTGTGATGCAATTGGCCTTTTTACAATCATAAATAACGCAATTCCCAACAGTGCATATAACACAGTCCATGCAATACTAAACACCATTGGTGGCGGTGTCAAACCCGATTGCAGTAAATCATTAAACCACGCGTCTTGGTGCCCCATCGGGGTAAATATTATACCAATCAATCCTGGTGCAAAAGATATAACCATTGTTAAAATAAATAACCATATTTTTTTCATGTTAAAAAATCCCCTTTGTTTCTATTTATACTGCAATTATATCAAATAAAAAATTATGAACCTTAGGAACGATTTCTTAAACAAAAAAACCCGCCAATACAGCGGGTTTGATTTTTCCACAAACGGTATAAAATTAACGTTTGCTGAACTGTGTTGAACGACGTGCCTTATGATGCCCAAAGTGTTTACGTTCAACAACGCGGCTGTCGCGTGTCAAGAACCCTGCAGATTTTAATGCAGCACGCAATTCTGGTTCAATTTTTTCCAACGCCTTGGAAATACCATGTTTCACAGCGCCGGCCTGACCAGATAAACCACCCCCCGCAACCAATGCATGTATATCATATGCACCTTCGCGTTTTGTAACATTAAATGGTTGTGCAATTATCATTTGCAATACCGGACGACGGAAATATTCATTAACAGGAATATCGTTAACAAATATATTCCCCTTACCCGGAACCAAATACACACGTGCAACTGAATCTTTACGTTTACCCGTTGCGTATGTTGCATTATTTAATTTTACGCGTTCAGATGTTTTTGCAACCGCTTTTTTTGCTGGGGCGGCCTTTGTTGTTGCCTTTGCTGCAGCTGCAGTCTTTTTTGTTTCTGTCATTATTCGCCCCTTTTGTTTTTACGATTTAATGCACCAAAATCTATAACAACAGGATTTTGTGCAGCATGTTTATGTTCCGCACCGGCATATACATGCAATTTTGTCAAACGTTTGTTTGCCAATGCAACCGCTGTACGACGGCCCATCATTCGTTTTACTGCGTTTGTAACCAATTTTTCTGGTTTTTCTGAACGCATCTGACCCAATGTACGTTCCTTGGTACTGCCTGTCCATAATGAGTGCCAAAAGAATTTTGTTTTATCGGCCTTTTTCCCAGACAAAGCAACTTTATCTGCATTAATAATGATAACATGATCACCACAATCCATATTTGGTGTCCATGTTGGCTTGTTCTTTCCACGCAGGATGTTTGCCGCAAATACAGCCAAACGTCCCAATGTGCAATCAGTTGCGTCAATCAAATACCATTTGGCATCTAATTCGCACTTTTTTAACGATTTTGTCGCTGCCATTGTTGTTTTACCTTTGTTTATTTATTATAAGCCCGCAAATTATGCATAAACGCGGCAGAAAAGTCAAGGAAAATCAATACGGTATAATAATACCACACAAAATCAATCAAAAACACTCTGTTTTTTACTTTTTACGTTTGATTTTTTCTACAAAAAACATTTCCGAAACAAATCTTGTTTTTTGTAAAATAATGTTTATAATATGTACGCGTGTGCCCATGGCTCAATTGGATAGAGCAATTGCCTTCTAAGCAATAGGTTGCAGGTTCGAGTCCTGCTGGGCACGCCAATTTTTTTTAGAAATCATTTTTCAGCCCGACCACTTTAGAAAAATTTTGTAATAAAAATCCCCCATTTGGGGGATTTTTTATTATTTATCCAATGCCTTGATAATTTGGTCATATGGAATCGCACCTGGGAACGCCTGTTCTTCGATAATCAAGAATGGTGTACCACTGATGTCGAATGTTTGGGCCAAATCACGAACATTTGATAATTCTCGTGCAACAACTTCGCCATTCATATCTTGTTTCAAACGTTCTGTATCCAAACCGGCTTCTTTGGCAAATTTCATAACATTCTTTTCAACTTTTTCACCAATTTTTGCCTGATCTTTCAAATCGTCTTGAGTGTAGAAATTACGATTCATCAACATTGTAACCAATGCAGCAGATTTATCGGCATCTTGCAATTTAGCTGCGATAACCGCCTTGGCAGGTGCATCAGACAAAGGTCCGTGAATAGAAAAGTTCTTAACAACAACACGAACATCATCACGATCGGCCAGTACACGTTCCAATTCACCGTGAACACGACGGCAATATGGGCACGAAAAATCTGTCCAGATATAAATCGTTTTTGCGCCTTCGCGATTACCCAAAACAGGTGCATCTGCTGACATTACATCCGCATTTGAACGAACAAATTTACGGATTTCTTTGTTTTTAACAGCATTCTGCTGTTCCTGCATTCCCTGTACCATTTCCTGAACGATTGCTGGATTAACAGATGTCAGGTAATATGGAACATACAGACGGCATACGCAACCTGCGATTAACATAATGGCAACAACCTTAACAGATTTTTTTGCCACAGTGGCCCCCATAGATGGTTTTTTGTCGTCAAATTTCAACAACATTGTGCCGAAAATAAACAACGCGATACCAACTATCAAAAGCAATATTGTCCAAGTCATGGTTTTTTCTCCTTTTAATAATTGAACAGTTGCACTGTAAAAAAAAAATTTCCCCAATGCAAGGGAATAAATTACAAAAGTTTATTAACTGATTATTGTCGCCAATATCTTGCGAGATACCGGAATATGCGTTTCCTGATCTGCACATGCACCATCAATAAATTTTTCCGTAATTGTTAAATTTAATGGCAAATCATACAATCGCCCAATATATGGCATACCACATTTGCCACATACCGCCCGCCCCGTACGCGGTGATAAATACCTTAAATCATCATGCCCGCCACATCCAGAACAATGTGACAAATCCAATGCATATCCCAATTCACGTAATAACGATATTTCCCAATTTAAATACACACTTGTTGCATCTTTGTTCACCAAATCATTTAACAATACATTTGTTTGGTTATATAAATCCGTATACGCCACACGTTCTGGCAACAATGTCACAATCAAATCAAATGCACAATTGGCAAACATCAAACATTGGCGCGATATCATTATCGGGGCCATTAAATTTTTATCCGCATCCCAATGAAAAACCCCTAATTGCGAATTTAAACGGGCGTTCCATGATACAACACCAGTCTGACCTACCAACGGACGATTTTTTCTGGCAATTTGTGCACCACGCATAATACCAGACAACAATCCATAATCACGCGAAAAAATATGTGCAACACAGTCACGTTCCCCAAATGGTCGCAAAGACATTAAAATACCAGTTGATTCAATTTTCATCGCAGTGCGAATTATACTGTTAATTTTTACAAATTTGCAAAACAAAAAATATTTCAAATCTACTTATGCGGATAAAATACACACTTTATTACGTTTGACTTAGCCACTAAATTTATTTTAACATAGCAGAAAAACAAGGAAGGGAAAAAGAAAAAACAAATGCATACATCGCATAATTCATTGGAAAAATGCAACAATTTGTATCTGCGTCTATGTGATATCACGGGCGAAAAAGGATTGCACATTATAAATCGTATCGTAATTGTTTTACGTTTTTGCATATCTGTTTTTTTGTCATTTGGACACTTGATACAAAAACGTGCCATATTTCGTACCACTGATTGGTGGTATGAAATGGAACAGGCATCTGTCCGTGCGTTACCAATTGTTTTTTTAATCAGTTTTATGATTGGTATAATATTGGCATTTGTTGGCATAATGCAACTGAGTATTTTTGGTGCCGATATTTATGTTGCTGCATTGTTGGCAATTGCAATGACACGCATATTAGGTGCAATCATGACTGGCATAATCATGGCGGGACGCACAGGTGCCTCATATGCAGCACAAATTGGTGCCATGCGAATTAACCAAGAAATTGATGCATTAACAGTTATGGGTGTATCCCCATTTGATTATTTAGTATTACCACGTATGTTGGCATTAACGATGGCCATGCCAATATTAACAATTATCGCAGATATTGTCGGAATTTTAGGTGGGGCATTTGTTGCATTAATGTTAATAAATGTATCCATGACAGAATATTGGTCAATGACATACGATTGGTTAACATTTAAAAATTTTGCAATTGGTGTATTTCATGGATGGGTTTATGGATGGATTATTGCGTTATGCGGCTGTTATTACGGAATGAATTCACGTCGCAGTGCGGATGGTATCGGTTGTGCAACAACACACGCTGTGGTTGCTGGTATAACATGGTGTGTTGTGGCCACCGCTGTTTTGACATTAATATTCAATTGGTTGGGGATATAAAATGAATACAACAGAGTCAACACCTTTTATTATTGTTAAAAATCTAACAATTGCATATGATAATTGTCCAATTGTATCAAACATAGATTTCAGAATAAATCGTGGCGATATTTTTATGATTATGGGCCCCAGTGGATGTGGAAAAAGTACATTAATGAAATCATTAATTGGATTGTTACGTCCACAATCTGGACAAATATTGATAAACGGAACAGATTTATGGGGGATTTCTGATTCCGAACGTGTAAACACATTAAAAACGTTTGGTATATCGTTTCAAAGTGGTGCGTTATTTTCATCTATGACTGTTGCAGAAAATATTGCATTGCCGATTGAATTACAAACAAATATGTCACAAAAAGAAATATTAAACCGCGTAACGGAATTATTAGCGGTTGTTGGGTTGGAAAATGCAGCAGATTTAATTCCAACAGAAATTAGTGGTGGAATGATAAAACGTGTGGCATTGGCACGGGCGTTGGCATTAAATCCTCAGGCATTATTTTTCGATGAGCCATCCGCAGGTTTGGATCCAATCCGTTCAAAACAATTAGATGATTTGATTTATAAAATAAATAAAATGTATGGCACAACAATTATAATGGTAACGCATGAATTGGATTCAATTGAATCGATCGCAACTAATTCAATATATCTGGATAATATCACACATGGTATTGGGGCCCGTGGTATGCCTGCAGATATTTTAGAAACAACAAACAACAAAACAATTATCGAATTTTTAACACGTGGAAACACCAGGGGGAAAAAATGCAAAAAATAAACAAACGTTTAACGGGTGGATTTATGATATTTGGTCTGTTATTAATTGCAGCAATATTTATGTTCTTTTTTGCAGCACGCATTGTTCGTTGTGATACAACCCCAGTTTTATTTTTCGAAGGGTCCGTAAACGGATTGTCCGTCGGTTCACAGGTATATTTTCGCGGGGTCCCAGTTGGCAAAGTTGAAAAAATTCAACTATTACCAAATAATGAAGATAAAATTATCATTCCTGTATACATCAAATTTGATCCAAAGGCTATGCCGGCGCAGACAAATTTTTCAACAAAAGAATACATTCAAGATTTAATCACCCATGGTTTAAAAGGAAAATTAAAAACGCAAAGCATGTTAACCGGTCAAATGATAATTGAATTAGATTTTTATCCAAATTATCCAGACAACCGTATTGGGCACAAATACGATATTGATACTCCAGAAATTCCAACTATACCTTCAATACTGGACGAATTATCACATACATTAAAAAAAATTCCATTGGATAAAATATCAAACAATACAGACGTTTTGCTGCAAAATTTAAACAACGATTTACCAGAATTGGTTCACCAATCAACACTGGCAGCACACAGCATTAATAAATTTACCACGGAAATTACTGAACCATTATTACAAACAATACACGAATTAAATAAAATGATACGTGATGTAAGTGATGCAGCCAATTCTGTGTCACAACTTAGCGATTATCTGGAACGCCATCCAGATGCATTATTAAAAGGCAAAGGGGGATATTAATATGAAAAACAAATCGTTAATTATAACAACCGCCGTTTTATTATCGGGATGTCTGGGGCGGCCATCTGTAATACCAACACATTTTTATCGTCTAAATATCCCAAGTGTATCACAACAGGTTCGTGGACCAATTTCACCGACAAATGTTGCCATTGAATCTGTAATCGTACCACAATCGGTTGCACGTCCACAAATTGTAATATCACAATCAAAATCTACAGAATGTCATTTGGCAGAATTTGACAGATGGATTGAAAATTTAGATTCTGCCTTACCTGTTGCAATATCTGAAAATATGAATTCATATGCAAAAAATATTGCGGCACGGCCTGGGCGTGATGCACGTCGCAATGCGAAATATGTTGTTAATGTTGAAATTGTTCGTTTTGAAACGGACTCAGATGGCGATACAACGATATCAGCATGGTGGACGATTACAGATACAAATGGGAAAACAATTACACAAAAACGTCGTACTTTACGAACACAAACCCCACATAAAAAATCTGGGGCGTATGATTATGATGCAATTGTCGCAACACACAGTCGTTTAATTGCAGATTTATCGTATAAAATATCTGATTCCATTTCCGACATAAAATAATAAAAAACACACCATTTGGTGTGTTTTTTATTATTAACTATGATTATTAGGACAATTTATTCAATAAATCATCACTGTCTGATACACTGGTTTGTGAATGAGGAACAAACAATTCTGTATATTTACGAATAGCATAAACATCCGTCATACCCGAAATATAATCCGTAACCATTTGCATCACCTGCGGTGCATCAAACCGATTTGCCAATTTTTCTGTGTAATATTCATATAATGATTTAACAATATGACTGGCCTTTGGTTCTTCAGCCTTGGCAACAGGATCAGTATAAACGTGTTCAAACATCCAATCACGTAATTTATTTACATAGAACCAGCCCTGTTCCGTCATTGACACCGTTGGTTTATCCAACGAATTTTTAATAACATCCGCAATCATTTTTTCCAATCTGTTTGATTGTCCAACCGGAAAATATTCACGACAGTCGCGAGGTAAATCATCTTCAGATATCACCCCCGCCCGCACAGCATCTTCAATATCATGATTTATGTATGCCAATTTATCCGCGTATTGAACAATTTTTGCCTCTGGCGTTTTTGGTTCATAGCCCCACGAGTGGGTTAAAATACCATCAACGGTCTCTCGACATAAATTCATATTTTCTAAAACTTCAACAACACGCACACTTTGTACATTATGTTGAAAACCATGTGGTAACAATTCATTTAATACCCGTTCCCCACAATGACCAAATGGCGTATGCCCCAAATCATGTCCTAAAGATATAGCCTCAGCTAAATCTTCGTTCAAACGCAATGCACGGGCCATTGTTCTGGCAATTTGTGCAACCTCTAACGTATGTGTTAAACGCGTTCTAAAATGGTCATTATATGGTGATAAAAACACCTGTGTTTTATGTTTTAAACGACGAAACGCCTTAGAATGTATGATTTTGTCCCGATCACACTGAAATTCTGTCCGAAATGAATAAGCCTCACATCGTGGATTTGGACGTCCAAGCGTTTCCCGCGATTTTGTTGCATATGGTGCCAACGTATCATATTCACGCTGTTCCAATTCATTTTTTATGTTATAAAATTTATTTACCATGACAAGCATGGTAATACAGAAACAATATATTGTCAACTTCGTATTTATCTTAACTTTTTTAAGAAAATTCAAACAATATTTGTTTGAATTACTATATTTTCATGATACACTTGCGTCGCAGAAATTTAGATAAAGGTATTTTACACATTTCGTTTATGGGACTTTATTTGTTCTGAATAAAAATCTATTGAGAAAACATCAGGGGAACGTAATGCACATATTTAAATATCAACATACATGTAAAACAAATACAGATACCAAGTTGAATACACTACCTAAAACATTAATCCGTTTCTATCTTAGATATGCAATGCATGGTCAATGGAAATTGTTAATATATTGGTTGGTAATAGTAACGTATTTACGCTCAGCAATGGTTTTGTGGCCATTAACCGAAAAATGGTTCATCGCAATGTTTGAACAGCCGGTAACTGGTATACAAGAATTCATTTTATCAAACCTGTCAACAGTCCTGTTAATTGTCGGGTTAAATATATCTTGGTCATTGTGCGGTGCCTTGGATGGTATATTGAATGCAAAACGAAACGCATATATGGTAAAACAGATATCAGAAACTATAACGGATTATTTACACCGACAATCTATGGCATTTTGGGCAGATGTTAAATCTGGCAGTATAAATACAAAAATAACATATTTAACACGTGGTATAAATGTTATGGACGAAGTTTTAAGAATAATCGCCCTAATTATAACGATTTCCATAAATGTTTGGCTAATGACACAAATAAACAGTTGGATAACAATAATATTTGCAATAATGTTCATCAGCCGTTTGCTATATACATTTTATATGCGCCATCCGGTTAAAAATGCCGCCACAGCGGCCAGTGACGCACAAAGTAATTTATCAGGGCACGTCGTTGACAGTTTAACAAATTCTTTTATTGTTCGTATGTTTGCTGGGGCACAAACAGAACATAACTATTTAGATAAACCACGCCAAGAACAGGTAAAAAAACATATAAAATCACGTTTAATGCAAACGTTAATGTTATCCCCATTTGATTTCATGTGGGATTTTGGATTCGGTTGCGTATTAGTAATGTGTTTGTATTTGTTTGCACGTGGCGAATTATTAATATCAGGTGCCGTATTTACAATATCTGTTTTCAATCAGGTTTCTAATTCAATTGGAAATTTGATATTACAAATTCCGAAATTGATTGAAGATGCGGCCACTGCAACAAAAGCATATACTGAATTATCAAAACCAATAATGGTTGTCGACAAACCAAATGCACCTGATTTGGTTGTAACCCATGGCTTAATTGAATTTAAAAATGTTTCATTTAAATATAAACGCAAATGGGTTTTACGCAATATGAATTTAACAATTCATCCCGGAGAACGCGTTGGTTTGGTTGGTGGCAGTGGTGCCGGCAAATCAACAATGATGAATTTATTAATGCGTTTTTACGATGTAACCAGCGGGCAAATATTAATTGACGGTGTTGATATTCGTAATATTACCCAAGATTCTCTGCGTCGTGCAATTGGATTTATCCCACAAGAGCCAACATTATTTGATCGTTCATTGCGTGATAATATTGCATACGGCAAACCAGATGCGTCATTATCACAAATTCGCAATGCCGCCAAACGTGCAGCAGCAGACGAATTTATTATGGCCTCTGATAAAAAATACGACAGCCTGGTCGGTGAACGTGGTATAAAATTATCGGGTGGCCAAAAACAACGCATTGCGATTGCCCGTGCATTTTTAAAAGATGCCCCTATTCTGATTTTAGACGAAGCAACATCAGCCCTAGACAGTGAAACAGAAATTGCCATTCAAAAATCATTTGAAGAATTGGCATCAGATCGCACAACTGTTGCAATTGCCCACAGATTATCAACATTACGCAATATGGACAAAATTGTTGTAATGCGTAACGGCAAAATCATTGAACAAGGAACACATAATCAATTATTACGAAACAAACATGGTGAATATGCCCGTATGTGGAAATTGCAATCTGGTGGATTTTTAACAGAATATTAAATTTGCAAATGAGACACTTTTTTTACAGTTGCGATTATGATAAAACGGTGCTATGTTTTTACCTGTCCAATAATATAACAAATTGAAAGGATTATAAAATGTTATTAAAAGGAAAAAAGATTCTGATTACTGGCGTTGCAAATGATTGGTCAATGGCGTGGGCAATCGCCAAACGTGCACACGAAATGGGCGCAGAAATTGCAATGCCATATGCAATGCCAAATTTGGAAAAACGAGTTCGTCCATTGGCAGAACAACTGGGGGCAAAATTTGTCCAAGAATGCAACGTTCAAAACGATGAACAGATGGACGCCTTGTTCGGTGCGATTGAAAAAGAATGGGGGCATTTGGATGGCATGTTACATGCAATTGCATTTTCTGACAAAAATGAATTGACCGGTCGTTATGCCGATACAACACGTGATAATTTCAAAAACACAATGGATATTTCTGTGTATTCATTGGTTGATTTGACACGTCGTGCATCAAAATTGATGACAAACGGTGGTTCGATTGTTTCATTGACGTATTTTGGGGGTGAAAAGTCTGTTCCCAATTATAATGTTATGGGGGTTGCAAAATCTGCATTAGACAGCAGTGTTAGATATTTGGCATCAGATTTGGGTCGCAATAATATTCGTGTTAACGCAATCAGTGCTGGTCCAATCATGACATTGGCTTCGTCTGGGGTTGGCGGATTCAAGGCTATGTTGCGATTGAACGCGGAACAGACACCTTTGCGCCGTAATATGACTTTGGAAGATGTATCTGGGGCTGCAATGTATTTATTCAGCGATTTGTCCAGTGCGGTTACCGGTGAAATTCACCATGTTGATTGTGGATATTCCAGCACAGGTATGATGCCAAACGAATTAAAGGACATTTTATTAAAAGGCTTAGATAATCAGGAATAAACAATATCAGCCCCATTTTTGGGGCTTTTTTTGATTAAACAAAAATCCTAATAAAAAGTCTTTACATAAACACCGTTATTTTTTTACAATACGTGTCGTAGTCTGAGAGTATGTGGATTCATAACTTTAAATTTTTATTGATTGTATTTTTAACCATAATGCATATTAGCGCATTCCGGGCTGCAGGTGGTGTTGATAATGAATGTGATCAAACATGTCAAAAATTGGTTAGGATGCGTGACGACATGGCAAACCTAAGATGGCGCAGTTCATTTGATGATACAGACACAAAAAAAAATATATAAACGCGTTGAAGAATTATTATCGGCATTAAATGAAAATACAACCGAATTACAGGATAACGCCCAGGCAATGCGTGACAAAGAACAATCAACCGCCAATAAATTATTAGGGGCTGCTTCTATGGCAGCGACGAGCATTGGCCGAAAAAAAAGCCGACGAAGCGGCTGAACGTGATATGGCGGCATATTTGGCAACATTTAAATGTGATTATGGCGATGGTAAGACTTTCCCGTGGTGGCGAAACCCAAATACCCCTGCCGGGCGGAAATACACTGTTGCCGTTATATCAAGAATACGTTGCATTGGCGACCGATCTAAAGGTCCGAAAAGAATCATTGGGGTTACAACCAGGAATTGAATCAGAATTAATATTGGATATCGCCCAAACAGGATTGTATGACGATGTTTCAATCGGCCGACAAAACGGTGCTTTTACATCTGTGGCAGATGCCCTGTCCAATCCAGACAGCACGGATTCAGAAAAATGGTCTGAACAAAAATCTGATACTAAGAAAAAATTAACCGCTGGTGCTGTTGCAACGGGCTTGGGTATTGTTGGCGGTGCGGTTGGCAATGCGATAATTAATAAAAATTCCGCCAAAGATCACAGTGCAGAAATTTTGGCAAAACGTGATGAAATAATATCAGAAATGCACAAGATTATCAAAAATGAAATTCAAAAGTGTAACGATTTGATAGCAGAATATCAAAAACGCATATCTGAAGAAAATCCAAAACCAACCAATGAAGAAGATAAAAATTTTATATCTGATATAGAAAAAATGAAACCATTGGATATTAATGGTGATTTATCGCAATTAGAAGGTGTAATTTTGTGTCATCAATAATAAAAAAGTTTTTTATCGGTATGTGTTTTTATGTTTTCCCAATTGCCACGGCTTTTGGATTGCAAGCCGATTTCTTTTCAGATATTCAGGTATCCAGCCCCTACATTGGCGAACGCCTGGCAATTACATATATGCGAATAAATTTATTTGGTGGTAAAAATGCCGATTACAGTTGTGACACCCAAAACATAAAAAATTGGTTAAACGATGATTATATGACATGCACCGCAACCGATACATCTGATCAAAAACAACAAATTGAATTTCAATTTGATGATTTGTCCGAAAGTATGGATTCTGAAATTCATACCAGCACAGCGGCCGCAATGTGTAAAATATTTGGGGGGGGAACCAGGTGATGGGTTACAACGAACAACATGTCGCGGTCTGGGGATGGTTGGTTGTGCTGCATTGGATAAAAATTTACGGATTGCCTTTGGGTACAAAGCAAAATATCATACAAACAATTCTGGAAATGGTTATTGCATTACTGATTTTGATAAACGTGGGGAAAATTATAACCCAAAAAACACATTAGTATATCAAGACAAGAATATCAAAATTGATAATTTTAAATTTGAAAAATTACAATTACGATACATCGATGATTTAAAATTTTTATTGGAACGATATGTTACAAATGAGATATCCAACCAAATACCAAATGCAAAAATATCCACATTCAGATGTACAGATGGTTTCAAAACCTGGCAACGTGGATTAACTGAACGTGATGATTTAATATCGTGTTTTATAACATTTGATGGTCAACAATCGTCCCAAGAAATTGAATTTGTTTTTGATGATATAAACGAGGCCATTGATTTAACCGCACGCGGTGGCACCGATGGTCTGCGTTGTTTGGCAGGAAATGGTGGCAAATATTTGGGTGGCCAATGTCATGGTATTACTAAGCAACAATGCGACCAGTTAAACCGAGCCAGTATTGGTGGTGCCGTATGGGATACAACATTGGAAACATGCACATTAAAAGATGGTGTTGCAGCTTCTGATTTAGACCGTGCAGCCAAAATTGCAAAAATTGTTGGAACCGGGGCAGCAGTTGTTGCAATAACCGTAGCCACTGGTGGAACTGCTACAACTGTTATAATATCTGTAACAGCCACATCTCTTGGAACCGCAGCCCAGGTTCAAAAAAATATTATAACAGATCAATGTAATGAACAAATTGCATATGGGCAACAGGTAAAACGTAATATATCAAAATGTGCAAAAAAATACCCGTACAATGATATTGATGGCATAGAACAATGTTTTGGTGAAAATTTGCAAAAATTTATTAACACCGCAGGTTTATGTATTCATGAAAATGCGGCAGATTCTGCAACTGTTAATGCATACATTGAAACATTTGATGAAATAATCGGAGAAATAAATAATGAATTATCCCCAATGGCCAGTTGTTATTTCAATTATACCTTAGTAAAGGAATTTGGAGACCGCACACAAGATTTAGACAATCAAATTATTGCATTGCGTGCAACCGAAATTACATCAACTTTATTGGGTATATATGGCGGCATTAAAGCGGTTCAGGGGCTTAGTAAAAGTGTATTAAATTTTGCTCATGATCCAAAGATTTCGATATCTGGTAATATGAATAATGTTGTAAAATCACTAATGCGGGGGCGTTCAATTGAAAATAATATTGAAAATTTACCGGCGACATATACCAAGGTTGCAGCAACAGGTGCCATTGTTTTTGGTTCCACCGAATGGTTACGTCAAAGAATTACAAATGGTGATATTCAGGGCGACGTTTGTACCATAAATGGTAATCAATAAACCGATAAACGTATCTGTTTATTTAATTTGACTTATATATTTTGTTTATTTTATCATTACTATGCAAAAGCAAATTCGATCAGAAACAATGATAAAATACGATGCTATTATAATTGGTGCTGGGGCCGCAGGTCTGTGTGCGGCATTGGCGGCCACGAAGAATGGCCGTTCCATATTGATATTGGATATGGGAAAAACACCGGCACGCAAAGTTGCTGTATCCGGTGGTGGGAAATGCAATTTTACAAATATGGCCGCAAAATACGACCATTATTTTGGTGACAATCCGGATTTTACACGTGGTGTTTTGTCACGTATAACGTATCAAGATGTATTAAATTGGATGAAAAAACACAGATTAAAATGGTATGAAAAATCACCCGGACAATATTTTTGTAAATCCGGTGCGCCAGATATTGTTAATAACATATTGCACGACATAAACAATACCCCAATTATACAAAATCAAATTGTTGTAGATGTAAGCAAAAATGAAAATTTATTTACTATCAAAACAATAAATAACACTTTTTATTCAAATGCAGTTATCGTTGCAACAGGTGGAATTTCATTTTCTACGTTAGGGGTATCTGATATTGGCTATAAAATCGCCAAACGATTTGGGCATAAAATTATTCCACCCCGCCCTGCACTGTGTGCAATTTCAATAAAAAATTTTACATCAGACTTAATGGGGCTTTCATTACCTGTAAAAATAACGGTTGATGGCGAAACAATTAATGATTCTTTGTTATTTACACATTTTGGTATCGGTGGCCCTGCTGTATATCGAACAACAGTTCGCAATATTTCAAACGGTTTTACAATTAATTTAATGCCTGATATTGATATTTATAAAATGATAACAGACATAAAAAACACATCTGGACGTACTAAAATCGTAAATTATTTGTCTGATTATATTCCCAGTAACTTAGCAAAGTGGATTGTTGGTGACAATAATAAAAATATTGCAGATATCCCAAAAACACAAATACAGGAATTGGTTAACAAAATCACCCAATGGCATATAAAACCGGATGATATAAAATTATATAATTTATCATCAGCTGAAATTACACGCGGTGGTGTTTCAACAGATAAAATATCATCAAAAACGATGGAATCCAAATTATGTTCTAATCTGTTTTTTGCAGGCGAAGTTTTAGACGTCGCCGGTGATTTGGGCGGATTCAATTTACATTGGGCATGGGCATCTGGATATATTGCCGGTCAAAATGTATAAAATATATACATCTATACATGTACCGTTTTTTTATACATATGCGCATACAAGCATATCAACGGCATCAAAATAATTTTTCGCATAAGATATGGTATCCCATACATACCACTAAGACAACGGGCACATGTTTTTGCAGTTTGCCAATTATTGCCACATGTATATTCACCATTATTTTCTAAGCGCCAACGTTTGGCCCAAAATGCCTCCATCAATATCATATCATTGATTCTTTTTTTATTAATTTTTACCCCGCTGTATTGTGAATATTTACGCAAAACTCGATTCATCAATCGACGATTTTTGCTGGTACAAATAACCGCCAAATCACACCAACGCTCATAAATTCCAGCATTTCCAAAATCAAACACCCCACATAATTGTCCCGCGTCATCAACCACCGAATTAGGTCCCTTTAATCCCATATGACATAAAACAAAATCATCATCCTGGCGTGTTGTCTGTATAATTTGATTATATTTATTTTTTAATCGTTTAATTAATATTTTGGGTAAAAACGGTCGAATTGTATTTTCAATACGATCAAATGGAACATATTTTATTGTTGGAACGTTCATATTGTTTTTTTATATATCCGACATTTGTTTTATGCAATTGCGCTAAAAATAACGCAATACTGTCCGCCAAATTATTTTGTTTTGAACTGTAGGCAAATTTATGCCAAGACCATTTATTACCGACAATCATTTTATGAACCGCATATCCGCCAACCACACTATCATTTATAAATTCTATTTGTGGTATTTTAATCGATATATTCGGTCTTATATAATCACAAATTGCCGCCTCGGTTTCATAAATGTTCACACCATGATGTGGAAAACGACAAACATATGTATCATTTATCACATATGCGGTTGAATCCGTCCCATGCCCCAGATATTTTACATTATCTGTACAGTATTTCTTTTGCAAATATTCCAATATTTTCGCGTATTCCATTTTCACCACCATATATTCGTGTATAGATATTATTCTAAAACATTTATTTTTTTCAAACAATCTTTTCGTTACGTTTTTTATTACTGAACATAAACAGGATTTTTTTCTTATAGGAATCTGTCCATAACTGTGTCATAATGCCAAAAATGCATAAAAACTAGGGGTATATAAAATGACAAATTCTGGTATATGGTATGCAATTGATTGTTTGGCAGCAAAACTTGGTAAATCCTGCTCTGCTTTGGCCAAAGAATGCGGTCTGGATTCAACAATATTTAACAAAAGCAAACGGTTTGATAAATATGGTAAACCTCATTGGCCATCATGTCACACAATATCAAAATTGTTGGATGTGACCGGTGTTTCAGAGGCTGATTTTTTCAAATTAGCTGCTTCAAGCACTTGTGCTTAATTAAAAAAACAAATATAAAACTTACTATAAAATACTTGAAACTGTATAAAAATCACAATCCGTTTGCCAATATAGGTCAAGTCCGCAGAATTTCAAGGGTTCTTGTGTATCCCATTTTGTTCGTGGGACACTGGTGGGATATGGAAAACAAAACTTGTCACAAATTCAATGTCTTTGTGGGTTATTTTAGTGTTTATTGTGTTATGTTTTTTTATGGTTTTTTATTTGGTGTGTCCCAAATTTATCCCAAAACAAGAAATAAAAAAAGCGGGAATCTGCTGAATCCCGCTTAATTTGTGGCTCGACATAACTCGCACGTATCGGCATGAAAATCCATCAGAATTTACAACCATTACTAGACTTTGTGAAATTTTTCTAAAAGATTACATGAATGCACCATAGGGTACATATTGTGTTATTTATATGTGGTGTTGAATTTTGTCTTCACTGTGGTACAATAAGCGCTTGCTAAAAATGAAGGGCAAAAATATGACCAAAATATATCAAAAAATTTACACAGATGAATCTGGGACAAAGCCTAAAGAAATTGAATGGACTATTGAAGAATTGCAAAATAGTGTTGTAAATAGTGAAGCTATAAATAATTACTATTGTGCCAACAGAAACAAAAGAGCTTGGTTGTTTACAGATAAGATCAATTTTAAATTAGAGAATGAACAGTGGAGAAAATGCAAAAAGATACAGTATTATGGTTATGAGATATATGCCAGCAATCGTGGACGTATAAAAGTTAGAAAAGATGGCTGTGAGTGTATTTGCACGCCTTGTGAAGAGATAACACCAGGAAAAGATATAAATTTTGCCTTGTTCAAATCTTTAATAGACAATAACGAGAAACATATAGGATGGTTGAAAGCTAAAATTTCGGGGAATAAACGTTGTCTGGGACCATACGTTTATCAAATGGTCGCGGATGCTTGGTTGCCAGATTATGTTTATGGAGAAACAGAAGGTCAAATACATCATATAACAAACGATGGATATGATAATCGCCCTGAAAATTTAATTATATTGAAAGAGAACGAGCATAAGAAGATCCAGCATTATGGACTGTCAGATCCTAGATATTATCCTGGCAAATATGATAAAAAATAAAATGCCAATTTGACGTTTTTTAGGTTTTCATAGAATCCAGGCATTTCTTTAATAAATTCTTATATTCAACCAGTAATTCTTTTGGTTTTATCGGGATTATATTGCCACCCCATTGTGTCAGATATATACATATAGCATGCAAACCGCCAGTACGCATTTTTATTGTCAATGTACCATCTGGGTTGTTTATGAATTTTTGGGTTGGATGGAATTGATATTTTTTTACTAATTTTATAACTTCTGGATTTTTGATTAACCATTCCACATCATATACATTGCCATCGTTATAAATTCCGAACATATTCTTGGTATATGCTTTTAATGAGAAACGGTTGTCTTTGTTAAACCGATTACCCGTATCAACCACATCGGTAATGTTAGCTACGATATAATGTCTAGGATCGGTGCAGATTTTACCGTTTTTACAAATATAAGCAATAAGATATACATTATTTGGACCATACATAATACCCAAAGGACACACAGTATGTTTGCGGCCATTGTAAGTAAAACGTATTTCGTGTTGTTTGCTTATTGCTGAATCTAATGTATATTTTATGTTTGTATCAAATTTGATTATTGAATGTGGTCCAACAAAAGCAAAATCAGCATTTATTTTTTGATCAATATCATTTATTTTGCTAGCCGCCTTTTGTGGTTCCATATGTTCAATTTTACGGTATAATCTGGTGGTTAGTTTGGTTTTTAATTCTTCCAATAATTTACGTTCGTTTAAATTATTGCCTGTTTTTTGAATAGCAAACTCCAATGCTCTGATTTCTGTATCATCAATGGTGTCTGGAAAATCATGTAAATCCAGTTTGTATACACCAGAATCTTCTTCCAATTGGTCACCATAGAAACTTTTAATAGAATCTATTTCACGTTTTACAGTTCTTTCACTAACCTTATAATCGTTAATTTTGCGATTTGCTGGTACTTTGCCCAAACGTTTATATTCAGATGATAAAAAATTACGAATATCTTCGCGTGTCATGTAATTTGAACGTAATGCGTTGATAAGATTTAATTTTATGTCTGTTTTTTTGTAATTATTACGTGATTCTGACATGGGCAACCTCGATTTTTGATACACCAATATAATAACAAATTTTTATTTATAAGTAAAGCCAAATGGACCGTTTTTGTCCAAAGTGTTGATTATATTAGAATTGAAAAAGCAAAAGAGGCAACCATGAATGTAAAAGATAGGCAAATTATTTTGCATTATTTAAAAAACATGATAAACAGCGAATATGAACCAGAAGATATGGATTTTTTTATCCGCAAAATTTCACAATATTCCCCTGACTTATTTGGTTTTTCTCTTCGCGATATATTAAATTGCGGTAATAAAAGCCTTTCTGATGACGATAAGACGGATTTTGTTATGAATTTGTTAGATGGCAGATTATGGCGCAATGATTTATTGTCAGAAGAAGCTTTATACAATCGTATATCAAAAATCTTTAATGCCAGAAAGGCTGATTATAAAATCGATATAACAAAATCAGATTTTGATAAAAATTTTACAATGATATGCGATACATTTGATTTACCAGATAATTGCAGACGATTATTGCAATTTTTAGTTTGTATGAAAAATAACATGATGTTGCGCAGATTATTGGGATGCTATAACGATGATATAGATCGTGATTATATTTTTAATGAAAACAATTCAGACTTTATAGCCGTTGTATGCAAAACACCTGCACAAGAAATCCGAGAAGCTTTCGCTCAAAATAGCCCTTTGTTTGAATCTGGTATATTTAAAAATCGATATGGAGATACCGAATTTAATAAAAATTTTTTAAGTTTATTAACTATGAACTTTCACAGTTGTAAAGAAGTTCTAGATGTTTTGGTTGGCAGCCCACTGACAACAACATTAAAACGTGAAAACTTTGATTATATAGCCGATGATTTTGATAAAGTATCTGAAATTTTAACCAATGGGATAAAAAATAAAGGGATAAATATTCTGTTATACGGTAACCCAGGAACAGGCAAGACAGAGATAGCAAAAACTATCTGTAATCGTGCGGGGTTAAGTTTATACACTACATCTGAAAAACAACAAGATAAAGACTGTAGATTATCAAATTTGGCGCAAATGCAAACGGTGTTAAAAAACGAAGAAAATTCCGTTATTTTGTTTGATGAAGCAGAAGATGTTTTTTCTCTTTTCCCTTTTAGCAGACATAGCCCCAGTAAATTATATATAAATCGTGTGTTAGAAAACAATAAACGACCAGTAATATGGATTACAAATAATCTGGAAGATATGGATAGAGCATATGTTCGCAGATTTTCGATTGCGCTAGAAGTGTCTAATCCTGATGAACGTGCAAAAATGGATGTTTGGAAACAAGTATTTAAAAAGTATGATATGGAAATTTCTGATGAAGATATTAAGACATTAGTGAACAAATATCAGGTTCCAATATCTATGATTGAAACAGCTGTCAAAAACGCAAAAATAGTTAACAATATTGATTTTGTCGGCTATACATTGGATCATTTAACTCAGGCTATGACAGGTAAGCCAGCAAGGAACAAAAAGTCAAACGGTGTAAAATTTGATACCAAGTTATTGAATACAGATATTGATTTGGAAAAATTGGCAAATCAAATAAGTAATAAAAAACTAACGAATTTTTCGTTATGTCTTTATGGTGCCTCAGGAACAGGAAAAACAGCTTTTTGTGAACATCTGGCAAAATTGTTGGGAATAAATATAATAAAAAAGCGCGCAAGCGATATAAACAGTAAATGGGTTGGGGAAACAGAACAAAATATTGCGAAAGCTTTTCAAGAAGCCCATGCCCAAAAAGCGATGCTGGTTTTTGATGAGGCAGACAGTTTTCTTATGGATCGCACACGTGCTGGGCATTCATGGGAAATTAGTGGTGTTAATGAAATGTTAACACAAATGGAAAGTGCAGAATATCCGTTTGTTTATACGACTAATTTAATGGACGCAGTAGATAAAGCAGCTTTGCGAAGATTTTCTTTCAAGGTTAAATATGATTTTTTGACACAAGAACAAGTTATCAAAGCTTTTAAAACGTTTTTTAAACAGACAGTTTCCAAAGATGAGGTTATGGATTTGGTTAATTTAGCACCTGGTGATTTTGTTGTAGTAAAAAAACAAGCAGATTTACTGGACATCACAGACAAATCTGAATTGTTATCCAGATTGCGCCAGGAACAACAGGTTAAAAATTGTCGTGAACACAAAACAAAAATAGGATTTCATTTTTAACCTTATTTGATGTATTATAACAGCATATTAAAAAATGGATTATTTATGATGAAAATATCAAAATCAGATTATGTGCTTGGCATAAAATGCCCAAATGCCATATGGTTCAAAAAGTTCCGCAAGGATTTACAACCGGAAATGAATCAGGCTGTATTGGATAATGGAACTGCTGTTGGTGAATTGGCTTGTGATTGTTTTCCTAACGGTATACGCATTACAGCAAAAACATGGGAATATGAAGCTATTGAACAGACAAAAAAAGCAATAGCAGACAATGCACCTTATATATATGAAGCAACATTATCTACAGATACAGGTGAATATTGTGCAGTTGATATTCTGCGTAATAATAATGATGGTACATGGGATATCATAGAAGTTAAATCTACATCAAAACCACATGATTATCATTATTTAGATGCTTCTTTCCAAAGATACGTATTAACACAGTGTGGAATTAAAATCCGTAAATGTTTCATAATGACATTGAATCCTGAATATGTAAGAAATGGGAATATAAACCTAGATGAATTGTTTGCTTTGCATGATGTTACAGACAATTTACAGGATTTAGAGACAGTACAAAACGAAATAAATCGTATACGTGCCATTTTAGAAGAATCAGAACTTGGTATTGCAATATCTAAAAACAAATGTAGCAAGTTTTTTGATTGTCCATATAAGAATCATTGTTGGAAAGATGTACCAGAATATTCTGTATTTGATGCATTTAAAGGTGCATTAGCTGATGATGTGTATTCTGAATACGGTGCAAATTTAAGAAATGTTCCGGCAGAAGTTCGTTCAAAACAAATACATCCTGGTGATATAGAAGCTTTTTTGGATAATGTTGATGTGATAAATAAAGACACATTGCATGATTTTACTAAAAAGTTGCATTGGCCTTTATATTTTTTGGATTATGAATCAGTCATGTCTGCGGTGCCGATGTTTGATAATTCAAGACCGTATCAACAAATTTGTTTTCAGTTTTCATTACATGTACAAAAACATCCCGAAGCAGAATTAGAACATTATGAATACCTTCACAATGAATCCGGAACAGATCCACGTCCGGGTTTGATAAGAAAACTGATAGAAACAATCGGTGATACCGGCTCTGTTGTCGTTTATAATCAGGGCTTTGAGCAAGGCCGTAACACAGAAATGGCCCGTGATTTTCCAGAATATACAGATCAGATGTTGGCAATAAATGATCGTATGGTTGATTTGTTAATACCATTCCGGGAACGTGGACTGTATCGGCCATGTCAGAATGGCAGTGCCTCGATTAAACAAACACTACCAGCATTCGTACCTGAAATGTCCTATGCAAATCTGGGAATACACAATGGTGGCGAGGCCAGTGACCAATTCATGACGTTTATGACCGGCAAACAAACAGCGGAACAAACCAAACAAATGATGTCAAACCTGCATGAATATTGCGGTCAAGACACCATGGCTATGGTCCGATTACTGGATGTGATATTAGGAATTACAAATAAAGGGGAAACAAATGCCGAATATTGAAGAAACACGCAAACAAGAGGCCGAAAGTGCGTATCAGCATTTGTTGGCAATTCGTAAAATTGTGGTGTATAAACAAATGCGTGGCGGCGCAGATGCTGCCATGGCAGAACTTTTTGTAAATGGGTTCTTTCAATTTTCTTTCACATACGGGTTGCAGGCATTTAATTGTGGTGACATTGCTGATTTTCTGCAGAATTTTGAACAAACATCTATAATAAAAGAGAATCTGAATAAGTTCACATCGCACGAAGAAAACCGTGATATAGTTCGGCACCTTATTGAATTGCGTAATATAAGGAACACAAAATGTGCTAGATGCAATTCCATTATGGGGTGTCAGGGCTGCAGTTTATCTGGCAGGGAAAATTTTAATATAGCATCTGGACTTAAACTTATGATGTTGTGTGATTGGACGGCAGTTTATGAGGTTTTAGGGATTCCTGGGTATTTTGATGAAACAGATGAGTTTGTTTATAAACTTCAAGATAGTCTGGAGCAAAACGCACAAATAAAAATGGCCAACCCCGACTATGAAACAGATTATTAAAGTTATAGTATTATGGAATTAAAGAAGACTCTTAAACAGTTAGCACAAGAATATCTGGATAAACATTATTTCCCTGATTTGGTAAAAGCGTTGGCTTTTCGTGCGTGTAAAGACGATGTGTTTGAGTGTTGTTGCGACATACTTATGCCACAACAGGTTGACTTAGCCCCGACGTTTTCACAAAAGTTGTTTGAGTTAATAAAAAAGCATAATGTATCTGAAACTGATTGTTATAAAAATGCAAATCTGGATCGCAGATTATTTTCTAAAATTAGAAGTAATGATGACTATCAGCCAAGTAAAAATACCGTTTTTGCCTTGATATTTGGGCTTAAATTAAATCTAAAAGAGGCAAATGAATTGCTGGAGGCAGCGGGCTATTCTGTTTCGCACAGCATAAAGATGGATGTTTTAATTGAGTTCTTGATTAAAAGGCGCATATACGATATTTCCGTTGTAAATGATATATTGTATGAGCATAAGTGTAATTTGTTGGGAAATGTCACAAAGTAAAATGTCGTACTTGATGCGACCAAAACCATTCTTTTAAATGATATGCTTATCTTGTCAATGTAACAAAAGGATAAGATATGACAACGATTGCACCAACAACATTTAAATGCGGTGTTTGTGGAAAAGAATCTACTGGTTATAGTATGACTAGTTTTAGTCGTTTTGGAGCCTGTGATTTGGATACCAGACCGCCAATGTTATTCCCATTTACTATGGAACTTGAAAATTGTCCGCATTGTGGATATGTAGATGTTGAAATAAAAAATGGTAACAAAGCGTTATTAGACTTTTTAAATACGGATAAATATTTAACCTGTGACGGTATAGACCCAATTTGTGAGACTGCCAAAGAGTATATACGGTATGCGATAATACAACAGCATAAAGGTAATAGAACTGAGGCATTTTGGGGATATATGAATGCAGCATGGGCCTGTGATGATTTCATTGCAAGCAATACTGAAACTACAGAAGTGGAAGAAAAATGTATTAAGGATATGATGGAATGTCGGGGCCGTGCGCTAGAATTGATAGCATTGCTGTTGCCAAATAAGAAAGAACCAGAAGAAAAAGAGAATTTATTGGCAATCAAAGCAGATCTGTTACGTAGAACTAAACAATTTGACAAGGTAATAGAAGAATACGAAAACAGATGCTTTGAAGATCAATATGTGGATCAGGTTATCAGATTTGGGGTAGATTTGGCAAAAGCCCAGGACGATAAACGGTATAGTATGGACGATATCGATAAATCCAAATATCCGTTAAAATAACGTGATTTTGTTTGTTTTAGTCCATTTATTAGGTAAGACAAGTCAGGTTAAATCCACCTTGATTGCTATAAATACTAACAATAAAGTGAGG
>JAKSTF010000009.1 GCA_024402715.1 Alphaproteobacteria bacterium
CGTCTTTGCACATGTGTTTGCAGCGGGGGTAAATGTCGCATTGTATGTTGCGGTTTCTTCTCTTGGTGCTGTCCCAGTCGCACCAGTTCCACAAGCGTATGTTACGGTGTATGTATTTGGGGTACACGATGTCGCACTTGGATTTGTATTGCTGTATCCCGTGACACAGGCCGGACATGATGGAGCAGTTGAATTATTTCCAGATATTACATGTCCCGTATTCGCCGTAACAGAATACGTGTTTGCGGGCCATGCGGTACCAGAATATGTAACTGTATTTGATTTTGCACTGGCACAACCATCTATGGTTTTATCTGGTGCGGTATATTGACAATCCGTTGATGCCCCACGTGTGGATATGGATGTATATTTACCCCCAGATACAGATACACCCGATAATGCACTGCATGCGTATTTATCTTTGCTGGTTGCAGGGGAATAATACCCATTATCAACCGCAACACATGCATATTTCTTCAAATCGGCCAATTTGTTTGATATTATTCGTTTAGAATTTTTATCATATTTTGCTGTGGCATATGTGCCGGATTGGTTTGCATAATATCCCGCATTACAATTAATATTATCAGAATTAATTCTACAACCATATCCATTACCCTTACCGTTCAAACCATATGTATCGGCGTAACCACCGTTGCTGTCTGGATCAACATAACACCATATGTATGAACCTGACGTTATTGTCGAGTTGGCTGGTTGGGCATTTACGTATTGTGCCTGACACCCCGATTTTGTATTATGTATATTATCGCTTGTATAATAGCCCAGTTGTGTTGCATTTGTATCAGTTGGGCATTTGGTACACGAAGTTTGCCCCGTTTTGTCTGTGTATGTGGCACCAGTACAGGCGGTTTGTGTAGATGCACCAGCCCCGGATACATAATATCCCTTATCTGCTGCGGTGCAACTTGTTGTGGTACTGCCATCTGTTGGCTGATAGGTCCCTGCGGCACACGCAGAACACGATGCATCATTTACGTAGTATCCACTTTTTGCTTTTATTGTAGTTGTTATTTTTTGTGTACCAAAATCCCATGTACATGTACCATTTGTATTGGATGCCCATACTTTTAATGCACCCGCCGAACAGTTAGTCAATGATGTCTTAACCGCCGCACATCCAGAACATGATGTTTTATTATCTTGACTTAAGGTCCATATACCATCTGTCCCAGGACATGATGTTTTATTAGCAGTTCCACCGGTACAATAATATCCAGAATTACAGGCTGAACACTCGTTTTGATCTGCAGGTGTCCCGTTGTATGTACCATTTTTGGTCATATAATATCCGGTCGTACATGTTTCAAATTTAGGATAATGACAACTGGTTTCATATTTTGCACTGGTGCCACTGCCGCTGGTGTATAAACACCTGCGTGTTCCAGAACCATTCTCAAGTGAAAAGGGTACTGCGTATGCAATGCAGTGTTCTATTTTTGTGGCACCCGTTGTTTTTGTTCCGTCCCATGTCCCAATAGTGCCCACACCGGTTGGTTTTGGACAGGTGGCGGTTCCGTGTGATGCCCCATCATATTTCCAGGTACCACCACTGCAATATAATGCCACCGGACATTCTTTACATGTTTCAGAACTTGCAGGTAAATATTCACCCGCAGCGCATGTTATGGATTTCGCCGTCCATTTGGCATAGAATGTTTTGTTGCCAATTGAACCTGTTGCAATTTGTGTAACTTTGTTGGTTAATGCAGATTCTGTATACCATCCGCCAAATGTATACCCCGTTTTGGTTGGTGTTGGTAATGTAATATCTGCACTGGTTATATTATATTCTGTTGGTGTTAATGTTGTGTATTTTGTACTGCCATCATAATAGGTGATGCTGTATTTTGTAAGTGTACATGTGTTTTGTGTTGTGTTTGCTGTATATCCAGATACACATGTCGCCACCTTACATAAATTACTTACCGTGTTATTGGTCCATGTTGGTATTACCCATGTTGATAAATTTGATATTGATGTACAACTGGTTGAACATGATGTGTTCGCCGTCCCCGAATTTGTTTTACCACCGGTACATGCAGTACAGCTGGTTTCATATACATAAGAACCATTTCCCATTGCAGTTGTTGCATCTGAATTTATTCCGGATGCGGATGTATACGAACCGGTCGCACATGCTGTACATGTATTTGTATATCCTGATTGCGACTTTGATGTATCAATAAAATATCCCGCATTGCATTCACTAAATCGTTTTGCAATCGTTGAACCTGATGAATTTTTACAATTATCATAGTATCCCGTTGATGAAGAATAATAACATTTGTCTGTAGTATTTTGGGGACGCCAAAAACCATGATTGCCAGTTTGGGCTGTCCAATAATCTGCCTTTGAACGGTCTAAGTAACATGATGTTGCAGCGGAACTGCCACCTGCACTGGTACGTACAGTAGAACCATTATATACGAAGTATCCTGTTTTTGTTGTTGCTGGGCACGAAGTTCGCCCACCAGTTGTGGTACCGGTTCCATAATATATGGTTGTCCCCCCAGGACAATAATACCCCGCTGTACAAGCAGTCTGTCCGCTACCTGCGGTTGCAACATAGTTACCCGCTGTTGTGGTTAAATAACAACTGTTGCTGTTTATACTACCACCGGCCGATTTAGTGTAAGATCCGTTACCAACACCGCTACACGCTGGGCAAGTTGCACCACTTACATAATAATTTGCACTTGCGGTTACGGTTTTAGCTGTTTTAGTACAATTGTTTGGTGTACATGTTGTATCCGTTGCTGTATAATAATCTTTATAAGTACAGGTTCCGGGTGTACATGTATTCCATTCAGTAACATTAGAACAACCTGTAGGGGTATTCCCATTTACTTGGTTTCCTGTCTTGGTTCCGTCTTTGTAACAATATGCACTAGTAATGTTTCCCCCATCTGATTTAGGATATGTACCACTAGAAATACCGCTACACGCTGGACAAGTTGCACCACTTACATAATAATTTGTTTTTGCAGTTACGGTTCTAGCTGTTTTAGTACAATTGTTTGGTGTACATGTTGTATCCGTTGCTGTATAATAATCTTTATAAGTACAGGTTCCGGGTGTACATGTATTCCATTCAGTAACATTAGAACAACCTGTAGGGGTATTCCCATTTACTTGGTTTCCTGTCTTGGTTCCGTCTTTGTAACAATATGCACTAGTAATGTTTCCCCCATCTGATTTAGGATATGTACCACTAGAAATACCGCTACACGCTGGACAAGTTGCACCACTTACATAATAATTTGTTTTTGCAGTTACGGTTCTAGCTGTTTTAGTACAGGTTTCAGCTGTTGTTCCACTGGTTGTTCCATTACCTGTACCAGCAGAATTACTATATTGTTTATAAGTTGAACCGGTACAAGAACAATCATTCCACGCCGTTACACTGGCACAACCGCCAGGGATACTTCCATCCTTTTTTGTACACGATGCTGTGACTGTCTTATAACATGATGTTATTCCGCCGGTGTTATTATCCACACTATTTGGATAACCAGATGGACATTGTTGACACTGTTTATTAGAATCCAAGTAATATCCCCCTTTACAACTTTGATATGTAATGGAACAGTTGTATCCGGCGGCAAGTGCGTTTGCTGTGATAAAAAGTCCGCAAAAACAAACAATTACACCAAAAATGTGCTTGATGATACGCATAAAAAATCCTTTCCTGTTGTAGGTATGGTAGAAAATTTTATATGTTTAACGCAACAGAAAAAATCAATTTTACGCTTTGATGATTCAAAGGCGGCCGATTATCGTTATGGGGCTTGCGGTGGCGGACACAGACGAGACGGTCGGAGTAACACCCATAATCTGGACACCGGTGTTTTTCCCGTCGTCACCCCCGTTGCAGAACGGGGGCATTGTCATTATCGTTGTGTCTGCGACGCAATGTTTTCCGGCCAAGCATCACCCACAAAATTTATCAATTTTGCGGGGCCTGATTGCTGGGATGACGGTTGTGGGCGATGATGGCGATAAACAGGGGACAGGAACCTTTTCTTAAATGCGGTATTGTGGTTGAAAGGTGCGATAAATGGCCATATAATCGGTATGTCTGAACGACAAATTTTTATTAAAAAAACGAAAGGAAAAACAAAATGAACGCATTAACAAATTTCATTTTTAAACCATTAACATTTATTGGGGCATTGAATTGGGGATTGGTTGGTATATTCGGTTTTGATTTTGTTGCATGGATATTCGGGACCGGTACATTAGTCAGTAATATTATATATGCAGTAATCGGTTTGTCTGCATTAATATGGTTGTTGTGGGCCATGGTTACCCAACCGGTTGTAAACAACGATCGATAAATTTTAATATACGCTATCCTTTATATGAATATGAAAACGTCCCAGTGCTGGGACGTTTTTTGAAAAAAATATACCGGATAAAAATAAAACCACCAAATGGTGGCCTATTTTTCTGGTGGGGACACAGGGACTCGAACCCTGGACCCAATGATTAAAAGTCATTTGCTCTACCAACTGAGCTATGTCCCCAGAACGGAACCGGAAATCTGAAATTCTCATTTCACTTCCGTGGTTCGGCGTAAATTTTTACATAAAAAAAATATAAAATCAAGAAAAAATACACGAAAAATGCAATTTTATTAAAAAATGTTGTTTTACATCATGATTTATGTTTTGTGGACGGTGTTGTGTTGTGGTGAAAATATGCGAAAAATGCTAAGGAATCTTGAATTTTTAATAAAATATACTATAATTTAAATGTGATTGGTAACGTATAACCACAGGGGGCAAATCATGGCAGATGTAAAATATGATGCATTTTTATTAGAATACTATAAACGGTTGATTATGCATCGCATGCCGATGGAACAATTTGCACGTTTTTCAGATTATGTTAAAAATAATACCTTTAAAACGGCCAGTCATATTGATAAGTGGCGTGACGAGTTGCTGGAACATAATGACGACGGAACGTTAAAAACAGAAAATGGTAATTTTAAACCAAAGTCGTTGCCTGATCCGACAAAAAAGAAAAGCGATGATAATTTCTATTTGACAGATGAGGAATGGAGGATTTTATATAATGAATTGCAGGCAGCCTTCCAATTAATGGATGCACACAAAAAAGATTTTAAATATGAAAAAAAACCAACGGATTTTTTAAATAAGTATTTTGGCGATGGTGATAAATTATTTACATATTCAAGACCATCAACAAAAGCAGTTGAGCAGTTTGAAAAATTATTAAATCTTTTAAAAAATCCGACGCAAGACGTTATTTCTGCTATGAAAGGACATTTAAAAGAGAATGAGACAATAGCAGATCTTGTTAAGGATGTTGAGAGTAAAAAATATGAAAAAGATATTGATTTTCGACAGAGGTTGATAGGAATAATTTCTGATTTTGCGAATCCGTATGGTTATTATGGGGCCAATCCATTTGAGACAGTTGGGTTTGATACAACCAATAGTGAAGAATGGTTTAAAACAGAGGTTGATGAAAAGTATGATAATGGAGACTTGCAGAATTCAATTTTGTTAAGCCGGTTTAAAGAAGAATATTCTGGTTTGTTGACAGAATTATATACAAATAGTGCGGCGTATAAAAAATTTCAAGAGTTTGCTGGCAGTACAAAAACCGTAAAAAAACTGGAAGAGGCCAAAGGGCGAATTGATTATAATAATAAAGAATCAGCGGATTGGATTGCGCCAAAACGTGCGGATGAGTTAACACTGTATCAACAGATTAAAAAAGATACTTCGGATAATTGGCCCGATTATATGGATAAGTATCTGAAATTTCGTGGTGACAGACTTTATTTTTCAACCCAGGCAGAAGATATCTTTAAAGCCATAGATAAAGAAAAAATAAAACCAACAGATGGTTTGACCAAGATTGTTGATAGTGCCGATAATATCAAGAAAAAAATTGCGATTAAGGATCCACGTGCGGTTGAACATTTTGATTGGATGATTGGTGCGTTGAATGATATAAAATCTGATATGCCAAAGGCGTTCGAGGGTGCGTTAAAAAATGCCAAACAAATGAAGGCATTAATATCAGAATTGATTGTTAAGGCGGTAAAGGAAAATAAAATTGATCATGCAAAAACCGCGATGGAGGTTTTATCATGTGCAAAATATGGATATTGTACCAGTAAATTGATGGGTGAATTAGGAAAAGAAGAATTTAAAATATTTTCAGATCCAAAATTGTCGTGGAATAAGTACGATGGAATAATCGGCACGGCATTGGATCGCAGTTGGCGAATGGCAATGTTGATGTTGGGGTGGGGGGTAACCTTTGGTGTTAATGTAATCCGGTTAAATGGCAGTAAATTTAATGGCAAAGAAAAGGGAACATTACAAAAGGAACATGAAAAATTATTGGAAATAAATGGTGATAATAAAAAAAGAAGATTTGGTGAAATAGAAAAATTAAACAAAATGGCAGAAACGAAGAAAAATGACCTGCAAAAAGTGTTAGAAAAGATTGATATAAATGTGGAAAACTTGGATAAAAAAAGAGAATATTTATCCAATTTGCGAGAGTTTGAACGATTAAGAAAACAAGCGATAGAAGTCGAAAAACAGACAAATGAAGAATTAGATGCCGCCCAAAAAGTGGTAGATAATTTACAAGAAAGGTCTAAAGGTTATGAAGAAAGTATACGCGAGTTAGAAGATAAGCGTAAGGCGGATCAAAAATATTTGAACCGTGTGAGAAAAAGATTTATAATATTGGAAGATATCAAAGAAAGACTTGGTTTAGATAAAACGCAATATGAGGAGTTGGTTAAATCAGAGTTAAAAAAAATTAAAGATTTAAATGAAAAATTGCGGGGTAAGCTGTCTGATGATGCAGAATATAACCGTTTGAAAGAAGAGCTTGAACATTGTGAATCTGATTTAAGTAATCAAGAAAATTTACGAGACGAAAAAAAACATGAATATGAAAAAGCAAAAAAAGAAGTTGATAAATATACAGATGGAAGTGATGAAATAAAAAAACTAGAAAAAAAAATAAACGATTTTGAAAGTGCAACTCAGACCATAGATGAATTAAATAAGGCAATAGACGCACGTAATACAGAAATAGCAAAATGGCCCGATAATCACAAAGATAATTATTTTGAATTAATGGCGTATTGGGATATGTTGGAAAATGGTCGTGATTCACATACCGGTAAAATGTATTCGTTGACGTGGGGAAAAGCAAGTGATAAGCAAAAACAATTTCAGAAGGCCATTGATAAAATTGGTGCAGATGGTAATGTTGAACGGGATGATAAAGGAAAAGTAAAGCAAACGACGCAGGCTAAGATTTATCAGGCCGAATGGTTAGCCAAGTATAAAGAAATGTATGAACTTCGTGGTGCTGCGTAGTAAATTTTGCTGAAAATATGCACCACCGTCCGTAAATGGTCGGTGGTGTGTTTTTACGGTTGAAACGTGTTGTATGGTTTGATACCATTTGGGCGTAATTTAAGTAAACAAGGGGAAAATATATGTACATAATGGCATTAAATTGTGGTTCGTCATCGTTGAAATATCAAATATTCGATGCGGATACAAAAAAATCAATTATTGGTGGAACGGTTGAAAAAATTGGTTCGGATGATTCATTCATAACACAAAAATACCCAGATGGTCAAAAACAACGCAAAGATACCCCAATGAAAAATCATGACGAGGCATTAAATGTTGTTTTATTCATGTTGCGTGAAGCGTCAATTGATTTAAATGAAATTGTCGGTGTTGGTCATCGTGTTGTTATGGGGGGGGATAAATTTTCATCATCGGTTGAGGTTACAGATGATGTTATTGCAACCATTAATTCATTGGTTCCGTTGGCACCATTGCATAATCCGGCTGCATTATTGGGGATTAATACCGCAAAACAGGTTTTGCCAAATGCACGTCATGTTGTTGTATTTGATTCTGCATTTCACCAAACAATGCCGGAAAAATCTTTCCGTTATGCGGTACCAAACGCATGGTATACTGAATTGGGCGTTCGACGTTATGGTTTTCATGGAACCAGCCACCTGTATGTATCAAAACGTGCGGCAAAATTGTTGGGTAAACCGGCAAATCAATGTAATATAATTACAATGCATATTGGTTCGGGGGCATCTGCGACCGCAATTCGTGGTGGGGTTTCTGTGGATACATCAATGGGAATGACACCAACGGTTGGATTGCCAATGGGAACACGTTGTGGTGATTTGGATGTCAGCGTCGTTACATATGTAATGGAACGTTTGGGATTAAGCGCACAACAAATATTAACACATTTAAATAAAAAATCTGGTTTATTGGGGATTACCGGTAAATACGATGATCGCCGTGATGTTTTGGCAAATTGTGATACAGATGAAATGTGTCGTCTGGGTGTTGAAATGGAGGTTCAAAATGTAAAAAAATACATTGGTTCATACATGGCGGAATTGGGACACACAGATGCAATTGTATTTACAGCGGGTGTTGGGGAAAATAATCCGATATTACGTGAACAATTTTGTGCCGGATTGGAAGAACTGGGTATAAAATTGGATGCGGAAAAAAATAATTCAGCGGTTGCATTCAAAGGGGCGGGTGAAACAGAAATCAGTGCCACCGACAGCCGGGTTAGGGTATTTATGATACCAACAAATGAAGAATTAGTTATTGTAGAGGATACAATTGCAATATTGAACGGAACGTATAATCCAAATCATTTGGAAATGGCATATTCATTTGCATAAAAAACACCCCGCCATGCGGGGGATTTTTTTATTCGTTTGTATCATCGTTATCGGTATTGGCACGCGGATGTGCGTGTGAATATATATCCATTATTTCAGACATATTCACACGTGTGTATAATTGGGTTGTAGATAATGAAGAATGGCCCAATAATTCCTGTAAACTGCGTAAGTCGGCACCACCCGCCAATAATGCGGTGGCAAATGTATGCCGTAATGCGTGAGGGGTTACGTAATCTGGTAATTGTAAATAATGTCTGATGTTTTCAATAACTTTTTCCGCCATGCGGGCAGACATTGGTAAACCGCGAACGCTGTAAAATAATGGGGCACATGCATCATGGGAAAATGGCAGAACCGATAAATATTTATCAATTGCCGTCCAAACAGGTTGCAAAACCGGAATAATGCGTTCTTTGCGGCCTTTGCCGATTATGCGTAATGTGTCGGGGTGATTATTAATATCGCGTTGTGTCAGGGATAATGCCTCTGATATTCGCAGACCACAACCGAAGATCAATGTAACCAATGCCCAATCACGTGCGGCAATCCAAGGATCGTTTTCATCAATATCGCGGATGGCATCATGCATATTTTCAACATCGCAAACATCTATGGCCTTGGATAATTTACGTGGAACCTTTGGCGATGTAATCAGACCAATTGCGTCATTTTTTATGTTATGGTATTTCGCCAAATATTTATAAAAACTGCGCATGGCGGACATCGCACGTGATGTTGATTTTGCAGTTAATTCCCGATTAACACGATCCGCCAACCAGCCACGGAAACATAATGTGTCCGCACGTGCCATTAAATCAATTGTTACATTTGAACCAATGAAATTAGTATAAAATTTTATAAAATCATAAATATCCGTTTCATACGCCACCAACGTGTGGGCGGAATAATTTTTAACGTCTGTTAAATATTTTAAAAATTCACCAATAATTTCATTCATAAAATTATTTTATTTCAAATGTTGCCGATACTGTTACAGATATTTCCATATCTGTTGAAACAATTCCCCCCGATACAATCGCGGCATCCATCGTTGGGGCCGCTGCCATTGTCATTTTTGAACGTGCCAGAAAATTTGTCGGGGCTGGTTGTGTCACCGCATTGGCACCGTATGATACAGTAATCATTTTTCCGGCAATTCGACCATCGCCCGCCGCCAATGCGTTTGCACGCATGCGCGCATTGCGGACTGCGGCGGCTAAACAACTGTCTAAGACGGGTTGCATGGCCTCGGTGCTGGTGAACATATGCAGGTTTTCTGTAAATATGTTATCTTGGCCGGCAAAATGTGCCAATATTTTACCAATTGTATCAGAATTATCAGCCGATATATCAACAGATATTGTTGTTTCAATACCTAAAATTTCTGATTTTTGTTCTTTGTTATTCCATTGGCTTTTTTCGTATGAATTAAAATCAGTGGTCTGCATTTTTACATTCATATCACGCAGGTATTCCGTGATTTCATTCATTTTGGTTGTTGCACGTGCCATTGATTTGGCTGCGGATTTATCCAACATTGTAACACGTAATGTGATGGCGGTTCTGTCGCGTGGGGCGGTTGTTGTGCATGTTCCCGTCGTTGATATTGTTTGTATAACATTGTTATTTGGGTGTGTGCCAATTTGCGTATAAATAACCACACATATTCCCAATATACAACATAATATTACCAATAATTTTTTCATAATTGTCCCCATTATTTATTAATCAAAAAAGTTTAATTTCATTGCCGTTTTAACGCGCTTTACGGTGTCGGCGGCAACATTGCGTGCATCGATTGTACCATTTTTTAATATTTCCATTACCGCCCCGGGGTCGCGTTCAAACATTTCGCGCCTTTCACGGATTGGACGCAGGGTTTCTTGTAATACCGCGTTTAAAAAACGTTTAACCTTTACATCACCCAAACCGCCACGTTCATAGTGTGTTGCCAATTCGGTATAATTTGCATATTCCGGCATAAATGCAGCAAAATGTTCGGGTTTTGCAAATACAGATAAATACATAAATACCGGATTTTCTGTTGTGTTTCCCGGATCTTCAACACGTATATGGTTTGGATCGGTGAACATAGTTTTTACTTTGGCTGCGATTTCATCTGATGAATCTTTTAAATAAATACAATTACCTAATGATTTGCTCATTTTTGCATTACCATCTGTTCCGGGTAAACGTGCCGCCACCCCAGATGTTGGGATAATTGCACGCGGTGTTACTAATGTTTGACCGTAAATAGAATTGAATTTATGAACGATTTCCACCGTTTGTTCAATCATCGGTAATTGATCGTTACCAACCGGTATAACGTTTGCATTAAATGCGGTTATATCTGCGGCCTGGGATATTGGGTATGTCATAAATCCCACGGGAATACCGGTATTAAATTTTTCTTTTTGTGAAATTTCTGTTTTTACTGTTGGATTACGTTGCAGACGTGCAACCGTTACCAAATTCATATAATAAAATGTTAATTCGGTTAATTCTGCAACCGCAGATTGTAAAAACATTGTTGTGCGTGTCGGATCATATCCGATTGCCAACATATCCAAGGCGACCTGTAATACATTGTCGTGAATTTTTGCCGGATTATCAAAGTTATCGGTTAAACCCTGGGCGTCGGCAATCATACCATACATTTTGTCATATTTGCCTGTATTTTGAATATCTACATTTGCCTGTAATGCACCAGACAGATGGCCAATGTGCAATGGGCCGGTTGGTCGGACGCCGGTTAAAATAATTTCTGACATGATAAAATTTTCCTGTTTTTTATTTAGTTAAATCATAATATGTTTATGTGAAAAATAAAAGTGCAAAATGCGTTTAAATGAATCTAGATGGCACACTTGTGCCAGTAATGTTTGGAAAAAAAATATAACACGGTTATCGACATTGTTATTTTTATTATAATATTGGCGTATAGTAATGTCAAATCAGCGTTGTTTTTTGTGAATAATATCAGCCAATCCAATAAAACGTGTTACGCCGCAATTTAATGCCAATTTTTCTGCACGGTCAAAATTGCGGCCGATTTGGTCTTTGTTATGTGCATCATCACTGATAATAACCGGAATATTCTTTTGGACGGCCATTTTTAGTATTGCAGGGGATGGATACGGTTCATCACATGTTGGACGATACATACTGGTATTGATTTCTAGGCCGGTTTTTGTTCTGGTGATTGTATCTAAAACATCTGATTGTATTGCATGCCAATATTTGTCACATCCCAATCCCATTTTTTTCGGTAAATCCAAATGCGCCATCCATGTAAACAGACCCGATGCAGCGGCATTTTGAACGTTTTCCCAATATGTTTGTAGGGCTTTGTTTTGGGTGTTTGAATCAAATGTTGCAATATCATGCATGTTGCACAATGTGCCATTATGATATACAAAATGTGCTGAACCTATTATGTAATCTGGACGTAAAATTTTAATTGCTGTATCAAATCCATCACGCCATTGTGGGGTGTTGAAAAAATCAACCTCCATCCCACGTAATATTTTTATTTTTGATGTCTGTTGTAATGTGTCAATTTCATTATAGTGGGCGATAAATTTTTGAATTACCTGGTCAAATGATGTGCTGTATATATTTGCAAAATTATACATCTTGGCATATTTATACATACGTGCCGATTTTATTTCTGGATGTACAATAAAATGATTTGATATGCCGATTGTTTTGAAACCTGCGGATGCAGCGGCATCAATCATTTCGACAACTGAATTTTTGCCATCAAAACCAATCGTATGTGTATGCAGTGTAAATGATTGCATTTTTTGACCGTTTTAAAATTTTACCTGTGGGGTTGTGCGTTCAGATTCTGTTATTTCAAATAACGTTTCTTGTTTAATACTAAATAAATTCGCAACAATATTGGACGGAAATTGTTCGATTTTGGTATTTAAACGCATAACAACCGTATTATAAAATTGGCGGGCAGATTGAATTTTTGTTTCTGTGTCTGATAATTCATGCTGTAGTTCCAAAAAGTTTTCATTTGCACGCAGTGTTGGATAATTTTCAACATTCGCAAATAACGTTTTTAATGTTTGTGTTAAATTATTTTCTGCACTAACGCGTTCTGGCCCCGTGGCATTCATTGCCATGTTGCGGGCAGATATAACGGCATTTAATGTTTGTTTTTCATGGTTTGCCGCTGCACGAACCGTTTCTACTAAGTTTGGAATTAAATCATACCTGCGTTTTAATTGTGTGTCGATTGTAGCAGCTGCTTCGTGCGATTGGTTACGTAATGCGATTAAATTATTATAAATACAAATAACATATAATGAAATAATGGCGATGATGGCAATTGATGTCCACATAATGTAAATCCTTTGGTTATTACAATTAAATGGTATAAGAAAATTTTTTATCTAGCAATAAAAAACGGTACCATACATGGCACCGTAAAATTCAAAAAAATAAAATGATTATTTTTTCCAAAACGCAAAACCGCGACGTGCAGATTTTTCTTCGTGCTGTTTGCGATTTTCAACAGAACGGCGGCGTTCAGCGCGACGTTCTTGGTATCTGCGTGCAGATTCTTCATCACGTTGAATCAATGTTAATGTTGTTGCGGATAATTTACCGTTACGAACTTCTTCTTCGAATTCAACGATATCGTTTTCATTTAAAAAACGGATGCCTGCTGCCTTCATTACACTGGAATGAATAAATACATCCTCTGTATTGCCATCTGCATTTGGGGCATCTGGGCATATAAAACCGTAGCATAATTTACCATTAAAAAATCTAACTTTACCTTGACGCATAATCTTTGTCCTTATGTTATGCAGTTATGGTTCCGTGAAACGCCAAAGAACCTGTATGATATTTTGCCGAAAAACGCCATTGAAAGCAAGCAAATAAAATGCACGCCGTTTGCGTTTATTTTCCTATAATAAAAACACCCGCCGATTGGCGGGTGTTTTTTACCAGAAAACATTAATTTAATGCGTCTTTTAATGCTTTACCTGGTTTGAATTTTGGCTGAACAGATGCAGCAATTTTGATTGCTTCGCCGGTCTGTGGATTACGGCCAGTTGTCGCTTTGCGTTTTGCAGTTGCGAATGTGCCGAAACCAACCAAGCGAACTTCGCCTTTCTTTTTCAATACTTTTGTAACTGTGTTGATAAATGCGTCCAAACAAGCAGAGGCTGTGCCTTTTGTTACTTCGCATTCGTTTGCGATTGCTTCAATCAATTGCATTTTGTTCATGTGTTTCTCCTTTCATAGAAATTGATAAGCTGCCCGCAGTGTCTTGGCACAATTGATGTAACTATAAATCAAAACTGCCTGTCCTGCTTAGCCAAAGCGTAGAGAATTCGGGCCTTTAAGTCAAGAAAATATTTATTTTTTCCCAGAAAATCAAAATATTGACAAAAAACGTGATAAAAAATGCCGGATTTTCGGGGCTGTTATCGAATACTGTTTGCACGCACTGCACGTGCCCCCGGTGTATTGTTTTCACATAAAACCCATTCGCCGGCCGCACCGGTAATATGGACTGTGCGGAAATGATTTGGGGTTGATGTTAATAATGTGAATATAACAATCGTCCAAAATAATAATTTTGTGAATCCCCATGGCTTTTTAAAACCATCACGTGAAAATTTATCTTTCAACAAATTTTGGTACAATTCCCATCCCCACATAAATACCAATATCATCGTGACAAAAAAGAATCCCATTATAACATACTGTGATATGGGACGCATATTTATTGCCAATGCGTCCCAGGTTGAACTGGCCGCAGGGCATACATATAATTCAGTTCCTAATAATTTTGGGGGAATATTTATCGCTGCATGTGGCATCAATTGCAAATCAAATGATGATGCAATAACAATTGCGGTCAACGCAATAAGTGCAAATAACATTGTTTTGTTCATTGATATCTGTTCCCTGGATTATTTTTATTATATCATAAATAATTAAGCGTTTGCAATTTTATAAACAATTCATTACAATTTTTACTATGTTACGCAAAAATAAAAAATTTGTTGTTGGTTTAACCACATTTAATTTGGAAATGTTGCGGATTTCAATTCCGGCGTTGGGGCGTTTGCCACGAAATTTTGTGTTAATCATATATAACGATAATCCGGCTGTACGGTTGCAACGGCGGACCGTGCGTAAATTGGGGTATCGTGGTGATTTAAAAATTATTAACGGGGTGGAAAATGTTGGATTGTTGGGGGCGCGTGTTGAAATTATACGCCATGCCCAAAAATTTGCAAAGCATGCGCAATGGATTGTTTTTGTTGATGACGATGATATGTTGACAGCGTTGGGTGATGTCCCAGACGTTGCGGTTGATAATTTTGCAATTGTGCAAAGTGCTATTGTTTTTAATCACCGTATTTTGGATTTGTTTTGTGCAATTGAAAATCCGGAATCTTGTGTGCCCGATGGTGAAAATGTTGTATTGGTTCGACCACATTTTGGATTTGCCGGTACATTAATTCGTATGGATACGGCAATCGGTTTTGCGGACGCGTTAAATGCGATTATGTTTGATTTACAAAAAATCAGCGACAGTTTGAATTTTTATCCACCAATTGATGCGGCTATGTGGACGATGTTGGGGACCTATGCCCGGTCACTTAGTGCAACGGCCAGTCCTATATTTATGGATACGCAAAATTATATTTCTGTTAAAATAGATAATTCAAATACAAAGTATGGATTGCCGGCAACCCCGGTCCGTTCGCCAATTGAATGTTATGAAAATGCGATTAACAGATATAATGCGTGTTTAAGTAATTATTTACAATCGGTTGATGCTGCTGCCCAACATGGGCAAGATTAGAAATATCCCCGAATAATTTATAACCAAAAACACAATTATTATGGTTGCATTCTGTGGTTATTTGTATCACACTGCAGTATCAATTTATATAACAAGGACATAAAGATGACATATAACGATATACGTAAGGTTTATTTGGATTATTTTAAATCACACGGACACACGATTGTTCCATCTGCATCATTGATACCAAATGATCCAACATTGTTATTTACGGTGGCCGGCATGGTCCCATGGAAGGGTATTTTACAGGGAACAGAACCTGCGTTTGCCACACGTGTTGCCGACGTTCAAAAATGTATTCGTGCCGGTGGTAAACACAATGATTTGGACGAAGTTGGTTTTGATGGACGTCATCATACATTCTTTGAAATGTTGGGAAATTGGTCATTTGGTGATTATTTTAAAGAAGAAGCAATCAAAATGTCGTGGGATGTTTTGACAAATGTAATCGGATTGGATCCGAAAAGGATTGTTGTAACAACACACATCAGTGATGACGAAGCAACCGAAATTTGGAAAAAGGTTGCGGGCAAGGATGCGATTCGTCTGGATAAAGATAATTGGTGGTCTGCGGGTGATACGGGACCATGTGGGCCGTGTACAGAAATGCACTATGATATGGGTGATCATTTGTTCGGTGATGTCCCAGGCAGTCCGGATGAAGATGGGGGCCGGTATGTTGAAATATGGAATAACGTATTTATGCAGTATGACAGGGATGCAAATGGTAATTTAAATCCGTTGCCTATGCAAAATGTTGATACCGGTGCCGGTTTGGAACGTTGGGCGGCGGTGTTACAGGGGGTAACAGACAATTATGATACAGATTTGTTCCGTCATTTGATTGCTGCCACCGAAGATGTTACGGGGGTAAAACGGACAGATGCAAATGTTTCATCTTTCAAAGTTATTACAGATCATCTGCGTGCGGTCGGTTTTGCCATTGCAGATGGTGTTATTCCATCGAATACGGACCGTGGCTATGTAATTCGCCGTATATTACGTCGTGCAATGCGTCATGGACAAATGTTGGGGCATCGTGGGGCATTGTTGTCAAAATTGTATCCAGCATTGATTGCGGAAATGGGGATGGCATACCCTGAATTGGCAGCAAACCAGCAACGTGTTGTTGAAATAATCCAAAATGAAGAAAATGCGTTTGCAGATATGTTGCAAAATGGAATGAAATTATTGGATACTGAATTACCAAAGATTAATAATGGGGTATTACCGGGTGACGTTGCGTTTAAATTGTTTGATACATATGGTTTCCCATTGGATTTAACCCAAATGATTTTGCGTGATAAAAAAATGGATGTTGATGTTGCCGGGTTTGAAAAATGCATGACCGAACAAAGGGAACGTTCTCGTGCAGATACCAAGGGAACACGGACATTATGGGAAACGCAAACAGGTTTACAGGCAACCGCAGATAAATCAAAATATGCGCCGGTTGCGGATATGCAATCAACGGTTTTGGCAATTTTGCGTGACGGTGAATTCGTGCAAACGGCCGCCGCTGGTGATATGGTAGAGGTTGCGCTGGATAAAACCAATTTTTATGGCACCCAAGGTGGCCAGGTTGGTGACAGTGGTGAATTAACGTGTGATGGTAAAACGGTTATGACCGTGTCCGAGGCTGCACGTGTTGGCACCGTTGTTATTCATAAGGGAACATTAACCGCAGATATTAAAACTGGTGACGTTGTTTGCAGTCTTATTAATACTGCAACGCGTCAACAAACCGCACGTGCACATACTGCAACGCATTTGTTGCAGGCGGCATTGCGCAGCGTATTAAATCAAGATGTTGAACAACGCGGTTCTAAGGTTTCACCGGATTCCGTGCGTTTTGATTTTTCATTTGGACGTGCAATGACTGCGGATGAAAAACAGGCGGTTGAAGATTTGGTGAATTCATGGATTGCGGCGGATATGCCGGTTACACACGAAGAAATGAACATAGAACAGGCCAAGACCCGTGGTGCCATGGCATTGTTTGGTGAAAAATATGGTGATGTTGTTCGTGTTATTACCGCGGGTGAAGTGTCATGTGAATTGTGTGGGGGAACACATATCAATCATACGGGGCAAATTATTCGCGCGCGTATTAACAAAGAAAAATCTATCAGCAGTGGAATCCGCCGTATTACAATGTCGGTTGGAACATTGGCCCAATAGGGTATATGATAAATAAACGCCGGATTTTTATTCGGCGTTTGCTTCTTTTATAAATTATATCAATCGTTAAAACGCATACGGTTTTGCATGGAAATTTTCGCGGGCCTGTTGGATGTTTAATGATGCGTCTGATGCATTACGGCCATTATCAACCAAATCCAATGAACCAAAATATGCTGTCATCATTGGATCATACGCGTTATCAGATGAAATCCATTTATCAGACCCAGAATTTGGGGTGCCATATTTATCTAAGACATTTTGCCAAAATGCCAAAACCTTTTTTTCACGTTGATTGGTAAATTTGTCGTGGTCACCTTCTATTTCATCAACATCATTATTGTATAAAACACGCCATACAACATTGTCTGTCGCATTGCTGGTAAAATACACTGTGATTGTTTCCCCCGTATTTTCACGCATTAAATGCAATTCGGATGCGTACAACAGACCACGTTTGCGGGCCAAACTGTTTATGCATTTTTCTAATTTTTCTGGTATTACAACACCCTGTTGACGACATTCATAATCTAAATTGTATTTCCAATCGGGGATAATTGTATAAATAATGCTGTTTTTTTTACGTGGGGAATATAAACCTTTGTTTTTGAAAAACAGGGTTTGAACATCTTCAAAGCCCATCCCCAACATAATACCGGCAATATCAAACGTTTCAACCGGTGCGGGATCAGATCCCATGTTTAATGTAACAGAATCTGTCGCGATATCAGCATCATCCGAATCTACAATTGCAAAATCATCAAACGCATCATCCGCAAATGCTGGAAATGTTAAAGTTGTTAAAATTAGTAAGATATTAAAATATTTTTTCATTTTTATTGCTTTATAATTTCTGTAACGCCGAAACGAAACATTGTTGCAGGATCTATACCGCGGTTTAAATCTTTGCGAAATTTGTTTTGTTCTGATTGATATTTCGGACGCAGGGCAGGTTCAAAAATCCATTTCATAATCAATGTCCCGTATGAAATCGTTGGTGATTCAGTAAAATTATTTGGTTGATTCCACGTTTTCATTGTGTATGAAACAGTCCAGTATTGGCTGCCTATGGGGCGAACAATATCTTTTAAGTGGACGGTTCGTAACATTTTTTTATTTGTCATTTGATCTATTTCTGGTAAAACATCATCGATCCATTCAGAAAAAACACTTTGCCGTGACATTGAACGAATGGTATTTTTGCGCAAATCAATACTGTTCTTGTCTGGAATTACTGAAAAATAATCGTGTAAATATTTGGCAACAAAAAACTTTTGTAATTCTAAATCGTCAATCAAATCGGGACGTTGTGGCATCCCAGGACGTTGTTCAGACAAATTGCCCGATTGAAAAAAATAAACATTAGTTTCACGTTGTAAACCTGCGTCATATATCGTTGCAGCCAAAAATATCGCGGTAATCGTTACCAACAACAGTATCAATCCAATAAAAAACGAAATTAGTTTTTTCATTGTGTTCTTACTTTATTTTGTATGCATTAAAATCATTTATATAAAACCCCAATGTGTCTGGGTGTGTTTTTTCATCACGTAACACATCTATGTATGCAATGACATCAATGTTACCCATTTTTGACGTTTTTATTGTTGCATGCATGTGCCAATTACCACCGCGTTCAGTGATTTCGCCAATTGGGGATAATTTAATTGTTTTCGTTAATAATTGCATATATTCGCCGTTTTTAACAAAATTTGTCCATTGTGGAACAATGTTATACAAGAATTTTGTAAACATAGCATCATTTGTGGCACAATATATTGCACATTCATTGTCATTATGAAACGGAACATCAATTGATTGACATACTGTGTTACGATCGCACGTATGCCATCGTACGGTATTTTGAGCAATGGGTGCATTATCAATTCTGAATAAATTTTTTGTAAATTTAACAATTAATGATTCTTGCATCGCACGGTATGGGGTATAATTTGTATGTTTTTTTTGAAATACCTGGCCGGTGATTTTATTTGATTGTGATACGGATTGTAATTTAGCATAAATATTATTTGGACTTTCTATAATCTGCCAATCACCGGTATCAGAATCAATTGATACAATAAATGGATCAACACGCGCTGAACGGGTTGCCCACATCAAAAATATGCATGTAAATATTATTAAAAAAAATACGACGGACACAGCAATTCCCATCACACGTGTGACAGAGATACTGGCCCCCGCAGGGAAAGCCTGGGTTTCATAATCATTTGGATATTCCAATTTGTTTTTCCCCCCCAGATTTGTGGGCCGTCCCTTAGGCCTGATATACCATCATGCATGCGCATGGACTTAATTTTAATTCGTTGTTGTCATAGCCAACCCCAACCGGTTCACGATCATATACCTGACCACATCCAGCCAAAGCGATTGTAACGAACAACCCTAAGAAAATTTTTTTCATTTTTCCCCCGTTATACTACTTTTTTGAAATTATAAAAAATTTACACTCGTTGGGTCAAGTCAAAACAAATTGGTATTTTTATATGCACCGATTTATTAAAACTGCGTTTCGAATGATAACAAGAATCGTTGCTCGCGATCATATTTATTCATTTTTAACGGCCAGCCCCAACTGAAATTCATTGGTCCCATTGGGGTGTTCCAATAAATCCCAAAACCAACAGATGTTCGCCAATCGTTGTCTATATAATTTTTATGCCCAATAAACTCGTATTCTTTGTGTGGTGGTTTGCCTAATATACCATAATCTGCGAACAGAAAACCTTTGATCTGATATTCATCTGGGATAAATACAGGGAAATTTAATTGCGTTGACCCATTAATTTTCCACAGTCCCCCCAATGAATATGTTGTGTAATACCAATTGCGGCTGCCAACACCCGCAATATCAAAACCACGTAATGTTTCACCCCCCAAAAAATAACGATATACACGTGATACGTAATCATCATCTAGGGTTTGCAGATAACCAAAATCAATGGAAGAACGCAGTTGCCAACGGTCATCTAAAAATTTTATCATTCCGATAATATCTGCGTTATAACGCATAAATGTTTCTGTGCCACCAAAACCTGTATATGCGATACCTAAATTCGCGACAACGCCGGTATGTGTATTCTGTTGAAAATTTGTGTCTAAATTATGATATTTAAAATACGTTCCCAATGTGTACAGATTTGCATCTGCCCAGCCATTTTTTGACTGAATGTCATAATTTTGATCAAATGACGCAGATAATCGCATGTTTTGTGACCAATGGTCTGTTAATTTCCAGCCCATACGTGTTGCTAATGTTAACGAATCTCGATCATATCCAAAACCGCCTAACGAAGAATAGTTATACATTGTGTATGAAATATCAAAACCTGCGGATAGGGGGCGACCAAATAAAAATGGTTCTGTAAAACTGAACAGGGCCTGTTTTTGATATTGTGCAATTGAACCACGTAATTGAACGGTCTGGCCACGCCCCATAAAATTATTTTCTGTGATACCCGCATCAATCATAAAACCGTTAATATTTGACCAACCAAAACCGCCAGATAATTCGCCGGTTGGTTGTTCTTCAACCTTGATATCCAAATTCATCATATTTGCATCAGCAATGCGTGTCGGAATCATTTGAACATCTTTGAAATATCGGGTTCGCATCAGATTTTGACGCCCCGTCTCAATCGTTTGTAACGAAAATGGATCACCCGAACGCATTGGAATTAATTGTTCAATAACGCTGTCAAATGTGCGAACGTTCCCCAAAATATTTATCGAATTTAGATATATACGATTTGTTTTTTGAATCTTGAATATCATATCGATTGTATGGGATGTATCATTTTTTGTTGGTACCGGTTCAACGTTTATGAATGCATATCCATAATCGGCAACCGCACTGCGCAGGGCCGACATTGTTTCTTCGACCAAGTCCACATTGTATGTTGTGTTCGAAGATACCTTTAATACACGGGTTAATACATCCATTGGAACATCGGGGAATGGGTTATCTATATCAATTTTGCCGAATTTATATTTTTCCCCCTCTGATACGTCGAATGTAACAGAATAATATTCACGATCCGGTGTAAACAGCCCTGTGGTATTTAATACTTGAAAATCCACATAACCATTGCGCAGATAAAATTGGCGCAACATTTGTTGATCGTATAAAATTCGATCTTCGTCGAATACATCAAATTGTGTCATAAAACGCCACCACGCGTGTTCGCGTGATAAAATTTCACTGCGTAATTCGCGACTGCGGAATTTTTTGTTTCCTGTAAATTTTATGTCGGATATGTATGTTGGGTGACCTTCGGTTATTTCATATACGATATTTACGCGATTGTTTTCTAATTTAATTTTTTTTGGATCTATTTTGGTGCCAAAATACCCTTTGCGTTGATATAATGTTAACATACGGCGGACATCCGCCCCAATTATAGATTCATCATAAGATGTTCTTTCTTTGGTTCGAATTTCTTTTTTTAAATCATCAGTTGATATTTCATCATTACCTTCAACCGTTACTACGTTGATTGTTGGGGACTCGGCTATGTCGATTTTTAATGTGTTCCCAGACATATAAACATTAATTTTTGAAAAATATCCGCTTTCTTGTAATTTTTTTGCAATTTGATTTGTTCGTTCTGTATCAATTTTATCGCCAATATGGACATCTGATATTATACGAACAGATTCAGAATCCATGCGTTGATTGCCAGATACGTCAATCTTGGATACAACGGTTGCATTTGCCCCGACAATACCAAGCCCAAGATATGTTGCAAAAATTACATGTTGTTTTTTCATTTGTTTTTATTCGTTTAATTTAAGTTAAATACACGTGATATATCATTCCACATTGTAAACATAATTAATGCCTGAATTAAAATCCACCCAATTATTATTGCGATTTCCATCCCTCTACCATCTAATTTACGACGGGTAATCCCTTCGATGATTAAAATTGCTAAATAACCACCATCCAATACGGGCAGGGGTAATAAATTTATTACCCCTAAATTTACAGACAATAACGCGATAATTGACAATAATGCCAAAATCCCCAAAGTCATTGCATGACCTGATACCTCGGCAATTGAAATAAACGATCCTAATTGTTTTGATGAACGTTCGCCCGTAATTATTTGCTTTAATACGGTTAACAACGTCTTAGATTGTTGATATGTTTCGCGTGCACCGGCATATATTGCGGTTAAAAAATTACGTTTACGAATTTCTGTTTTGCTGCCGTCTGCGATTAGGCCCCATCGTTCGGCAGGTGTAATTTTTACGTTAACCAATTTTTCATTGCGTAATAATATTACGTCCGCATCATGTTTGTCGGCCAATTCTTTGGCAATGATTAAGTCACCCCAATTTGTTATTTTTTCGCCATCAACACGCATGATTATGTCCCCCGGACGAATTCCAGCATCAAATGCTGCGGATTTTTGAATAACCTGGCCAACGACAGGTAATTGCACGTTTTGTGGTTTTACTATGAATAATGTAGAATATAATGTCCATGCCAAAATAAAATTCATAAATACCCCGGCGGCCAAAATTATAAATTGTTTCCACGTGGGCACAGACAGATAATGTCCAACACGTTTTTTATTCGGTAATTCGTTATATTTATTGCGATTAAACATATCTTCTTGGCCGTATAATGACACAAAACCGCCAAATGGTAATATTGCAATTTGCCATTGTGTATTATGTTTGTCATGCCATTTTATCAGTGCTGGTCCAAATCCTATTGAAAATTTATCAACGCGAACACCTGCCCAACGTGCGGCCAAAAAATGTCCAAGTTCATGGATAAAAACCATAGTTCCCAAAACAATCAATAATGCGACAATATTCCAAATAATATGCATGTTTTTTTCATCCGTTGTTTAAATCATTACAAACCATATCAGTGGCAACACATAAATCCATCCATCAAAACGGTCTAATAAACCGCCATGTCCGGGTAATATATTGCCAAAATCTTTAATCCCAATATTACGTTTTATCCAACTGGCGGTTAAATCGCCATATTGGCTAAGCAGAGAAACACTGATGCCAATCCATAATAACTGTGGCATAAATGTATCTGTTCCCAACAGACCGTATAATACAGACGCACCCGTTCCGCACATGATACCGGCAATTTGTCCCGCCCAGGTTTTATTGGCAGATATACGTTCCCACATTTTGTCACCGCCAAATATGCGGCCAAAATACCATGCACCAATATCAGCCGCACTGATTGTCATTAATATCAATAACATAATCCATGGCCGGGTGCCGACATAATTTGCCGACAACAGCATTGTTATTAACAATACAAAAAATATTATAAATTTAATACGATTGTTTTTTGTCGGAATTTTATTTTTTTTACTGTGAATAATTGCTAAAATAAATTCGATAATCATTCCAAACACAACTGATACAGACAATATGCGAACAGTATGTAAACCATAATATTCACCAATGCCGGCCCCTGTTGCAATTAACATCATAACGATGGCGGCCAATATGCGTTTTAGTGTATTGTTCATACTAATAACCTTTTTACTTCTTTTTTTTGCCAGCGTAATTTGCTTTTTTGCCACCGCCAAAGCGACGATTGCGTTTTGCAAATTCATCCAATGTGTATTGCCACAGTTTTTCAGACTTTACCAATTCAGGCCAATGTTCTGGAACGAATAACAATTCAGAATATGCCAGTTTCCATAACAAAAAGTTTGAAATTCTATATTCATTACTGGTTCTGACCATTAAATCAATAGGTAATAAATCCCCAGTGTCTAAAAACGTTTCAAATGTTTGTTTGTCTACGGGTGCACCCGCAACAATCGCAGCATTAACGGCATCAATAATTTCGTCTTGACCGCCATAGTTCAGTGCAAACACAACGGTCCCATTGGTGTTTTCAGCGGTGGCGGTTTCTAATTCATCGCACAAATCAGCCAATCGTTTTGGTAAGTGTTCACGTGTGCCAACGATACGATAACGCAGATTTTTTTTGATGGCGTGTTTTAAATTCTTTTTTAATTCCGTGTAAAATAATTTCATCAAAAAATCGACTTCTTCTTTTGAACGTGTCCAGTTTTCTGTGGAAAATACGAAAAAAGTTATTGTTGAAACACCACGTTTTATATACCAATCAATCAAATTTTCAAAATTTGAAATTCCCGCCTGATGACCGGCCAATGGTGGCAGGCCGCGTTGTTCGGCCCAACGACGGTTGCCGTCACATATAAATGCAACGTGTTGTGGAATATTGGGGACCGCAGATACTGTGGCGTTTTTCTTTTTTAAAAAGTTAAACATGTTATATTATCCGATTACCTACTACTGTTAAACAGACATAATGTCAGTTTCTTTTTGTTTTGCCATTGCGTCAACTTCGGCACCACGTTTTTCAAAAACTTTCTGTAAATCTTCTTCGAATTTATGCTGATCGTCTTCGGAAATTTCTTTGTCTGTAACTGCACGTTTTATTTTTCCCATCGCATCTTGGCGAATATTGCGCATGGAAATTTTTGCTTCTTCGGCGTATTTTCCCGCAACTTTGGTTAATTCGCGACGACGTTCTTCGGTTAATGGTGGCAGGTTCAAACGAATAACACCCCCGGCTGTCATTGGATTTAATCCCAAACCTGAATCACGAATTGCCTTTTCGACGGCTGGGGCATTACTTATGTCCCATACAGTAACAGATAATGTTTGTGTGTCTGGTGTTGAAACGGTTGCAACTTGGTTAATCGGCATTTCAGAACCATAAACGGGAACGCGTATTCCGTCCAATAAATGAACAGATGCGCGACCTGTACGTAAACCTGCGTATTCGCCCTGTAAAACTTCCAGTGTTTGGGCAGTTTTTTGTTCTGTTTCGGCTTTTAAAGCTTGATAATCCATAATAAAAACTCCTTCTTGAAAAAAGGTTAGCAAATTGATTTGACATTTGGCAAGAAGAAATGTAAAATATATTCCTGCATGGGGTTGTAGCTCAGTTGGTAGAGCACTTGCATGGCATGCAAGGGGTCGTCGGTTCGAGTCCGATCAGCTCCACCAAGTATGGCGGGTGTAGCTCAGTTGGTTAGAGCGTTGGTTTGTGGTACCAAATGTCGCCAGTTCGAATCTGGTCACCCGCCCCAGAAAAATTTGTCCCTCACGAAAGTGGGGGATTAATTTTTATGCGAAAGGGTAGATGAGAACTGGCGATGCATCTGTTCGAACCGCTGCAAAAAGGCAGACGGAAGTATGCCGTTTTGTATTTGCAAATTTTGCAAGGTGACCGCAGTCAATCTGGTGATTTGATAAAACCATAAATTTACTAGTTTTGAAAGTGGATAATCTATTGAAATTACCGAATTGTTTTCGCTTGTATAAAAGCTCGCATTTTTAGAAATAAACATTTTGAATTAAAGCTTCGTTCTATCTGTATAAATGTGTTTTGGGTGTATTTATTTTTCACTTAATTATTTGTATGTTATTTAATCGATGTTTTGCAGGAAAAAACAGTATGGATAATTATATAAAGCAAATAAATGCTCATATTGGGCATTCGTTGTTAAATTAATCAATTTATAAACAAAAAATTATTAACGGAAGTTATATCGTGATTATTGATAATGGCATTCACTGGTTATTTTGTATGTACCGATATCGTTTGTAAATGTATCATTCGATATACTGTATGCTTGCATAAAACAGTCTTTTATACTGTTGGCATTTGTAGTGCTTCGACCATATTTGCCAGATGCTGCGCCTGTTCCTGCAATTTTATATTCAGGACATCTTTCACACGTTGTGGTTGATGCATAATACCCAGCGGAACAATCTTTGTAACAATCGAAAATGTATTTATGGTATCCCGATTTACAGGTAACGGGGCCCCAGTGTGCATTTCCGCCAGAATCCGTTACACCTTTGCCACCATAACATTTAGAATAAAATAAACCACATGTATCCATACCAATGGTATTGCTTGTATTACCACTGCATGAACCTGTTGTCCCGGTCCAACAATATATTTTTCCATTTGCATCAGTTAATTGTGCTTGGCTACAATTTGAAGCGGTGCAATCAACACCATTACCGGTCGTTGTTCCTCCACCGGTTGTTCCACCACTGGTTCCACCACCATTGTATTTTACTTCGGTTATACTGCCGCAATTATTGCATGTCTTTGTCTGGCCGGTTGCTCCTCCACTTATAAGGTTTGCACCTTTACATTCACATGTTTCGTCTGTATCTACAGACCAGGATTTGCAACAAATAGGTGTATCGATAAATGTAGGTGATTGACCAGAGATAAGTGGCATTGACCCAGAAAAACGCTGTGCACAGTATTTAGAACCTGTCACAGCACCCGCACCACATGTAGGAAATGTTGCCGTTGATCCCCCAAAAACATTATTAAAACCAAAGAAAAACAAACACAAAGATATGGTCAAAAGTGATAAAAATTTCATGATAACAATCCTGCCTTTTGACCAAAAGGTTAATATATATATATATATTATTGCAAGAATAAAATGGTGAATACATCCGTTTAAAGCGTCGTTGATACGCAAAATAAAAAAAGTGGCGATTTTTTATACAAAAAAATAACCCGCCTGTGGGCGGGAAAAATGAAAAATCTGTATTGATTAAAAGATCTTTGGATCAAACATATTGATAAAATTATTTTTATTTGATATCGATTTATTTATTTTATTTTTAATGTTGTCCTCATTTATTTCTGATTTTTGTTTATCTGCATACTTGCGTTTACAATCAAATCGAAGTTGCAGGTAAGTTTTCTGTACTTGAAGTGGTAAATTATTAAAATCTGGATTCGAAATTAATTTACGTATTTGCGTATAGTCACTCATTTTTTTATCCCTGTGATATTTTTATTGTGTGCCACAGAGAGTAACATAGTAGACAAAAAATAGTCAAGAATTTTTTGTCTGAAATGCTATGGTTTATTAATTATATTTTCAAAATCGGTTTCAGACCATACGGTTATGCCCAATTCATTTGCCCGCGTTAGTTTAGATCCCGCATCAGTACCGGCCAATACAATATCGGTTTTTGCCGATACAGACGATGAAACGGTGGCCCCCATTTGTTCTAATATTTCACGGGCGGCATCACGTGTGTAATTTACCAATGCCCCGGTTAATACCACGCGTTTGCCGGCCAATGGGCCATTTTTGTTTTCGGGTGTGTTGGGGGCGTCAATGACATTTACATGTTTTAAAATATTATCTAAAACATTGGTATTATGTTCATCTGCAAAAAATGATACAATCTCATTAGCCATCGTTTCGCCAATTCCGTCAATTTGTTGTAGTTTCCATTCGGGCATATTACGCAATGTGGTTAAATTACCCGCGGTCCGGGCTAATATTTTTGCGGTTACCTGGCCAATGTCTGGGATACCGATTGCAAATAAAAATTTGTGTAATTCAATGTTTTTTGCGTTTTCAATTGCGGTATTTAAATTCGATACAGATTTATCACCAAAACCATCCATTTTTTTAATTTCATCGCCATGGTCGGCAATTAATGTAAATATATCTGCGGCACTGTTAATCCAATTTTTGGATATAAATAATTCTAATTGCTTGGTTCCCAATCCTTCGATATCAAATCCGTGTCTTGATACAAAATGTTCTAATTCACCAATGCGTTGTGCCGGACAAGACAGGCTGTTTATACAACGACGTGCAACCTGGCCGGATTCTTGGATAACCGCCCCACCACAAACAGGGCACGTTGTTGGAAATACGAATGTTTTTGCGTTCTGTGCGGTTTCGGCCACCCCAACAATTTGTGGAATTACATCGCCGGCCCGTTGAACGATAACCCGATCACCAATATGTATATTTAATCTGGTAATTTCATCTGCGTTATGTAATGTTGCACGTGATACCAAAACGCCGCCAATGTTTATTGGTTCCAATTCGGCAACCGGTGTTAACACGCCGGTGCGTCCAACCTGAATGGTTATATCGCATAATTGTGTGATTGCGCGTGCGGCGGGGAATTTGTATGCAACCTCCCACCGGGGGCTGTTGGCACGGGCCCCCATGTGTTCCTGGGTGGCAATATCGTTAACCTTTAATACCAAACCATCAATGTCAAAAGGTATATCGGCCCGTTGCAACATAATTTCGTTATAGGTATTTTGAATTTCCGTCAAACTGTGGACGCGGTGGGCCCAATTTCTGGTTGTACGAAATCCCCATGACTCCAATTTATCAAAATATTCATCCTGGGTTGCCCATGTGCGTTCGGATAAATCGCCGTATGTATATGCAAACGCTGACAGACGACGGGTTGCTGTAATTTGTGGGTTTAATTGACGCAAAGATCCTGCAGCGGCATTACGCGGGTTGGCAAAAACTTTATCGCCATTTTGTTCGGCCACGGTATTTAATGCCAAAAAATCTGTACGTGCCATGTAAACTTCGCCACGAACCTCTATCACAGATGGAAAATTACCGGTTAATTTTTTTGGAATATCTGGGATTGTTAATAAATTTGCGGTAATGTCTTCGCCCATAACACCACTGCCACGGG